>NZ_JRND01000014.1:0-124699 GCF_000758945.1 Lancefieldella parvula DNF00906
GGATTTTTTACCACTTGAGGATATGTTTTGCCTCAAACAGCGTTGATTACACAGACTGCGCAGACCAACGCCCAACTAAGCATCTACCCCACTCTGCTTTACCAGCAAAAAAGAAGGCTGTGCGAAGCACAGCCTTCTTTGCACTTGTGATCTATACGTCAAAACTAACGACGAACCTTTACAGAGTACGCAATACCAGAAGCAATAATACCTGCAGCTGCAAGTGCGCTTGCAATGGACATTGCATCGCCAGTATCTGGCAGGTTAGACCTCTTTTTCTTAGGAGTCTTAGGCTTTGGCTCTGGATTAGGCTCCGGCGTTGGGGTTGGTGTAGGAGTGATTGGCTTATCTGCCGTAGTAACTTCTACAGGAACAATGGTCTGGTCTGCAGCATTGAATGTTGCAAGAGCTACCGTAAATGGAATCTGATTTGCATTGAGTTCATATCCCTCTGGAGATGCAGTCTCAACCAGGTAATAATCGCCTGGCGTCAGATAGAATTTATCTCCATCCTGATAGATACCCTTAGTCAGCAAATCTGCAGTTGCCGCAGTGTTCTGAACCAATGTAGTCAGCTCAGTCTTTGTAAGAACATCTCCGGATGTAAAGGTACCGTCTGCGCCAGTAGTAAGCCCCTCTTTAACCAGTGTGCCATCAGCCTTGTATAGGCTATAGGTTGCACCAGCAACAGGCTTGGAAGCATCGTCAGAGTCAGTCTTCACAAGCTTTAAAGGAGATGGAACTGCACGATACGTGAGGTAATACTGCCTGGTGCGGTTTACAGAACCGTCCGCATTGAAGCCAGGAGCCAAAACGGAATTATCGCAAGGACCAGAGTTATACGTACCAATTGCAAGAGATGTTCCCTCTGGAACGTCGATATCGTTTGCAATATAAACGTAAGAATCACCAGGTCCCGCAGCCTTGATCTCGTCGACTGACTTGCGAACAGTAGTCAGCAACATGTTGGTTGATGGATCGGTCTCAAATTTATTACCGCCAGCAACAGAGTCATCTGCAGTAACGCCAGCATACTCAGGCATATACACGACATGACCCTTTGTGTTGTAACGAGCAGACACCTGACGATCCTCAAACGCTGCAGAAGTTGTATACGTAGCAGCAAGATCATCAAGACCAAGAACGCTTACTGCGCCGTTACCATAAATAGGAAGACCAGCATTTCTTTGTGCAATAGGGTCACTAAGGCCAAGGCCGTTAAGCTGCCTGTACGCAAGGTCATCGACATAGTGATACACAGCTGTTGCGGTATCAATAACTCGCGCAGGATAACGCTTGGTGTATGCGTGAGTGCCTCCCCAAGATTTCTTAATGCCACCCTGAATTCCCAGCTGATAAGACCTATCAGAGATGTTCAATGGCGCGGAGAACTCAATGTACTGACGAGCTGTAACTGGTGCAGTAAATACAGCAGCGGGCTCCTCATATGAATTACCACCCATGATGGACTGGCCATTTACCTTGACAGTAAACATCAAATTGGTCTTTGGACCACCACCCGAAAGAGCACCTGTTGCATCCATTGGCTTGTAGGTATCAACGGCAGCATGAGCCGAGACAGCTACCTTGTGCAGGCCATAACCATTTGGATCGTTCTGTGGGAAGTTGATCAGATTCTCTGCATCGCCGAGAAGGACGTAGTACGCACGAATTTCTCCGCCTTCAGCAATCATCTGCGCAACGGAATATTTAGTTGGATCCATGTCCAGCTTGAGCGCAGTGCCATCAGGCTTTACCCAGTAATAACGCGCGATAACACCTGTACGGTCCTCTCGCGGCTTGGCAGCCTGAGCATTAATCTCTGCCTGAATCTCGGCATCAGAGATAAAATCTGGGAATGGATTTGCCGAGGTATGTGTTCCGTCCAGCGGAGCACCATCCACATCTTCAGAATAAACTGTTGGATCAGCAGCAAATGCCGTGCGTGGAAGGGCAAACGCCAGAATTGCGCCCACAAAAAGCATGCAAATTGCTAAAACCGTAAAGCGAGAAAACCAAGCGCTTCTTACGCTTCTAACAGAAGTACCGTTCATACATCCTTCTTTCAACGTGAAGGGTGAATATTTATGCATATACCATAGCTCATTTCATACATTCTCGTGCAGATGAGGACATATCAATTATCATTTTCGTACATTAAACCGCTAAAGGGACACATTCAAACGGCCTAGACTACTTGTCTAGGCCGCTCGCTTAGATTACTCGTTAAGACTGCATTAGACCGCTGGCTTAGGCTTAAGCAGTGGTTTACTTGTCTGTACTGCTTACATTACTTGTCAGGAGTAAGGTGCCAAATCTCATTGTTATATTCAGCAATAGTCCTATCCGATGAGAACGTTCCTGCCATAGCAATATTTACAAGAGACTTCTGGAGCCACGCTCTCCTATCCTCATAATCATCGAACACGTGCTCTTTTGTTGAAATGTATGCTTCCAAATCAAGCAGCGTCATAAACCAGTCTTTTGAGCACAAGTTTTTGTGGAGACGCTCTAGGCGCTCCTCATTTCCAAGAGAAATAAACTCTGGGCTAATTAAGAAATCAACGAGTGGTTTAATCTGGGGTTTCTTATAAAACTCTTTTGCTTTGTAACCTTTGTGCTCATAAAGGCTTACAACCTCATCACTTGAAGCACCAAACGCGTAGATATTCTCCTTGCCTACCAAGTCGGCAATTTCTACATTTGCACCATCAACTGTGCAAACGGTAACAGCGCCGTTAAGCATGAACTTCATGTTGGAAGTTCCAGAAGCCTCCTTGGAAGCCAGTGAAATCTGCTCAGAGATATCTGCTGCTGGAATAACGTGCTCAGCGGCGGTAACGTTGTAATTCTCGATCATTATCACCTGAAGATATGGTGAAACATCTGCATCGTTTGCAATCAAAGATGAGAGAACAAGAATTGCATGAATGATATCTTGAGCAGCCACGTATGCTGGTGCAGCCTTACCACCAAAAATGACAGTAATAGGATGCTTTGGAAGGTGTCCAGACTTAATATCAAAATATTTCCAAATCAAATAAAGCAATAGCATTTGCTGACGCTTATATTCGTGGAAACGCTTCACCTGGACATCAATAATGGAGTCGGCATTAACTTTTGTATCTTGATTGTCCAGCAAAAACTTGCTCATTCTATCTTTGGCTATATGCTTTATCTCTTGCAGCCTATTAAGAACTTCATCGTTATTCTGATACTCTAAAAGTCCCTCGAGATTACCAGTTGTTCTCCAGCTATCTCCTATCAACGCATCAAGATACTCGGCAAGCTCGGGATTACAACCCATGAGCCAGCGACGGAAAGTGATTCCATTAGTTTTGTTAGAGAATTTCTCTGGGTACAAATCAAAGAATGACTTGAGCTCTGTCTCTTCCAAAATCTTAGTATGAAGCGCTGCAACGCCATTGATGCTAAAGCCGTAATGAATGGCAAGGTTAGCCATGTGAACTTTCTTATCAATGATGACTTGTACACTTGGATCAGCGACGGTACTGCGGATACGCTCGTCAAGTTTTTTGATAATTGAAGCAATCTTTGGAGATACTTCCTCGATAAATTTAAGAGGCCACTTTTCAAGAGCTTCTGCCAAAATTGTATGATTTGTATATGCGACAAGTGAAGAAACAATGGCTACAGACTCTTCAAACGAGATATCGTATTTCTCAGTCAAGATACGAATAAGCTCTGGAATTACCATTGTGGGGTGCGTATCGTTAATCTGAATCACAACATAGTCAGCGAGGTCATGAACATTACTGCCGCGCTCAACCGCCTCTTTAACAATCAACTGTGCAGCATTTGAAACCATAAAATATTGCTGATACACACGAAGAAGCTGACCATCTTCGTCCGAATCGTCGGGATACAAAAAGAGCGTTAGATTCTTTTTTAAAGCAGTCTTATCAAAATCAATAGCGTCATCAGAAACTAGTGATTCATCAATACTTTGCAGGTCAAACAAACGAAGTCTGTTTTTCTTTGTTCGGCCATATCCCAAAACATCAATGGAATAGAGCTCAGATGTCACCGAGAAATCTCTAAATTCCACGGTAAATGATGTCTTCTCGTCTTCAAGCCACCTATTATCAGCAAGCCAAGCATCTGGAACGGCAGTTTGCTGTCTATCTAAAAACTGCTGATGAAAGAGTCCAAAATGATACTTAAGGCCTACACCATCGCCTGGCAGACCAAGTGTTGACATGGAGTCGATAAAGCATGCCGCCAATCGACCAAGACCACCGTTACCAAGTGAAGGCTCAACTTCAAGCTCTTCGATGTCTTCGAGCGAATGGCCTGCTTTAGAAAGCTGCGCTTTTACCTCGTTATAAATTCCCAGATTGATGAGGTTATTTGAAAGCAGCTTGCCAATAAGAAACTCAGCGGAGATGTAATAGAGCCTCTTCTTACCATTATTTAACGGAAGAGCTTCTGACTTACTCTTAACCACTTGAAGCAGTAATTCAAAAACCTGCCTGTCAGTAATTTCAGACAGAGGTTGGTTAAATTGTTGAAGAGACAAAGTGTCTAAGTTCATTACTTCTCCTCTTTGTACACTCTGAAGTACATCTCAGTAATAGTTCTTAAAAAATCTTCTATGTGACGCGTAATGGCTCCTTGCTTCATACGCCAACACCAGTTACCTCCAACAGTGGCTGGAACATTCATACGTGCAGAATCATCTAAGCCGAGAAGATCTTGCATGGTGTGAATACAAGTGTCACTCACAGAAGCTGCAATTCCACGTGAAAGCGCCTCACCAATTGGCTCATCTTTTGAGCGATGAAGGTAAATATCTGCCTGTTCACGCTCTCTATCAGTAGCCTGAGTTTCATACCAACCACGAGCAGTTGGATTATCATGCGTTCCCACATAAGCAATGGAATTTGCAGTGTAATTGTGAGGAAGATCTCTTGAATCATGCTTTCCATCAAATCCGTACTGCAAGATTTTCATTCCTGGGAAACCAGTTTTGTCTCGCATGGCGATAAGCTCTGGTGTAATTAAGCCAAGGTCTTCCGCAATGATTGGAAGCTTACCCAGCTGCTTTTCCAGTTCCTTAAACAGCTCCAAATCTGGCCCTTTAGTCCATTTGCCTTCTGTAGCATTTGCAGCTCCGTAAGGAATCTCCCAATAGGCTTCAAAACCTCTAAAATGATCAATTCTAAGCACATCAAACATCTCAAGATTTGTCTGTACACGCCAAACCCACCATGAATAGTGCGATTTCTTCATATACTCCCAGTTATAAATGGGATTTCCCCAATATTGACCGGTGGAAGAAAATTGATCAGCAGGAGTGCCCGCAACCGTAATAGGTCGTCCTGTTTCATCCGTTTTAAACAGTTCTGGCTGTGCCCACATCTCAACAGAATCGCGCGAGACATAAATGGGAAGATCACCAATTATAAGTACTCCCCTTTTATTGGCATAAGTCTTAACCTTTGCCCATTGAGTAAAGAAGAAATACTGAGTCATCTTGTGATACAAAACTGACTTTTGCAGTTTCTTAATTTCTTTTGCAGTAGTCTCGTTTCTGTGCTGATAAAGTTCTGGCCACTCCCAGTAGGCTTTATGTCCAAACTCTTCCTTTAGAGACATGAACTCCGCATATGGATCAAGCCATTCTGCATGATCATGACAGAACTTCTCAAAATCAGCAGGAACATCTTGCATAAACCTATCAAAGGCACGATTAAGTAAACGACGATGATTTACAAAAAGTGCACCATAATCAACACAAGTATTGCTAGTTCCAAAAGAAATATCTTCAAAGTCATCTGACTTTAAATAGCCAAGTTTCTCAAGATTTTTTAAATCTATATAGTAAGGACTTCCCGCTGCAGCAGAAAAAGACTGATAAGGAGAGTCACCATAACTTGTGGTAGTAAGAGGCAAAACCTGCCAATACCTTTGTTTTGTCCTGACGAGAAAATCAATAAAATCGTAGGCTTCTTTGCCAAACGTGCCAATCCCATATGAATTTGGAAGAGAAGAAACGGCCATAAGTACTCCGCTTGCTCGTCCCATAGTTGCCTCTTTCACAAAAAGAGTACTGGCTTATCTTTTCAAGATAAGCCAGTACAAAGCTTTAATACTTAACTAGATTATCCTGTGTATTCTTATCAAAGAGATGAACAGCATTGTCTTCAAATTTAAACCACACTTCATCTCCAATTTTGAGGTTTCGTTTAGCAAACTCAGTTGCTGGAACGATAAGAACAAAGTTGCCGTCATCAGTATGAACATGAAGATGCACAGTAGAGCCCATAAGCTCGCTTACCTCAAGATTGCCCTTAAAAGCGCCAATTCCATTTGGCTCAGTCAAATAAATTTGCTCGGGTCTAATGCCGACAATGACATCTGTTGCTGGTGCAGCAACCCAAGACTGCGCTAACAGATTAGCCATCTCAGGAGAAATTTCAAATGACATGTTATCTGTCTCCACATGGAACTCATTGTCCACGCGAATAAGATGTGCGTTAAAGAAATTCATTTGAGGCATGCCAATGAAACCAGCAACAAAGAGATTAGCCGGTCTATTAAACACTTCTTGTGGTGTTCCAATTTGCTGAACAAAGCCATCCTTCATAATGACAATGCGATCGCCCAAGGTCATTGCCTCTGTTTGGTCATGTGTAACATAGACAAAGGTTCCATCAACCTTCTGACGAAGCTTAATAATCTCTGTACGCATCTGGTTTCTTAGCTTTGCGTCAAGGTTTGAAAGTGGCTCATCCATCAAGAAGACTTTTGGATCACGAACAATTGCACGACCAATTGCAACACGCTGACGCTGACCACCGGAAAGTGCCTTTGGCTTACGATCAAGATATGCCGTGATGCCTAATGTTTCTGCAGCTGCACGGACTTTTTGATCAATTACTTGTGGGTCAACCTTCTTAAGCTTAAGGGTGAACGCCATGTTGTCATAAACGGTCATATTTGGATACAGCGCATAGCTTTGGAAGACCATTGCGATGTCTCGATCTTTTGGTGCAACATCATTGACAAGCTTTCCATCAATATAAAGCTCGCCAGCAGAAATATCTTCTAGGCCTGCAATCATGCGAAGCGTAGTAGATTTGCCGCAGCCCGAAGGACCAACAAGCACCACAAACTCGTGCTCCTTGATAGTGAGATTGAAGTCTTGAACAGCGACAACACCCTCTTCAGTCACCTCAAGGTTGCTCTTTTTCTGCTCAGTTTTCTTACCAAAGAGAGACTTGCTCTTCTTCTCATTTGGGTAAATCTTTTTTATATTCTTTAAAACGATTTCTGCCATGATAAAAACCTTTCAGAAATGCCTATAGCTTGCTGCAATACATTGAGATTTAGCCTTTTACCGCGCCAGAAATGACACCATTGATGATGTAGCGCTGGCACAGCAAATACATAATGACAATTGGGACAATAACCATCATGATGCAGGCAAACATTGGACCCATCTCTACGCGTCCATATCCACCTCTAAAGTACTGAATCAGAATTGGGATAGTTTGGTATTTGGTTCTATCCAGTACGAGGTATGGAAGCAAATAGTCATTCCAGACCCACATGGTTTCGAGAATACCAACAGAAATATACGTTGGCTTCATAATAGGTAAAACAACATGGAAGAATGTCTGAAGTGGGTTGCAACCATCAATAGTTGCAGCTTCCTCAATCTCAAGAGGAATGGTCTTAACAAATCCAGCAAACATGAATACTGCTAATCCAGCGCCAAAGCCCAAGTAAATGAAGCAAATATTGAAAGGAGTATTAAATCCAAGCGTGTTTGCCATATTGGACAGCGTGAACATAAGCATCTGGAAAGGCACTACCATCGAGAAGACAAACAGGTAGTACAAAATGTTGCTAATGCGATTTTTTACACGAACAATAAACCATGCACACATTGAGCAGCAAACCAAGATCAGTGCTACAGATGTGATGGTAATTACTAGAGAATATCCAAAGGCTGCTAAGAAACCTTGCTTTTCTAAAGCGGCAATGTAGTTAGCAAAGCCTGCAGAGTTCTCTGATGTAACAAAATCAAACGCCGTGGATGTAGTAATAGTTGTTTCTTCTTTGAATGAATTCATCAAGATCATAACCATTGGATAAATCCATGCAAGAGAAAGAATGGTAAAGAATACAGCAAGAATTTTATTAATGATTTTATCGCGCTTCATTATTGCTGCACCTCCCTCGACCTGGTGGCTCTCAGCTGAATCATGACAATACAAATAACTAGAATGCAGAAAATAACAGCTTTAGCCTGGCCGATACCCATCCACTTTGCTCCCTGTCGAGCGTAGAAGGTATTGTAGATATTAAGAGCAAGCATTTCGGTTGCGTGCTTAGGCTCACCTGCAGTAAGTGCTAAGTTCTGATCAAATAATTTAAAGCCATTTGTTACCGTCAAGAAAAGACAAATAGTAATGGTAGACATAAGGTTTGGAATTTTTACCTTCCAAAGTGTCTGCCAAGCATTTGCTCCATCAACTCTCGCTGCTTCAAGATAATCACTTGGGATAGACTGCAGGCCAGCAATATAAATGATCATCATGTAACCAACTTGCTGCCAAAGAGTAAGAAGAATCATTCCCCAGAATCCAGCAGTGCTATTAAGCGCAAGAAGCTGCTCGCCCACAATAGAAAGCGCGCAGTTAATCAAAATATTCCAGATGTATCCCAGAACAATGCCGCCAATAAGATTAGGCATAAAAAAGACAGTTCTAAATGAATTGGTACCCTTAAGGTCTTTTCTAGTTAAGGCAAGCGCAATTGCGAGCGCTAATACATTAATAAGAACTGTTGAGACTAATGCAAATAATGCGGTATACCAAAAAGCATTAGCAAACTGTGGGTCAGAAAACGCTGCTACATAGTTATCTAGACCAACTGGTTTAGCATCGCTAATGGTAATAAATTTACAAAACGAAAGATAAAATCCCTGCACAAACGGAATCATAAAGCCAAACAAAAAAGATAGCGCAGTAGGCAGAACAAATAATGGCCACCACCGCTTCAACATCTTAGCCATAGAGATACCCTCCAATAACAAGAGACGAGAAGAGAGATCTCTCTTCTCGTCTCTCACCAATCAAAGCATTACTAGAAGGACTACTATGCGTTAGCCTCTTTTTCAGTCTTCCAACCGTCAACAAATGCAGACTTAACAGCATCCCAGTCCTCTGTTCCTGCTGCATAGCCCTTAAGTGCACTGGAGAGATTGTTCTTCCACTCCTGAGAAGGAATGTAAATGAAGTCCCAAGCAACAGACTCATTACCCTTCTTTGCATACTCAGCTGCAATGTTTGCAAGAGCATTCTTAGTTGCCTTTGCGTTCTTGAATGGAATGGTGAAGCCCATCTCCTCAGCAATTGCAGTGGTAGCTGTATCAGAAGTTACGCACCAATAGATAAAGTCAAGCGTTGCCTTCTGGGAAGCGTCGTCTGCCTTGGAGCTTACGCACCAATAGTTCTCGCCGCCGGAGCACATACCCTGCTTCTCTTCACCCTTAACACCAATATAAATTGGAATCATACCAAGAGCATCGTCACCAAGCTTCTTGATGTCATTGTATGCCCAGGTACCGTTCTGGTAGAAGACTGCGTCGCCGTTAACAAACTCTGCCACAGCGTCATCACCAGTCTTGCCAGAAAGCTCTGTTGGGCTGCATGTGGCATTGTTGATATAGAGATCAAAAATCTGCTTGTAGTTAGGGAGATACGTTCCCTTAATTTCTTTAGCCTCAGGATTACCAGTATCCTTGAACTCATAGTACAGAGGAAGATTTGCAAGGTGTGTGGTAAAACGCCAGTCAGAACTGGAATCAAGGCCAGCACTGGTAAATGCGCCCTTTACGCCAAGCTCTGCTTTGCGAGCCTGAATATCCTCAACGACCTTCTTCAGTGAGGCAAAGTCCTTGATGTCGTCTCCCTTATAGCCAGCCTTCTCAAGCAGCTTCTTGTTGTAGATAATGCCGTAGTCTTCCTCTACATAGTCAACACCGTAGACAACGCCATCCTCCTGAAGTTTAAGAGCGTCATTGGTGAGCTCATCCAGAATCTTGGCACCCTTTAGGTCAATACAGTAATCCTTTACACCAATAAGACCAGAAGGACCATTTGTCTGGAACAGTGTTGGAGCTACAGAAGCGTCCTTGTTAATCTCAGACTGGAATGTCTGTGCATAGGTATCAGAAGCAGCAGTTACTACCTTTACAGGAACCTTTGTTTCCTCAGTATACTTAGCTGCAAGATCTTTCCACTGCTGATCAGCCTCAGGCTTGTAGTTCAGGAAATAAACTGAACCGTTTGCAGAATCAGACCCTCCCTGCTTTTTGTCGTTATTTCCTCCACAAGCAACAAGACCCAGTGAGCAAAGAGCTGATGCACTTAAGGTGACAAACTGCCTACGATTGATACCGGACATAAGACTCCTCCTTAGAGAGTGCTCCTAACCCTTTGCTAGGTTGCATCTCTTCTCATGATTTTCATAAGCCATGCTTTGACACACGTTCAAAACAATTTTGCTTACGTCTACAAAGTAATAGTATATTAGTACTAGCGAGTTGTTTAAACAACTTACTTCTGAGCGGTATGAAATTATCGGTAAATGGTATGAATGGAATCATTTTATGTAACTTTCATTTTTATAAAGCTACTATCTAATCAAGAGCAATTTTAACATGCAACTCCAACCTTCAACAGCACGTTAAGGAAAATAATATGCCAAGCGCACGGTTTAATACGATTTATCATGATTTAAAAAATAAGATCTTAGACGGGACATATGCGTATGAGTCCTATTTACCAACCGAGATGGAGCTTACTAAGATATATTCCTGCTCCAGAAACACCGTTCGACGTGCGCTCACACTTCTGTCCGATGAAGCTTTTCTTCAGCCTATTCACGGTAGAGGCGTACGCGTTATTTGGCAGAAAAAACCAAGTGAGGTTATTGGCTCATTAGAAGGACTTGAGTCCTTTCAAGAATATGCCCACAGAAACAATCTTGTACCTGAAACAAATGTCATTGTCTTTGAGCACGTTCCTTGCACAGACAGTATTTCTCATCAAACTGGTTTTAAAGCAGGAGAAGAACTTATCCACATTGTTCGAATCCGTAAACTCGACGGATCTTCTCGCCAGATAGACAACGACTACCTTTTAGCATCTGCCGTTGGAAATCTAACCATTGCTGATGCATCAACGTCTATTTATGCATACCTAGAAAACACGCTTCATATGAAAATTCTAAAGAGCAAAAGAACCATCAGTGTTGAGCTGGCAACTGAAGATGACCAGCAACATTTAGAGCTTGGAGATTTTAACTGCGTTGCAGTGGTGGAAAGCCATTCATTCAACTCAAAAGGCGTTATGTTTGGCTTCACACAAACTCGTAGTCATCCAGAAACGTTCTGCTATAAGGTTATTTCAAAAAGATAATCTGCGGTTAAATGTGCAGAATAAATTTCTTCTCTAGTTTATGGAAGACGATATAGCCAATTACGAGGGCAAGAACTGCAGAAACAAGGCAGCCTAAAATGGTGCTTGTTGCAGGAAACTTCTGGAAAAGAAGGCAGTCTCTAATAAATGTTACAAAGTGGAACATTGGATTAAAACGCTCAATCTGAAGCATCCAAGGCGACATGATATTAACGGAGTAAAAGAGCGGTGTACCATACATCCAGGCAGTGGTTACAACGCTCCACAGGTGAATAACGTCTCTAAAAAAGACTGCAAGGGCCGAGAGAAGCATTGCAAGACCGATGCAAAAACAAGCCAGAAGCAGCAAAGCAACAGGTGTGAGCAATGAATAAATTGTCAGCGGAATGCGGAAGACAAGCATAACAATGCCAACAGCAATGAGCGAGAAAAGATAGTTTACAACCGCAAAAAGCACTTTCTGAACAGGGAAAACAACACGATTGATGCGAACCTTCTTAAGCAAGCTAGATGCATCAATAATTGAGCGCATTCCCATAGTGGTTGCATCGTTCATCAGCTGAAACGCTGTGTTACCCAGAATAAGATACAAAGGATAGTTCACAACATCCTCGGCGCGGTTGCCTAAAAAAGTAGAAAAGACAACTGCCATAACGGTCATCATCAAAAGTGGGTTCAAAACTGACCACACAACGCCCAAAATGGAACGGCGATATTTGAGCTTGAAGTCTTTACTTACCAGCTGACGCAAAATGAACTGGTCACGCTGATGTGTTGGATACCATGCATCTCGAGCAGAAACAGCAACAAGACTTGCACTTGCACTATTAGTATTTGCAGAAACTACACTTGTGTCCTGCGCATTATTAGTTTGTGTTGAAGACTCGCTCACGCGCTATCCTTTTCTACCGATTTCTGTATGGTTTATCCTAGCACAGACAGACAAAGCCGTTTAAACTTGAAACGTTGTTGAACTGTTTTCTCCACTATTTTATTTTGATATGTGGTGACAAGACTATTTAGTAACAGCGCGCTCAACAGCAGCGCTTGTAGAAATGGTGCAAAATGTCTCAATCCCCTCTTGGACGCACGCTTATCATTGCTAATCCGGCTGCTCATAGCGGTAAAGGCGCAGCTGGTGCAGAGTTTGCCCGTCATTTCCTTACCAGCTATTCAGCAGCAACGGATGGATACGAACTCAAGCTCACCACAGCTATGGGAGACGCTCGTATCATGGCCGCAGAAGCCGCAGATTTTGACACGGTTGTCGCACTTGGCGGAGATGGCGTCATCCACGAGGTGGTCAACGGCCTCATGACCTTATCGCCAGAGGTGCGTCCAGCGCTTGGCATTATCCCTATGGGCTCGGGAAACGACTATGCACGCACTCTGGGCATGAAAATTAACGACCCCGAAGGCGCATTTGCTCAGCTTGTTCGCGGCAAGGTTAAGCAGCTAGAAATTGGTCGCATCAACGACGTCTACTTCATGGAGACCATGTCGTTTGGACTTGATGCAGCAATTGCAGCCGACACCACAAAACGCCGCGCGAACAACTCTTCTACCGAGGGCGAGGCGCTCTTCTTAACCTCGGGTCTCAAGTTTATGGCTGCAGGTAGCAAGGGTTACCCTTGCACCGTCTCGTTTGATGGCGAGAAGGATATTGATCTTCAAGCGCTTATCATGGCCTTCCAGATTGGCCCTACGTATGGTGGCGGCTTTAAGGTCTGCCCGCATGCGCAGCCTGACGATGGCCTTCTTACCGTCTGCTACAACACTAAAGTGCCTATCATTCCTCACCTGCTAGCTCTGTTTGGCCTGGCTAGAGCCGGTAAACACATCAACTCCCGCATCATTGAGGAGCGTCACCTTAAACATGCAGTAGTGACCTTCCACGAGCCTGTCCCCGTTCAGGTTGATGGCGAGGAACTCCCCTTTGCAGAACAGTTTGTCATTGAGGTTATTCCCGCTGCACTTTCCGTGATTGTTCCCTAGCGCACAGAGCGACTCCTGCGCCGTAGGTCGCGTTTCGAGGCTCGGGCTTTGCCGGTTGCGCATTGCGAGAAGACCGGTCTTCTCGCCAAAAGGTTTAGCATTAAAGAAACAGGGGCACCTGCCAGCGCAGATGCCCCTGAATTTGTATCGTGTAAGCTAAGACTTTACGACTAGAACTTAGCGAGCTTCACGCTCAAGCAGAGCCTTAACCTCAGCTGCGGTATCAAGCTCCATAACGCGAGCAGTGAGCTCATCTGCCTCAGCCTTTGTCCAAGCAGCAATGGTCTTGCGGGTACGCAGGACAGATGGTGCAGAGACGGAGAACTCGTCCAGACCAAAGGAAAGAAGGACTGGGATGAGCAGTGGATCTGCAGCTGCCTCGCCGCACATACCAACCATAATCTTCTCCTTGTTGCCCTCGCCAATGAGGAACTTGAGGGAACGGAGAACGGATGGCTGGTAAACCTCGTAGAGGTAGGCAACGCGATCATTGCCGCGGTCAGCGCACATGGTGTAACCGATAAGGTCGTTGGTACCAATGGAGAAGAAGTCGCACTCACGAGCCAGCTTATCTGCAATCAGAGATGCAGATGGGGTCTCGATCATGGTGCCGACCTCAATGTCCTTATTGTAAGCTACGCCCTCAGCGTCAAGCTCACGCTTGCACTCCTCAATAAGAGCCTTTGCCTCGCGGACCTCGTCAACAGTGGTAACAAGAGGAAGCATAATCTTGATGTCGCCAAATGCGGATGCGCGGAGAAGAGCGCGGAGCTGAACCTTGTACTGTTCAGCATTGTTGAGGCAGTAACGGATAGCGCGGAAGCCCATGAATGGGTTCTCCTCAGCCTTCATGTTGAGGTAAGGAATCTCCTTATCGCCACCAACATCAAGAGTGCGGATGATGACAGGCTTATCCTTCATGCGAAGAGCAACCTTCTGGTAAGCAGCAAACTGCTCTTCCTCGCTTGGAAGCTCCTTTGCGTCCATGAACAGGAACTCGGAGCGGAACAGACCAATGCCCTCAGCGTCAGCGTCAACTGCGCCGTTGGCGTCATCTGGGTTGCCGATGTTAGCAACAAGCAGAACCTTAATACCGTCAGCAGTTACGGTTTCCTTGCCGCGATAAGCCTCAAGAGCGGCCTTTTCTGCAGCATAAGCCTCAGCCTGAGCCTTGTACTCGGCAAGCTCAGCCTCAGAAGGATTGACAACAACCTTGCCGTTGGTGCCATCAACAACAATAGCGTTGCCAGTTGCAACCTCAGAAGTGATGTTTGGGACAGAAAGAACTGCAGGAATCTCAAGAGCACGAGCAATGATTGCGGAGTGAGAAGTACGACCACCAGTCTCGGTAACAATACCTGCTACGTGGTCCTTATCGATGTCTGCGGTCATTGAAGGAGTCAGCTCATGGCAGACAATGACGGAGTTCTCTGGAAGTGTGGAGAGATCAACAACCTCTTTACCAAGAAGGTCAGCGAGAAGACCGGTCTTTACGTCAGCAACGTCTGCAGCGCGCTCACGGAAGAGCTCATCCTCCATGCCCAGGAACATGTTGTAGTACATGTCGTATGCGTCACTTACAGCCTGCTCAACGCAGGTGCCACCGTCAATTGCACCGTTAACAGCCTCTTTGATGCCCTCATCCTCAGCAAACTCAATGTGAGCACCCATAATTGCAGCAGCTTCCTCGCCCACCGTCTTGGTCATGCGCTCAATCTGCGCATTTGTCTGTGCGATGAACTTAGTTACAGCCTCTGCATAGCGAGCCTTCTCTGCAGCTGTGTCTTTAACAGTGTGCGGAGTAAAAGTGAGGTCTGGATCTACGGCAACCTGAGCAGTACCGATTCCGATTCCGTTTGACGCATTGACTCCCTCAAACATACTTGCTCCTATCATTGTCCGCTTAGCGGTGCGTATAGTTCTGCATGACTGCCCAAAAGGACAACAGTCGCAGAGTCAAACCTATCTTTGTACAGAGTAACATTTTTTTGACCTGTTACGTTGTGAGTATCTTTAAATAAATTTCAATAAAAAACACTTGGCGAGAAAATCCTTCTTGCCAAGTGTTTGTACGTTCATGATAGTAAAGACACTCTGTTTACTCCACGCGGTAAGAGTGCACCATCTGAGAGTTTCTCGCCAAAAGAACTATGCATTCTAGCTGCGATTACTACTCAGAATCTGCAAGCCAAGAAGACTTAGCCTCGCGGCTCTCCTCTTTCTGGCGAGCAAGCTGAATCTCTTCTGCGATAGAAGCAGGCATTTCTCGGCCCATCTTCTTGTAAAGAGCGGTGACAACGCGATCAATGGTTGCGCGCTTTGCGATTCCTCGACTTGCTGCAGTTGCAGTACCACAAGCTGAAGCGTAAATAAGCGCGGTGTCGTAATCGTAGCCAGCAGTAGTCTTTGCAAGGAAGCCTGCGACCATGGAGTCACCAGCGCCAGTTGCGTTAACCAGGCGAATCTTAGCGGTTGGAACAATGTGCTCGGTTCCGTACTCGTCCAGAAGCAGAGAGCCTGCGCCACCACAAGAAACGATAACGTTGCGAGCACCGCCATCCTGGAGTTTCTTTGCAAATGGAATGCACTCTTCTGGGGTCTCTGGATTGGCATCAAAGATACGGCCAACCTCGTGGTTGTTAGGCTTGATCAGGAATGGCTGAGCCTTAATGGCCTCCATAAGCAGCTGACCAGGAGCGTCAACAACAAACTGAATACCGCGACCTGCAAGCTGAGCCATAAGACGAGTATAGATATCCTCTGGAAGTGAGCTTGGAATAGATCCCGTAAGAACCAGGGTGTCACCTGCGCCAACAACATCCATGCGCTCCAGCAGCTCATCAACCTTTTTCTCTGGAATGCGTGGACCATTGCCGTTGACCATGGTCATAACAATGCCGTTGAGCTTGACATTGATGCGAGTAAAGCCAGAATCCAGCTTGACAAAGTTACTTGGAATTCCCTGACGCTGCAGGTCACTGAGCAGGTATTCACCAGTAAAGCCACCAACAATACCCATGGCAACGGTGACTTTATCAAGCTCATTTAAGAGAGTGGAGACGTTAATACCATTACCACCGCAGTGCAACTCTTCTGAGGAGGAGCGGTTGGTAAAGCCCATGTCCAATGTGTTTGGATGCATGACATAGTCAAGCGCGGGATTAAGCGTCATTGTGTAAATCACGGCGAGTCCTCCGAACTACAATAAAATCATGGAGACTTCAGTATGACGCAATCACTCTCAACAAACAATTAGAATCTAGCGACTCACAAAAAATAAAAACCCCGACGCAAGCCGGGGTTTGAAATTTAAATGGTGGATCGTCAGGGGTTCGAACCCTGGACCTTGGGATTAAGAGTCCCCTGCTCTACCAGCTGAGCTAACGATCCAATTAACGTTTCGAATGGGGTGGGAAAAGGGGCTCGAACCCTCGACCTACGGAGCCACAGTCCGTCGCTCTGCCAACTGAGCTACTCCCACCATTTGGCCACCTCATGAAACGCAGCTAAATCATTATTACAGAATCAGAAAAAGATGCAAGCGAGAAACGCAGATTTTTCGAACTCTTTTTTGATTTTCTTAGAAATCTGCCGGTGCAACGGGTTTCTCGCCAAACAAAATGCGGAGAAGAACGAGCTTCTCCGCAGGTGATTTCATGCGCTAAACGCGCAGGTATATGGCGGTATGGCAGTGGTGCGGTGTCAAGAAACCGCAATCAATTCGCTTAAAGCCGCAGACTGTGTCTAGAAACCGTGAGCCGTAAGTGCTGCATCCAGGCGATCCAGCGCTTCTTCAATCTCGACACGAGGGGCTGCCAAATTCCAACGCTTGAAGCCCTGGGCTGCCTCGCCAAAGAAGACTCCGTCGGTGAAGAAAATCTGGGCCTCAAACTGCAACAGGTGGTCGAGCTCTTCTGGAGTAAGGCCAAGGTCCCTGAAGTCGAGCCACTGGAGGTAGGTTCCCGTGATTGGTGCAAGCTTCACCCGAGGGTGCTTGGCGGCGAAGAAGTCCAGGACCAATTTCTGGTTATCGTCAACAGCCTTGATGCATGCGTCCAGCCATGCCCCACCCTTGCTATAAGCCAGCTCACAGGCCTTGAAGCTGATTGGATTGCATGAGGTGGTCTCTCGGGTCTGCAGGCGCATCTCGAGGCGGCTGCGCAGTTCTGGATTGCTCACGATGATGTTGCTGAACTGCGTGCCAGCCAGGTTGAAACTCTTTGAAGCAGAAGTGCAGGTAATGGTACGCGCTGCGACTTCATCAGAAATTGTTTCAAAGACAGTATGCGTAGAGCCTGGCATGATGAGGTCGTGGTGGATTTCGTCAGCGACCACGATGAGGTTGTGCTTAACCGCAATCTCTGCGATGCGCGTGAGCTCTTCTTTGGTCCACACGCGACCGCTTGGATTGTGGGGTGAACACAGGATGACCATGGTGTTCTTTGGCTCGGCAGCAAGTTTCTCAAGCAGGTCAAAGTCAATGTCGTAGTGAGGACCCTCTGACAGGACAAGCGGGCACTCTACCAGCGCACGGTTATTCTCCTCAACTGCCATGTAGAACGGATGGTAGACAGGGGTAAACAGGATGACACCCTCGTCTTGCTGGGTGAACTCGGCAACAGATGCAAAGAGCGCAGGCACCACACCTGAAGAGTTGAGCAGCCACTCTGGTTTTACATCCCAGTTGTGGCGGGTCTTCATCCACTTGCACACAGCTTGCTTCATCTGATTGGTTGGCACGGAATAGCCAAGGATTGCGTCATTGATGTATTCCTTGAGGCCCTCAACAATCTCTGGGGCCGTGTGATACTCCATATCAGCAACAGAAAAAGGTGGAATACCAGGAGCTACATCAGGATTAACGTCATACATGACGTTCCATTTTCTAGAACCAGTACCAGCGCGATCAACGCGTGATTCAAAATCGTAAGACATAGTGTCTCCATTCACGTAAGCCTGTAATCAGTGTAGCTGCTTTTAGTGTAGCTACTTTTCTTTTCCTTTGTCATTCTTCTGATAAGAAAATCTTTGATGGCACGACGTATTTGCAATCCTTATTGCTATAATGAACGACGCTATATGTCTCCTTAGCTCAGCTGGATAGAGCGTCGGTCTTCTAAACCGCAGGTCGCGCGTTCGAATCGCGCAGGAGGCACCAAAAACCCAAGGTAGATGGCTTGCTGTCTACCTTTTTTATTTAATTTTTTTACAAGTGCACCCTTTTTGCCCCCAAACTGTATGGCTACTGTAAAAGTAGAATACCTGTTCGAATAAAAGTTTTAACTATCTAGATAGGCGATTTTTGCATAAACACTTGCCAATATGCAGGAAAACTAATCAAGAAATTGATATGTCTAACTAGAGGTACTGTTTTGGGTAAAAAACCCGTTTAGTTGGGGATAATTTTTGGACTTCGGAGTTTTGGCTCTTACGTTTTTCCAGTTCAGAAATTTTGTGATAATTTCCGTAATTTTGTCCACGTAAAATTGCTGGTAGAGAGCTTGCATAAAATTCGAGCATTTTTGGATACTCCAACTAAACGCATTTTTTACCACTTTGCCGCCGAATGGCACTCTATCGCTGAAAAATTTCACTCAGACGCACAAAAATACCCGTTCGATTCCACGAAATAGAATCGAACGGGTACTTGGTCAACGAAAATGATGCAAGCGAGGCTGTACCTCAGATATTACAACAGGTACTCTGCAATCTGGACAGCGTTTGTTGCGGCACCCTTCCTAATCTGGTCTCCGCAACAGAAGAATGTCAGCGCATGAGTATCTTTATCAGCGGAAAGATCCTCGCGAATACGACCAACATAGATAAGGTCCTGGTCAGAAGTATCAAGAGGCATTGGGTACTGAAGCTCTGCTGGGTTGTCTACAACCTTGATTCCTGGAGCATCCTCAAGAATAGCGCGAGCCTCATCTGGACTCAAAGGACGCTCAAACTCAACAGTGATGGACTCAGAGTGTGAGCGCATCGTTGGAACTCGGACACAGGTACAGTTAACGCGCAGCTCAGGAAGGTGCATGATCTTGCGACCCTCGTTTTGCATCTTCATTTCCTCGGAAGTGTAGCCAACCTCGTCAAAGCCGCCAATCTGTGGAATCAGGTTAACTGCCAGCTGGTATGCAAAAGGAGCGGTCTCGGTTACTTCCCTACCTGCAACAACGTCAGCCATCTGATTCTTCAGGCTGGTGAGACCAGGAAGACCAGCGCCTGATGCAGCCTGATAGGTAGAAGCAATAATACGCTTTGCACCTGCTGCCTTATGTAAAGGATACAGAGGTACCAAGCCAATAATGGTTGCACAGTTTGGGTTAGAAATGATGCCGTTATGGTTCTTGATATCCTCAGCGTTAATCTCTGGGATTACCAGCGGAACGTTTGGGTCCATTCTAAATGCATGGGAGTTGTCAACGCAGACGCATCCACGCTTGACTGCTTTAGGGAGCAGCTCTTTTGCCTGCTCGTCGCCAGCTGCGCCAAGGACAATATCTACACCCTCAAAAGCCTCTGGTGTTGCTTCGCGAATTACAATCTGCTGGCCAGCAAATTCGATAGTTTTACCAGCGCTTCGAGCGGATGCCAGAAGCACCAGCTCCTTGATAGGAAAATTACGCTCTTCAAGGCACTGCATCATCTGGGCACCAACAACGCCGGTAGCACCAAGAATTGCAACAACCTTACCGTTTGGATCAAAAGCCATAGTTACCTCGAAACCATTTCGTCACGAACAAATCCGTTATAAATGACGCCAATTGTGCGATCAAAGTCGGCATTATCGACGCCCACAATAATACTAATCTCTTCCGAGCTCTGCGTAATCATGCGAATGTTGACGCCCGCATTGCCCAGCGCGCCAAAGATCTTACCAGAGGTGCCGGAACGCCTAGACATATTACGACCAACAACAGAAACAAGAGCTAAGCGGTCTACCATCGTAATGTCATCAGGTTCAATCTCGCGACGAATATCGCTGATGATGGAATAAACCGTATCCTTTACGTCGGAGGCATTTACCACAATACCAAACGAATCAACGCCTGTTGGAATGTGCTCCACAGAGACGCCATAGCGCTCAACAATATTGAGTGCGCGGCTGATGACGCCAACCTCGTTGGACATGTGAGCCTTCTTAACGTGAATAGCCAAGAAGTCCTTCTTGCCTGCAATACCGGTGATAAGGTGCTCGCTAACATCACCCTCTGCGGTCTCGCGGATAACCGTGCCCGTGTCTTCTGGACGGTTGGTGTTCTTAATCTGGATTGGAATATTTGCCTCACGAACAGGGAAAATTGCCTCCTCCTGAAGAACGGAAGCGCCCATGTAAGAAAGCTCGCGCATCTCGTCAAAGGTAATACGGCCAATAGCGCGTGGATTCTGAACAATGCGAGGATCAGCAGACAGGAAGCCGGAAACGTCAGTCCAGTTCTCGTACAAATCTGCGTCTAAGCAGCGAGCAACAATAGCGCCGGTAATATCGCCACCACCACGCTGGAACAGCTTAATTGCGCCGTCAACGGTAGCGCCATAGAAACCAGGCAGCACAAACGAGCCGCTGCGAGCAACAACTTCCTTAAGCCTAGAAGCGGTGCGCTCCATATCAATGGTGCCGTCATGATGGAACAGCATGACGTCGGCGGCATCAACAAAAGGCAGGCCAAGGTACTCGGCAAGAATCTGGCAGGTAAACCACTCGCCCCTACTTACTACATACTCTGGCGAGAAGGACTTGATGTTTGAAGCGAACTTCTCAAACTCCTCAGCAACAGGCCACGCAACTCCTAGCTGATCAGCAATCTCCACAAAGCGAGCCTCGATGTCTGCAAGTAAAGACGTGCAATCAACGTGATACTCAATGTGAGCATTTACCAGCAGCAGAAGATCAGTAATCTTGTTATCAGTCGAATGGCGCTTTCCCGCTGCAGACGAAACAATAAAGCGTCTATCAGGGTCAGCTTCAACAATAGCTTTAACTTTTTTGAACTGCTCTGCAGAAGCAACACTTGAGCCGCCAAATTTTGCGATTTTGATCATTTCTAATTCCTCTTTTCAAGTGCAGCCATAAAGGTTGTAGGGTCTTGCGAAAGTGCGCTGGTAAGAAGCTCACGGGCCTTCTCGGCACTTAGATTTTTAACCAACTGAGCGCCTGGCTCCCAGAACGTACCGCCCGGGACATCCGCCTGCGTCCTAAACACGTAATCAGAAACAAGCAGCTCAGGATTATACGAAAGACCTGCCGAGAAGGTCTGCTGACCCCCAGCAGGAGCCGCGGCACAGTCAATAATATCCTGCACGACGGCGTTTGCCGTTGGGTCGCCACCGGCACCCTGACCGTAAAACTTGAGCTCGCCAATGGTATTTCCCACGGCAGTTGCAACGTTAAAGTTAGTTGGAACGTTAGCCTCTATGGTTGAGAGCGAAACCGCAACTGGCTCAACAGCTACCGCATACGATGAACCGTCAGAAACACCACGACCAAAGAGCTTGATTGTCATATCGTGACTGCCAAACATGGCAAGATCGCGCTTAGTTAAGTTTCTGATACCAGACATAGGAATCTGGTCTGTGCAGATTACGTCGAAGGCGATAGATGCAGAAATCATAGTCTTAGAGCGAACATCAATGCCGTCGATATCGCTTGACGGGTCTCGCTCGGCGTAACCCAGCTCCTGAGCCTTGCTCAGAACCTCAGCAAAGTCCGTTCCGTCTTTGAGCATGGAATAGACAATGTAGTTGGTGGTTCCATTCATGATTCCCCAGAACGAAGAAATCTCGTCAATACGACGAACTTTCTGAATTCCTGCTATCCAAGGAATGCCACCGCACACGCATGCTTCGATCTTGAGGTTGACACCCGCTTCAGCGGCAAGTGTCATAAACTCCTCAAAATGAGCAGATACCACGGCTTTATTTGAGGTGACTACATTTTTCTTAGCAGTCAGCGCAGCTTTGATGTATTCATAGGCTGGCGTGAGGCCACCCATGCACTCAACAACGGTATCGAGCGCAGGGTCAGACAAGAGCGCATCAAAATCAGATGTTGCCCGAGGGTCAACGTGCTCTTTACCAGCTCTAACCAAGATGGACGTCAGGTTAACGTCAGAAACGCGCTCATCAAGAATGCGCGCAACTGAAGCGCCAACCGTTCCAAATCCAAGTAGGGCAACGTTTTGCATATAACTCCAAATCTAGCAGTCATTTTGCGAGAAAACCGATTGTCTGCAAGACTAATTGCAGAGCAAGGACAACCACACGCAAAAGTGACTGCACTGATAACAATCTCATAGACAAAAACTACCAAAAACCTAGACAGAATCTAATCGACAGTTTTTCTCGTCTTCATAATGCTATGAACAATTCTATGTTACAAGCGACATTTACTTCTCACTGTTAAAATAATAGAAACGCAACACGCGAGACGCGCAATTTGCACGCGCACAACACGCGACACGTTCTAAAGATTGGTGGTTTCATGGCCGTCGCATATCACAGCACAAGAAGCTCTGACCATACCGTTTTGGCTAAACAAGCCATTTTGCAGGGAATTGCTCCCGACGGCGGCCTTTATATCCAAGATTCAATTGACGAGAAACCCCTCGATCTTGCAAAGGTTTGTTCTCAGGGCTTTAAAGCTACTGCTTTCGATGTGCTTTCTGCTCTGCTGGACGACTACTCTGCTGAAGAGCTGACTCGCTGTATTGAGGGAGCGTATGGCTCTCAGTGGGACACCCAGGCTATCACGCCTGTTTCTGCTATCGGAGAAGACTGGCTGCTTGAGCTCTTCCATGGTCCAACGTCGGCTTTCAAAGACGTTGCGCTTCAGATGCTCCCCCGCCTGATGAGTGTTGCTCGCGAGGACGCGGACGTAGCTGGTGCTGTCGACGCTAAGGGTGCTGCGGGCGTGGCTGCCACCGCCGGCAAGAACATCATGATTGTGACCGCTACCTCCGGAGACACTGGTAAAGCTGCACTTGAGGGCTTCAAAGACGTACCTGGCATGGGCATCACCGTCTTTTACCCTGAAGGCAAGGTTTCTGATATTCAACGCCTGCAGATGGTGACTCAAAAAGGTTCTAACGTAGCTGTTTGCGCAGTTAAGGGAAACTTCGACGACGCTCAAAACGCAGCTAAAGCAATCTTTGCTAACAAGGAATTGGCACATGAGTTGGCCGGTAAGGACACAGTACTTTCCAGCGCAAACTCCATCAATATTGGTCGTTTAGCCCCACAGGTAACCTACTACTTTGACGCATATGCCCAGCTTGTTGCCAAGGGTGCCATCACTCAGGGTCAAAAAGTTACTTTCTGCGTGCCAACCGGCAACTTTGGCGACGTCCTCGCAGGTTACTTTGCAAAAGAGATGGGACTTCCTGTTGAGCGCCTCATTGTGGCTTCTAACAGCAATAAGGTGCTGACTGATTTCTTGGAAACAGGCGTCTATGATCGCAGGCGTGCATTTGAAAAGACTATCTCTCCGTCGATGGACATTCTGGTTTCATCAAACCTTGAACGACTCCTCTATCTTGCGTCCGGCAAAGACACCGAGCTTGTCAGCTATCTGATGAACAAGCTGGTAACCAAGGGTATCTACACGGTTCCTGCTCAGGTGATGGACACCATCTGCGAAACCTTTGATGCTGGCTTTGCCACCGATGACCAGACGCGTGAGACTATCCGTTCTACCTGGGAGAATTGTCGTGTGCTGATTGACCCTCACACAGCCGTCGCAAAACACGTGCTTGACAGGGTTTCTCGCCAGGCGGGTAACGTGCGCGTTTGTCTGTCTACTGCTAGCCCGTATAAGTTCTCGTCCGACGTGCTTGCCGCGCTAGGCCACTCGACCGCTGGCCTGGATGACTTTGCATGCATGCATACGCTCGCCGAAATCACGGACACTAATCCGCCAATCCAGCTTTCATCGCTGAATGATAACGTTATCATTCATACTGACGTTCGCGAGAAGGAACAACTTGCTTCGTACGTTTCCGAAGCATGCGGGCGTATTTTTGCTTGTTAGACTCTGAGAAAGCAGGTTCTACATGCTCGACAACACCATCTTGACCGTATCTGTACCTGCTACCTCTGCAAACATTGGCGTCGGCTACGATACGCTGGGTCTTGCGTTTAACCTGCGCGCAAAAATTACGTTTAGGGAATCTCCTACGCTCATTATTGACGGCTGTCCCGAGCAGTTCAGAAACGATGACAACCTTGTATGGACATCTTATGTTCGAGCCTGCGAAAAGCTGGGCGAAGAGCCTACTCCTAAGCACATCACTATCGACTCGCCTATTCCGCTTTCTGGTGGACTTGGCTCAAGTTCTACCTGTGTAATTGCTGGTATTGCAGCCGCAATGACTGAGTCTCATGGTGGCTGGGATCCTGAGCGTGCGCTCGACTTTGCCTGTCATTTTGAGGGCCATCCAGATAATGTTGCTCCTGCAATTTACGGTGGCCTGACCTCGTCATTTGTTGAGGGCGGGCATACCATTTGTACTCGAAGGCTCGTAGCGCGCGGACTTTCTTTTGTTGCAATTGCACCGCCGTACACGGTCAACACCGAAGACGCGCGCAAGGTGGTTCCGCAGAATGTCTCACTTGAAACGGCCGTTTACCAGATGGGACGCACCGTTGCTGTCACTCACGCACTTGAAACAGGCAATGGAGGTCTTTTGGCAGCTGCCTGCAACGACAAACTCCATGAGCCCTACCGCAAGGAGCTCATTCCTGATTACGAAGAGCTCAAACAGGTAGCTAAGCTTGCTCGTGCTTGCGCCTTTGTTATCTCGGGCTCAGGTTCCACCATGGTTGCCATCTGCGACTCCCCTGTTACTGCTCGCGCTGTTGCCGAGAATGCCAAGCAGGTCAGAGGCGATCTCTGGATTCAGATTCTTGAACCAGCACTTCTGGGTACCGTCCTTACCTTGGACGACGGTCAGCAACACCACAACACTTTCGACGAAATCTAACGTGACAACTGCGCTCGGTCAATGCGTGTACTAACAAGTACGCCTGCGACAACACGGGTTTCTCGCCAGGTGCGCCTGAAAAGTGTAAAGAATCTGTATTTGAGGCACAGATTCTTTGATGAAATCAGGCAAATCCACCGATTCTTTTACGTATTTAGGCAAAAGTTACAGATTCATTGAAGAAATCAGGCGCGTGAAGAAAGGCTGCGCCGCGCCAAATTTTGCGAGCCTGAAAACTACATCAAGTCTGAGTAAATTAACTCAGACTTGGCGAGAAAAACCGGCAAATAGCTCAGATATGGTGCGCTTTTCAGGCAAACTGTTCAGACATGACAACAAAACCCGGCTCCTACGTTGTGTGGGAGCCGGGCTAACGTTTAAGGTACGTTGACGTCAAAGCACATTTGCCATTAGTCGCCGTTATGCGCCGAGGTAAGCCTTACGAACGTCATCGTCGTGGAGAAGCTCCTGGCCGGTGCCATGCTTAGCAACCTTACCAAGCTCAAGAACGTATGCACGGTCAGCAACCTTAAGTGCCATATTAGCGTTCTGCTCAACCAGCAAAATGGTGGTTCCTGCATCGCCGAGCTGGCGAATGATCTGGAAGATTTCCTCAATCAGAAGAGGAGCCAGACCCATGGAAGGCTCGTCGAGCATCAAAAGCTTTGGCCTGCTCATCAGAGCACGACCCATAGCAAGCATCTGCTGCTCGCCACCAGACAGCGTTCCTGCCAGCTGATTCTTGCGCTCGCGAAGACGTGGGAAATGCTCGTAGACCATCTTGACGGTCTTAGCGTTCTGTGAATCGGGCTGTGTATAACCGCCCATCTCAAGGTTTTCAGCAACACTCATGCGAGAAAACACACGGCGGCCCTCAGGACACAATGCCAGGCCGGCCTCAACAATCTTGTGAGCGCGTTGACCTACAAGGTTTTTCTCGTCAAGCGTAATGGTGCCAGAGTCAGGCTTTACCAAACCAGCAATGGTGTTCAGCGTAGTTGATTTACCTGCACCGTTTGCACCAATAAGGGTAACAATCTCGCCCTCATGGATGTCAAAAGAGATACCCTGAACTGCACGGATAGCACCGTAAGAAACATTAAGATCCTTGACGGACAGCAGGGTTTTTTCTGCGCCTGCTGCCTGGGTGTTTGTAGTTTCAGCGGCCATTAGCGCACCTCCTGCTTTCCAAGATATGCCTCGATAACGCGAGGGTTGTTCTGAACCTCTTCTGGCGTTCCCTTTGCGATGATGTTGCCGTGGTCAAGAACGGCCAAACCCTCGCAAATGCCCATAACAAACTTCATATCATGCTCGATGAGAAGAACAGCAATCTTGAAATCATCACGAATCTTAAGGACATTCTCCATAAGCTCGTCAGTCTCTGCTGGATTCATACCTGCAGCTGGCTCGTCAAGCAGTAAAATCTTAGGCTGCGTTGCCAGAGCGCGAAGAATCTCAAGCTTGCGCTGAGCACCATAAGGCAGGTTGCCTGCAAGGTTATTTGCAAGGTTCTCCATACCAAAAATGCGCAGCAGATCGCGGGCGTTATCGGCGCTCTCTTTCTCCTGCTTCCAGTGAGCTGGAAGACGAAGGACGTCCTCAAAGAAATGAGACGTCATGTGGCTACCCTGACCAACCTGAATGTTCTCCATAACAGTCATGTTGTTGAACAGTCGAATGTTCTGGAAGGTGCGGGCAATACCCATATGATTTGCTTCAACAACGCTTTTACCAGCAAGGTCGTAGCCGTCAATCATTACGGTACCACGGGTTGGCTTATAGACACAGGTAAGCAAGTTAAAAACAGTTGTTTTACCTGCACCGTTAGGACCAATGATGCCAGAGATCTCGGTAGGACCAAGAGCAATGTTGAAGTCGTTAACAGCAGTCAAGCCACCAAAGTCAATGCCAAGGTGCTCAGCCTGAAGAACTGGAATTGCACCAAGGTCTCGCTCAGGAATGAGGTTAGGAGACTCTTGCCTAATAAGTTTTGTAGTGTTTTTAGTTGCCATCGCTCTTACGCCTCCTTCGAATCAGTTGTGGCTTCTACCTGCGTATCCGCCTGCTCATTTGCCTGAACGCCTGCCTTCGCGTTGACCTGCACGTCTGTCTGCTCGTCCGAGTCATCATTGTTCCAAGGGAAGTCCCTGTTCATGACTCGCTCAATAATGCGAGACAGCGAGAAGTCATAGGAGCCAAACAGACCCTCTGGTCTGAAGATCATGACCAGAATCAGCACGATTGCATAAGCAACCATGCGGTAGTCAGCAAAGGCACGTAGAGCCTCTGGGAGTACGGTCAGGACAGTTGCGGACACAACGGAACCAAACATAGAGCCCATGCCGCCCAAAACAACCATAACAAGGATCTCAACGGACTTCATGAAGCCAAACTTGGCAGGCGCCATAACGCCGATGCAGCCCGCGTAAAGGCCGCCTGCAATACCAGCAAGAAATGCAGAGAAAACAAAGGCAAGGGTCTTGTAATACGTGGTGTTAACGCCTGATGCCTCTGCAGCGATCTCGTTATCGCGGATGGCGAGAATAGCACGTCCATGTCTAGACTTCATAAGAGTATGAATAGCAAAGATGGCAAGCGAAACAACAATTGCTGTGTTCAGGTAACCCGTATATGCAGGAATACCCGTGAGACCAGATGCGCCACCAGTAAGCTTGAAGCCAAGAGCAGAGTCAATGTTTACCAGGACAACGCGGATAATCTCTGCAAAGCCCAGAGTAATGATGGCCAGGTAATCACCGCGAAGACGAAGTGCTGGAATACCAATAACCACGCCCATCAGAGCGGCGCAAATGCCGCCAAACAAAAGGCCCACAACAAAAAGAATAACTGCAGGTGTAGAGCCTGAGGCCATGGACTGAGCATCCAGGCCAAAGAGTGGCATCATGCGAATGAAAAAGATTGCGCAGGCATAACCACCAATGGACATAAAGCCAGCGTGGCCCAAAGGAAGCTGTCCCAGATAACCAGTAACAATGTTCAGAGAAACGGTCATCAGAACATACACGCCAATTTGCTCAAAAACAACGGTTTGATAGCGAGAAATAAGGCCCTCTCCTACCAGGAAGTTTCCACCAAAGACAAAGAGTGCAACAAGAATTGCATTGATGGCATAGCGAGCAGGCATAGTGAGCTCACGACGCTGACCATCTTTTCCACCAAAACCAGTGACAATTACGGGGTTGTGGTTATTATCGCGTGGATACATTTTAGTCATGTGAGCCTCCTTACACTTTCTCGGTAACTGGTCGGCCAAGCAGGCCAGTTGGTTTCACAACAAGAACAAGAATCAAGAGTAAGAAGACTACTGCATCCTGCCAGACAGACAGGCCAAAGGCCGCAACAAAGACCTCGGAGAAGCCAACAATAAGGCCGCCAATAACAGCGCCAGGAATGGAGCCAATGCCGCCAAGAACTGCTGCAACAAATGCCTTGGTGCCCAGCATGACGCCCATGGTAGGAGAAACCTGCTGGTATGCCATGGAGTACAGAATAGCTGCAATGCCTGCCAGAGCGGAACCAACTGCAAAGGTAAAGCTAATAGTGCTATTGACGTTGACACCCATCAGACGAGCAGCGCCCATATCCTCAGAAACGGCACGCATTGCCTTACCAAGACGAGTCTTCTGAACCAAAAGGGTCAGAACAACGGTTGCCACAATAGTAACGGCAACAGTCAAAAGTGCAGTGCCGGAGAGTGTCGAACCAAATACCTGAACAGTTCCCAGGTCAATGATGCTTGGGACAACCTTAGCGTCAGCACCCAGGAGTAGCTGAACGCCGTTCTCAAGCAGGTAAGAGACACCAATTGCGGTGATCAGAATAGAAAGCCTTGGAGCTTCTCTGAGTGGTGCATAGGCAACCTTATCAATAAGAACGCCCAGCACAACACAACCAAAAATGGCGAGAAGAACGGCGATTGCAGGATTGAGCCCTAACTGAACAAGCGCAATCCAAGCAACGTAGGAGCCAAACATGATGATGTCACCATGTGCAAAGTTAAGAAGCAAGATGATGCCGTACACCATTGTGTAACCAAGCGCCACCAGTGCGTAAATACTGCCCAATTGAAGTCCATTGAGCACCTGAGTCAAAAACATCTGAGGTTCTCTTTTCTATGAAGGATTGATCGTGTCATAGATGGACTCTTTGCCATCTTTAAAGGTAATGATCAAGGTGGACTTTACTGGGTCACCTGTTCCCTGATATGAAAGGGTTCCAGTAACACCTTCGACCACACCAGATGCAATCGCATCAATAGTGGCTTGCCTATACTCATTAGAGTTATAGGTATAACCACGTTTCTCGACAGTCTTAAGAGCGGAGCAAAGAATCATTGCGGCGTCATAGCCCAAAGAACAGAAGTTAGTTGGAGCCTCACCGTATTCCTCGGTATAAGCCTTAACAAAATGCTGAACTTTTTCATCTGGGTTTGAAGCAACAAAGGCAGAGCAATAGAAGCATCCTTCAAGGTCAGCCGCAGAAGCATAGTCCTGCTCGCCGCCAATGATGCCTGCCCAACCATCTGCGCCCATAAAAGGCTTTTTGCAGCCAAGCTGGCGAGCCTGCGTCACAATCTTGCCGTTATCCTGGTAATAGTTTGGAGCCAAAATGGCATCAGGATCCAGTCCAATAATGCTGGTAAGCTGGGCGTTAAAGTCAACAGCTCCCGTTGGATAGCCCTGCTGGGATACAACCTCAATGCCCAACTCACGAGCCCTCTGGACAAATGCGTTGTTTACGCCAATCTCGTAATCGCCACCAGAGTTAAAGATAGTTCCTACACGCTGATAGCCTTGCTTTTTAGCAAACTCTGCAAGAACAACGCCCTGGAATGGGTCGGTGACAGTAGCGCGGAACATGTTATTGCCGTGAGCAACAACGTCTTCTGCTGTTGCAGATGCCGTTACGCAAGGAATGTTGTCCAGAACCGATTTCTGTGCCAGTGCAATGGTTGGCGTTGAGGTAACGTCACCTAGAATTGCACAGACGTTCTCGTCAAGCAGCTTGTTATAAACAAGAATAGCCTCAGTTGAATCGCCCTTCTCGTCCTCTGCAATAGGGACAATCTTGCGGCCACCAGCTCCACCATTCTTGTTGAATTCCTTGAGGTACAGCAAAATGCCGCTACGCACCGCAAGGCCATACTGGGCAACGTCGCCGGTATACGGTCCCATCACGCCAACGTAAATGGAGTTAGGGTCTTGGTTCTTTGGCGAACAACCTGCTAGAGCAAACGACCCCGCAATGGTCCCGGCCACCTCCAAAAAGCGTCGTCGCGTTAGCTTATGTGCCATATTCATCTCCTTTTCTCCATAGCGTTGAGTATGTGACACAACACAATATGGCTGCAGCCCTTAAAAAAGAACCACAGCCAAAAAATGTTATCTAACTTGAAATAATTTTAGAGAAACCGGATGTTTCTACGAGCTCCAGCTTTTCGCGACGGTTGCGAGGTTGTCTTCTGACTACCCGCAGCTAGCCTACGTGAGCTACTTACGCCTCACGTACCAGCGGAAGCTCACCAGCAAAGTGACGAGGCTTGTAAGAGGCCTTGTCTGCGCTGGTCTTCTCGCCAAGATCAAGCGAAGAAATCTTCTTCATCTTGCTGGTGCCACCCTCAATAAGGCGAAGCAGCTCGCGCGTTGGTCTCTCGTCAGCCGCCTGAAGCTCAGCTGCCATCTCGCGCTCAACCGCGTCAAAGATGTCCTGAACATGCGATGACGTATCGTTTGTAGCCTTGATCAGCGGCATTGCGGTTGATTGCGCAACCACACCAGCGTAGTTTGGCTCGCGAGAAGGACGCATCTGAGCTGCGGCAACCTTGTGAGACGTAGCAGGTTTTGCACCCGACAACTCCACCGAGCTTGCAGCTTCTGCCTCAGCAGCAGCCTGACCAATGAGCGGCAGCTGCACTGGATGGTACTTGCACATCTGCTGCTGATCATGGCGAGCCAGGTGCTCATCCATTGCAGCCAGCGCAAGCGTCCAATCATCAGCATGCTCAAGCTCGTCAATCGTACGCTTCTCAGGGAATACTCCCTGGTCAACGTAAGAGATACGGCTAGAAATATCAGCAGCATGGTTAGTAAAGTCTTCAGGAATAGCCTCGGCACCAATCTCAGCAATACCAAAATCGCGCGTAATGGACTCTTCGCCCACAGCCTTAGTCCACCAAGCAGTACCAACGTCACCAACTGTTCCGTCAGCACGCTCGATAATAGGCAGGCCGTCCATAGGATCTTGTCCTAAGCGCTCAAGAAGTACCGCAGCAGCACCCTTTGCACGTGCAACGGTACGCTCGCGCCAGCTCAAAAGCTTGGTGTAGTTCTCTGCAATCTGCGCGTAGTCGTTTGTAGAGTGCGCAGGAGCCTTCTTTGCACGAACGGGAAGAACACCCTCAGCAGTCGTGCTTACAATCTGCGCCTTCTTTGCAGGTAACTTGGCAGGCTGGACAGGCAGCTCAGCAGACTGAACACGGATGGAACCAGTCATATCCCACTGAGAAGCCCTCATGTGCTTTGGCTTGTACGCAGCAATCGAGCGCCTTGAAGAGTCCAGCGGAATCACAATGCTCTCTTCTGGCGAGAAGTTCGATGCAGCTGAGACCTGCTTTGAAGATAGAGCCTCATCTGAGCTCCGGAACGTTGCAGCTGACTGGCCCTTTGCTTCTACTTCATCGATTTTCTCGCCACGATTTACCGCGCGAGAAACTACCAAGGCCGCACCAGAAATGACTGCAACCGCAGCAAGTCCCACTCCAATGCCTGTAAAGATTGCACCAAGAGGCGTTTGACGAATTTCATTAGCGGTAAGGGCATACGCAGATGCTGGCTCTGCTACCAGAACCAGTCCACTGAGCAGGCCGGCGACTACTGCCGGATTCCTACCTTCTGTCATACAAACTCCCCCTACAAACGCTAAGAAGATGTATGAAGACACACGCTAAATTTGCATATGCTACTAAACCCAATACGGGCGACGTGAGCAACGGGTGGGCTTCATTTCATCTTTGTATAATCCGCTGCAACACATAATTGTGCTGTTAGAAATGACTATAGCGTAATTCATTATTTTTTACAGCGTCTTTAAAACTTTTTCATAATTCTTCGGCAGTTATTCACCAAAAATGGTGAGAAAAAAGAAGTGCCTCCCAACATAGATTGGAAAGCACTTCTTGCGTCATCTTTAAATCTGACTAATTCTGTGGATAGTCAGACTGTGCAGCCTTCTTTGCAGATCTAATCAGGAAGTCCTGGTTATTGTCGGTCTGCTTAAGACCACTGATAAGAGCAGTAGTTGCACGCTCAGTGTTATTGAAGCCTGCAAGAATACGGCGAACGCCCCATACCATAGGCTGAAGCTCTGGCTTAATAAGCAGATCCTCATTACGAGTACCAGAAGAAACAGGATCAATAGCTGGGAAGATACGGCGATCTGCCAGGTCTCGATCAAGCTTGAGCTCCATGTTACCAGTGCCCTTGAACTCCTCGAAGATAACCTCATCCATCTTGGAGCCTGTGTCTACCAGGGCAGACGCAATAATAGTAAGCGAGCCGCCGTTCTCGATGTTTCGAGCTGCACCCAAGAACTTCTTTGGTGGATACAGAGCTGCGGAGTCAACACCACCAGAAAGAATACGACCAGAAGCAGGAATAGCCAGGTTGTATGCACGAGCAAGACGTGTGATGGAGTCCAGAATAACCACAACGTCCTGGCCCATCTCAACCAGACGCTTTGCTCGCTCAATGACAAGCTCTGAGACAACGGTGTGATTCTCTGCTGGCATATCAAAAGTTGAAGCAACAACAGTGCCCTTAATGGAGCGCTCCATGTCCGTAACTTCCTCAGGGCGCTCGTCTACCAAGAGGCAGAAGAGGTGGACCTCAGGATTGTTGGTGGTAATAGACTGGCAAATGCGCTTCAAAATGGTGGTCTTACCTGCCTTTGGAGGAGAGACAATCAAACCACGCTGACCCTTACCAATAGGAGCCACCAAATCAATTGCACGACCTGTAATGGAGTCTTTACCGTGCTCCATTGTAAGAGGCTGATCTGGGAAAATTGGAGTCAGGTCTTTGAAGCGAGGACGGTCCTTAAGACCCTCAACTTCCCCACCGTTGACCTGGGTAACCTTAAGCAGTGGTGGATATTTGCTATTTACGCGAGCAGGTCCCACCATGCCCAAAACGCTATCACCTGGACGCAGACCAAGATTTCTAATAATCTGCTGGTGGACAAAGGCGTCGTCGTCGCCTTCCATGTAATTACCTGTACGAATCCAACCGTAGCCTTCGTTGCTAATCTGAAGAATACCCTCAACAGTCTTAAAGCCCTCAGCAGCTGCAGATGCGGCGTATACAAGCTCAATCAAATCAGACTTATGAACGCCTGCGTACTCAATGCCCAGCTCAGTTGCTTTAGCACGAAGCTCAGAAAGTTTCATCTCTTGCAGAGCCTCTTTGGAAAGCGATGGCTCGCTTGCCTGGCCCTGCTTGCGATTCTTGTTGCGCTGGTTGTTCTGTCTACGATCGCGAGAAGGACGCTCCTGGTTGTTGGCGTGTGCGTTTTCCTGTGTCTTCTCGCCCTCCTGAGCCGCTTCTTTTGGCTCAGCATTACGATGTCGACGACGTGCTGCGCCCGTACGAGAACGCCCTGGACGCTCTGCTGGAGCTGCATCGGAATCTGCTACTGCACCAGAAGTCTGCTCCAGAGCTGCACCATCCTGCTGCTCAACACTTCCCTGCTCTTCAGCATAGTTCTTCTGACCCGCATTGTCATTCTGGCCAACTGCACCCTCTGCCTCTGCTTTAGTGAAGGCAGGAACCGGGGTTACCTCTGCAGAAGGCTGAGTTGCGTCCTGAACAATCTTGGTAAGGCGATCAGTATCTACAACGTCAGAAGAAACTTTGCCACCTGCCTGGACCTGAGCGAGAACCTCTGCCTGTGCAACTTCAAGGGCACGCTCATGAAGAGCACGCTCTTCCATCTCTTCTTTGCTAGGACGGCCACGACGGCGCTTTGGTGGCTCTGTAATGCCTGCTGCGTTCATAGCCTCTGCCACAACAGCCTCTACTGCACGACGAGCCTCAGTCTCTTTTTTAGTTGGACGACCACGACGACGCTTTGCAGCAGATGAATTAGAGGCCTTTTCTTCAGTTGCCTCAGAATTGGTATTTTCTGAAGTTGAATTTTCTGAATTACTATTTTCACTCTTACGAGGTCTACCACGCCTACGTGGTGCTGGAGTATTTTCTACATCATTTAAAGAATCATTTTGGACCGAAGATGTTTCGTCCGACATGTACAAACCTCTCTGTTTGCTCATCAAAATAATCTGTAAAAATACGTGAGAAATATGATGAAGGGATAACAAACAAAATCAAATAGGTGCAAATCCAAAAGGAATATACCACGAAAATGCCCGCCTTATGATGAAAAAATAATAAAATTCACCATAAAACGGGCAAATGGGGATTTATACCACTAACCCTTAAACCTCGAGAAACCCATCTTCTAGATTTCTTTAATCTGCATAAATAATTTAAACAGCTGTACGGCTCTTTCTTTTTACAACAATATCTTCAATTTGCTGAACGATTTCTTTGATATATGTCTTGCCTTGAGGCGTGAGCCCAACCATAGTTACTCTTCTTGAAAGAGCATCGTCATGTTTGCGCTGTACCAGGCCACTTTCTGCCAAAGCAGTAAGAGACATAGAAACCGTTGGCTGCAAAAGACCAAGCGCGTCAACAATCTCTGTAATTGAAAGAGCGTCTTTAGGAGAATCTAGAATTGCAAGAAGCACCATATCTGCTGCCCTGCAATACAGCGCTCCCATAGCGTCAACATACATGACGATGCGCTCAAACGAAGTACGTGAAAGCGCCTGGCCGGGTGCAATACGAGCACAGGTAAGCTTGGACAGCTCCTCAACTGCTTCTACACCCTTTTCTGTGATGATACACACTACGTTGCGTCGATCAATGGCGCCTTCATCTCTCTTGATGAAACCAAGCCTTGCCAGGTGCGAGGTACGATGAGTAATCGTAGGACGAAGAGCACTCTGATACTCGGCAATTTCTGAAGTCTTAACAGGGGCGCCCTTCACATTGAGGCGACACAAAATAGCAAACTCTTCAAACGTGAGTCGTCTGTTAGCAGGCACCACTCTTCTAACCAAGTTGTAAGACCTGCGAATGGACATGTACTCGCGAAGTTCCATAGAGACCTCCACTCTTATGCCCGAACCATTTACTATTTGCTCGCATAATGAGTATACCCCTAAAAAACACGTGTTAACGTGGGGACAAAACAATAGTTAGTCAAAAATATGTTAGAAAATGGTGCTTATATGACATCAAAATAGGCTTTTATATGCTGAAATATAAAATTTAAGTAATAAATATTAATTTTATTATCTCTTTTATACATTAAAAAATTTTTTACATAACGCAGAAATGTGGAAATTATCTGGAGGAATTCACTAAAGATACCGTGCAGGTATTCAATACTTGCACGGTATCATGACAAAACAACATAGTTAGCTATCGTTTACATTGCCTCAGGAGCAGAAACACCAATCAGATCAAGAGCAATTGCAAGTACGCGACGGGTTGCATCACACGCAGCAAGACGAGCCTTAGAAAGCTCTGCGTCCAGTGGGCGTCCTTCAGAAGGAAGCACCTGACAGACGGTATAGAATGCATGGAACTGACCAGCAAGCTCTTCAATGTAGTGCGTAATGCGGAATGGTGCCCTATCGCGAGCACAGCCTTCAACAAGACCTGGGAACTCAAAGAGTTTACGAGCAAGAGCCTGCTCAGCGTCTTCAGAGAGCAGCCCAAGATCAACCTCAGAGCCAATAGCCTTATCTGCAACAGCGTCCATACCAAGTGCCTTTGCCTCATCAAGGTCAACGCCAGCAGCACGGCGCAAAATAGAACAAATACGAGCGTGAGCATACTGAACGTAATACACAGGATTAGAGCTGTCCTGACGCTTTACCTGCTCAATGTCAAAGTCAATCATCTGGTTGGAAGACTTTGAAACAAGGGTGTAGCGCGTTGCATCAACACCAACCTCGGCGAGAAGCTCGTCAAAATGGATACCAGTTCCTTTGCGCTTAGACATTCTGACGGCGACACCGTTTCTGAGCAGGTTAACAAGCTGTCCAAGCAAAACCTCAAACTGAGTTGGGTAACCAAGAGCCGTTGCAGCAGAGCGGACTCGTTGAATATATCCGTGATGATCTGCTCCCCAAATATCAATAACGTGGTCGACACGCTGGAACTTGTTCCAGTGGTACGCAACGTCGGAAGCAAAATAGGTATACTCACCATTTGTTTTGATGAGTACACGGTCCTTATCGTCACCAAAATCAGTGGAACGGAAGAACAGCGCGCCCTCATCAGAACGGTACAGGTAGCCAAGCTTATCCAGAGCATCAAGCGCACGATCAACGGCATCTTTACCCTGGTCGTCCTTAACGTATAGAGAGCGCTCAGAGAACCAAACATCAAAGTCAGCGCGGGCGTTGTGGCAGGTATTTTTGATGGACTCGAGCATCATCTTGTAACCACGCTCGCGGAACTCTGCCATGCGCTCATCTTCAGATTTGTCTGCCCAGACCTCTCCGTCATTTTTGAGGAAGAAAAGTCCCAGGTCAACAATATAATCTCCAGCGTATGCATTACCGCCAAGAGAGTTAATGAACTCGTCAGTAAACGGATGCTCCTCTGGATGAGCATCATCTTCATCTGCAACGTAAGCATTGCGATCTTCTGCAAGCACCTGTGCGGCTGCATCAGCGTCAATGTCGCGCTTCTGCATAATATCAATGAGCTGCAGATAACGCTTAGATATGGAGTGACCAAAGACGTCCATCTGAGAGCCATGATCGTTGACGTAGTACTCGCGCTCAACGTCATAGCCTGCAAAGGCAAGAATGCGGCTTAGAGAATCTCCAAGCGCCGCCCAACGACCATGACCAATGTGCAGAGGGCCCACGGGATTTGCAGAAACGTACTCTACCTGGACCTTTTGACCGGCGCCAAAAGAAGAACGGCCAAAGTCTGCGCCCTGCTCGCGAACAGTATTAAAAATCTCATTGCCCGCAGCAGTTGACAGATAGAAGTTTACAAAGCCAGGACCTGCAACCTCAACGCGCTCAATCTGAGCATCTTTGGCAATATGTGCCACAAGAGCTGCTGCAATATCGCGCGGTGCTTTATGTGCCAGCTTTGCAGAACGCATTGCAACCGTAGAAGACCAGTCTCCATTTGATGAGTCCTGTGGGCGCTCAAGTCCCACATCATCAATCTGGAATTCAGGCAACTCACCCGCAGCCTGGGCATCTGCCAAGGCTTGACGTACAAGTTCCTCGATCTTCTCGCGCATGGTTCTCCTTTAAATTCAATGCACGTGTGCAGCGTAATTACGTAGTTGGTTGTGTAGCTTCTAAAGGACTACTCAGTTTCCTCGGAAGATTTTACCTGATGTTGAGCAGCAAGTTCGTGACGCAAATTGGCCAGACCGCGCTCAAGACCCACAGGATAAATCTGAGGGTTCAAGAAACGTGTATACGCTGCATCCAGACGCATAAGCGCTGCGTGACAGCGATCGCGCGCAACCTCAATAGACTCGCTCTCCCCTACACGCTTGCCGCCTTCTACCAGCCTTACCATCAGCTCGCGAGAAGTTCCTTCAAGCTTGTGGGTTGAATACGGGTCAATAATGTCGACAACAGTTGCCTTAGACTCTGGACTCTTGGTTACCAGGTAATCTGGGTCAAAAATCATGTCGCCTGCAGGGCAGCCGTTTGCATCATAGAAGCGGCGAATGTGCTGAATGCCTGGGACGGTACGCTTGTAAGCCATCTCGGACAGCTTAATAACAGGAGTCCAAGGCTCAGCAGCAGACTGACGACGAGCGGTGAGCTTATAGACGCCGCCAAGCGAAGGCTGAGGATCGCAGGTGGCAAGCTTGGTACCAACACCAAAGGCGTCAATAGGTGCGCCCTGAGCAAAGAGCGACTGGATGGTGTACTCGTCAAGATCATTTGAAACAGAAATCTTGATGTAAGGAAGGCCAGCCTCGTCAAAAGCCTTGCGAGCTTCCTTAGAAAGGCGCGCAAGGTCTCCGGAGTCAATACGAACAGCATTCAAGCGCTCGCCACGCTCTTCCATCTCTTTTGCCACAATAATAGCGTTCTTGATGCCTTCGTGAACATCATAAGTATCAAGCAGAAGTGAGCAGTTAGTTGGGCTAGATTTTGCAAACGCCCTAAAGGCATCAAGCTCAGTATCAAACGACATTACCCAAGAGTGTGCGTGGGTACCAAAAACAGGAATGCCGTAAATTTTGCCAGCAAGGACATTTGAAGTGCTTGAAGCACCTGCAATATAGGAAGCGCGAGCAACAGCCAAGCCACCATCTGGACCTTGCGCACGACGCAGACCAAAGTCAGAGACGGGATTGCCCTGAGCAGCCTTGATAACGCGAGCGCACTTAGTTGCTGCCAAAGTCTGGAAGTTGACCAGGTTAAGCAGGGCGGTCTCAATGAGCTGGCAATCAACAATGGAGCCCTCAACGCGGACCATAGGCTCACGTGGGAAAACAAGCTCTCCCTCGGGGATTGCATCAATGGTTACATTGAGCTTGTGGTTGCACAAAAACTCCAAAAACGCTGGCTTAAAGAGACGACCGCCACCAGGAGAGTTAATGCTTGCTAGGTAGTCAATATCATCGTCTTCAAAGATAAAGTTCTCAACTAAGTCAGCAATTTGACCAGTACCACAAGAAATTGCAAATCCACCATTAAAGGGATTCTCGCGGAAGAATGCGGTAAAGCATGCCTCTGCATTAACAAGACCGGCTTCCCAATAACCTTGAGCCATCGTGAGCTCATACAAGTCTGTATTAAGGCTAACGTCTGAGGGTTTGGTACGATCAGTGAGTGACATAGTTGCTCTTTTCGGTTGGTCAAAAACTGACGGTGAGACGATATATCTAGAGTAGCAGTCCTACAAAATAAATTGGCTTACAACAAAGACAACTGCGAGAATTACCACAGTTCCAATAACAATTTTTTGCCCCAGAGGCATTTTGATGTCTTCGTCGTCCTCATCGGGCTCCATGAGAGCACGGCCCTTTGCGCGCTGCTCCTGAATGCGACGGACTTGCTCAGCCTCCTGCTGAGCTGCCTGACGTGCGGCACGCTGCTGAGCTTCACTTTCCGCTACTGCATCCACCTCTGCCTGAACTGCAGCTTCTGCCTGGGCAGCACGGGTCTTCTCTGCACGAAGCGTCTCAAGCTCAGCGCGCTCCTTCTCTGCGCGAAGAGCCTCGAGCTCCCTGCGCTCTTTCTCTGCGCGAAGCGCTTCCAGCTCGGCGCGCTCCGCGTCCGTGAGCGCAGCCGCCTGTGGCGCTGGGGTGGTTTGGAGCTCTTCGGGTTTCTCGACAGACATGGTTACTCCTCGGTTTGCGTATCGGGGATGCTGGTGGTAGTGCGGGTTGAAGCGTCGGTAGCGTTGCTGCGAGCCGAGCGGAGCTTGAGCGCGGGACCCTCAACGCCTGTTGCGTCAAAGGCTGGCACAAAACTCTCGGAGACGGTTCCACCCTCCTGCCACCACAGGTTCTCAAAGCCCAGGTCATCCGCATGACAGAGCACCAACTCGTATTCCTCGTCAGAAAGCGTTCCAGAAAGCGGACCGCCAGCCGCGCGCATGCGCTCGTTGGGCGTGTACTGATTCATGATTGATACGTCTACATCATTATGACAAAGATTCCACACGCGGTTGAGCACCTCGCAGGAATCATCCGCGTGCGTGGGCATGACCAGATGGCGCACAATGATGCCCTGCAACATGCGACCGTCATCATCCAGCTTGCGCCCGCCACGACTCATCACCGAGTCATGCATAACTTCAAGCGCGGCCATAGACATCTCGGGGTAATCTGCTGCGTACGAGAGCTCCTTTGCCAGCGCGGGGTCTGCATACTTGACGTCCGTCAGCCAAATATCAATAACGCTCGAAACTTTCTGTACGACCTCTGGCAGCTCATATCCCGAGGTATTACACACTATTGGGAGCGTCAATCCCGCCTCTTTTGCCAGCGTCACTGCTTCAATTATGTGTGGCGAGAAGTGCAAAGGAGTTACAAGGTTGATGTTGAGCGCACCCTGAGCTTGCAGTTCAAGCATCATCTGGGCTAGGCGCTCAGTTGTGACTGGCTTGCCAAAACCTTCTTGCGAGATCTGGTGATTCTGGCAGAACACGCATCTGAGCGGGCAACCTGTGAAGAAAATTGCACCTGATCCGGCCTCGCCCGAAATAGGAGGTTCTTCCCAAAAGTGTAGCGCAGAACGAGCCACACGAATGGTGCTTGAAGCTCCACAAAGGCCCGCTTTACCAGCGTTTCTTTGAGCATGGCAGCGCCTTGGGCAGAGTTCACAGACGTCGTAGGCAGAAAACGTAAGGGCATGAGGTGATGGTGCACTACCCAAGGGTTTCTCGCCTCCCGTCGTATCTGCTCAGGCAGATGGTGGTATAAAAAACGCGCAGGGTCTCTGCGCGCGTCAAAGTCATGGTGGAGATAAAGGGATTCGAACCCTCGGCCTCTGCCTTGCGAAGGCAGCGCTCTCCCAACTGAGCTATATCCCCGTTGCGGTACTTATTGTGGCAATCAGGAGCAGGTATGTCAATGATTATGCGAGCGGAATGAGTAGCTGTAGACTTGTGCTGAGGCGCGCAACGCTTCCACGGACCATTGCGGCTCTTCCGCGGACTGTCAGTGTTCTTCCGTGAGCCGTCGCGACTCTCCGCGAGCCTTCACAGTTTAAACACAGACTGCCGAGGCACAAAAATATCCTTCCCCGCAGTCATCTATGAACCCACCTTCATAAGGTGGGTGCCGCGCTCGAGCGTTCCAGCTTCCTTAACAACGAAGGATGCCTGTACTGAACACGAGATTAGGCTCCCTGAAAAAACTTGTCGGTTCACCCAGTTTAGACCGCGGGAGAAGGACAATTTTTACTATAAAGAAATTATAAAAAGATTAAAGTCTTGACTTGTTTTTTAATGAGAAGCACAATTAAATGGTGTGGATTTTAGCAGTTAAATACTGTTTTTTGGAGGGTATGTAGCTTGAACCTCTGGGTAACCATGTTTTGTGTTTTCCTCTCGGCTGGTCTTGGTTCAGCTCTGATTACCCCTGCCGTTCGTCAACTGGCTTGGAAGCTTGGAGTTGTCGATAAACCCTCTGCACGTCGAGTCAATAAAAAACCTATTCCTCGCATGGGCGGCGTTGCAATTTTCTTTGGGTTAGCCGTTGCTATGCTGGTGCGTTATGGCGTTGAAGCAATCCTTGGACATGCAGAAATCACCCTTTCTTCTCGCTATTATCTCAACGTCAACTTCTGGATTGTTGGCGCTGCATTTGCGGTAATTTTCTTGACCGGCCTGCTCGACGATATTTTTTCTCTCAAGCCTATTCAGAAACTCGCTGGTCAGGTAATTGCTGCATGCATCGCCGCTGCGGGTGGCCTGATTATCGGTAACGTTGTTGATCCGTTTTCCGCGTACGGCTTTGTGGATCTTGGATGGCTCGCCTACCCAGCGACTGTCATCTACCTGGTTGCCTACGCCAATATCATCAACCTCATTGATGGTCTTGATGGACTTTCTGCAGGTATTTCTTGCATCGCATCAACCACGATGTTTGTGCTTTCTATCTGGGCAGGTCGCTTCGATGCAGCTCTTTTAAGTGCAGCCATCGCTGGCACCACGCTGGGATTCTTAGTTCACAACTCTTATCCTGCAACAATCTTCATGGGCGATTCTGGTTCGCTAACCTTGGGATTTGCTTTGGGAACAATTTCGCTTTTGTCTGTCACTCGTTGGGCGGGACTCACAACCATCATTGTTCCTCTCGTCGTTGCAGGTATTCCAATTATTGATACGTTCTCGGCAATTGTCCGCCGCACACGCGCACATGTTAGTTTTGCCACAGCTGATCGTGGACACATCCATCACCGCTTAATGGCTCACGGTTATAACCAGCGCCAAGCAGTTCTTTTGATGTACGGTTGGACTGCCCTTCTGTGCGTTGGTTCGCTCATTATGACGCAGGTCAATACGATGCCTCGTATTGCAATTTTTGTCATGCTACTTACTATGTCTGCTTTCTTTGCAAAGTACCTGCATCTTTTTGAGCCTGTTCTGCTTCACCATACTGATCCAAAGACTGGTGAAGACGAACTCATTACCCCTAAAGATCCAGGCTTCGATGAAGAAATTAAGCAGCTCCACGAAGAAGAGCATGAGCACATCGAAGAGCTCATTCACAGAGACCACAAGAGCGAATAAGTCGGGAAAACAGCTGAGCTCTTCCCGCACCCACATCGATCGCCATGTAAGCTGTGACTACACGGATTTCTCGGCCTCTGAACCGCGCGCTCTTCTCGCCAAGTGCGCAAATGACATGCTCTTCTCACTAAGGATGACTTTCCAACATTGCGCGCCTGAAAAGTGCAAAGAATCTGTATTTGAGGTACAGATTCTTTAACAAAATCAGGCAAATCCACAGTTTCTTTTGCATTTTTAGGCAAAATTTACAGATTCTTTTATGAAATCAGGCGCATGAAAGATAGGCGCTTCAGCCCTAAATTTTTGAGCCTGAAAGCTGCATCATGTCTGAGTAAATTTACTCAGACATGGCGAGAAAAACCGGCAATTAGCTCAGATATGGTGTACTTTTCCGGCAAATCGTTCAGACATGGCGAGAAAATCAGGCGCGTCGTGACCTCAACTGTGCGCGCCATGACCTCGACCGTTCGTGCCCCCCAGCGAAATTCTCGCCAAAAGAAAACCCCGCACATCCAAAAGGACATACGGGGTCTAGCTATCTAGCTGTAATAAAATTGCTCAGTGCAAACCGAGGTTACTCAGCAAGTGCCTTCTTAGCGATCTCTGCAAGATCTGCGAAGCCCTGCTCGTCAGAGTAAGCAATCTCTGCGAGAACCTTGCGGTCAAGCTCAACACCAGCGAGCTTGAGGCCGTGCATGAACTTGCTGTAAGAAAGGTCGTTGATGCGTGCTGCAGCGTTGATACGCTGAATCCACAGTGCGCGGAAATCACGCTTCTTGTTACGACGGTCACGGTAAGCATACTGACCAGAATGCTGTGCCTGCTCCTTCATACCACGGAAGGTACGAGAGGAAGTTCCGTAATAACCCTTTGTGCGCTCGACGAGCGTCTGACGCTTCTTGCGGCCAGCAACTGCGCGCTTAACTCTTGCCATATCTAATCACTCCTTGTTATTTGATCTGGTGGATGGCGCGCTTAGTTCTTAGCGCCCATACGCTGAGAAACTACTGCTGCATCGCCAGCGGAAAGAACAGCTTCTTTACGGAAGCCACGGATACGCTTCTGGGACTTCTTGGTAAGAATGTGGCTCTTAAAAGCCTTAGCACGCATAATCTTGCCAGTACCGGTGCGGCGGAAACGCTTAGCCGAACCCTTGTGCGTCTTCATCTTAGGCATACTACTTCTCCTCCTGTGTGGTGCCATCCTCAGCACCCTCGGGCTTCTCGTCAAACGCTCCCTTGATTGGAGCAACGAGCATGTGCATGTTACGGCCTTCAATGAGCGGTTTCTGCTCAATTGTGGCAAAAGGCTTCAAATCTTCAGCAAGGCGATCAAGTACAATACGGCCCTGCTCTGGGTGAGCCATCTCGCGTCCACGGAACATGATGGTGATCTTGACGCGTGCTCCCTTCTTGAGGAAGCGCAGTACGTGACCCTTCTTGGTCTCGTAATCGCCCACATCAATCTTTGGGCGGAACTTCATCTCTTTGACTTCGATCTTGACCTGGTTCTTGCGAGCTGCCTTGGCCTTGCGAGCCTGCTCATACTTGAACTTACTGTAATCAAGAATCTTGCATACAGGAGGCTCGGCATTTGGAGCAATCTCTACGAGATCAAGACCGTGCTCACGAGCTCTCTTCATTGCATCATTGACGCCAAAAAGACCAAGCTGACTACCATCAGCGTCAATAAGACGGCACGTGCGAGCAGTGATTTCCTCATTAATGCGAGGACCATCGTTCTTGGCTATCTTGTACACCTTCCCTCTTGGACAATTGCTTGTCCGCCAATAAAAAACCCAGTGCACAAGCAACTGGGAGACAATACGCACAGGTAGCGTGCGAAGGTTAAATTGTCTGACCAGACAGCTGCTTTTGCGCTGTGTAGGTGGGGACTCACGTTCAATCCCGCTTCAAAAGTACCTTGTAAGGTTACCTCTAACAAGAAGACATTACAAGTACCAAGTTAGATATGACGAGAAATTCACATCTAGCTTAAACTTTTAGCTGGTGCCCGAGGTGGGACTTGAACCCACACGAGTTTCCTCAAAGGTTTTTGAGACCTCCGCGTCTGCCATTCCGCCACTCGGGCTAAAAAGTTTGCATAGGTACTATACCGCACCTATGCAAATCTGTCTTGCTAAATCATCAAAGTTGTAGCTGATTTAATCCTGTAAGAATGGATTAGTTGCTAACTCTGCCTCTAAAGATGTTTGATTTCCGTGTCCGGACAAGATGACAGATGTTGGATCAAGCTCAGTCTTGATGCGATTCAAAGAAGCCTTGAGGGTTTCAAAGTTGCCACCTGGTAGGTCAGTTCTTCCAGCAGAGCCCTGGAAAAGCGTGTCGCCTACAAAAACGGCGCCAGTAGCGGTTCCTTCTCCCACCAAAACGATGCCGCCAGGAGTGTGACCAGGCGTTTCCATAATCTTGAACTGAGCGGTTCCAACAGAGAGAACATCTCCCTCGTGGAGAAAACCGTCTGGCTCTGGAGCATCATCATAAATCTCGTTTGAGTTATGAGCCTTATGTGCAAGCTCATTATCTGCCTCGTTAATGAGATACTGAGCGCCAGGTACCGCAAGCTTCAAAGCCTTAACGCCGCCTACATGGTCTGCATGGCCGTGAGTAGCAACAATGTATTTGAGCTGAAGATTTAACAGCTGAGCGGCAATCTCTGCACCCGATGCACCGGGGTCAATAATCATGCACTCATTACCAGAAACATAGATGTAGCAGTTGGTCTCAAGGGGGCCTACCTTAAAGATGCCAATCTGGTCTTTTGCGTGATGGCATCCACCGTGACCATGATGACCGCAGCATCCACCGTGACCATGCTCACCGTGGCCGTGCACGCCATGATGGCCGCAGCAGCCGCCATGTCCGTGCTCTTCGTCGTGGTGATGGCCGCCGCAGGAGCAGCCCTCATTCTGGTTAGCCATAGAGTCTCCTTCTCATCTGATTAGCGCCTTCACCTGGCATAATACGACGAGCGTCGTAGACGGAAGGCACGCGAGTTACAAATGCAAATAAGGTATCGAGCAAGCTGGTATCAGAGATTGAAACCAAGAAGCGCATGCGTACCACGCCCTGCTCGCCTACTTGTGTAGCAGCAGAAAGAATGTTTGCGCCAGCGTCAGACAACGCAACCGTAACGTCTTTGAGAAGACCCATACGGTCCGCTGCCTCAACGACAATCTCAACCCTAAATTCTGTAGCACCACTGGCATCCCAAGAAACAGGAATGATGCGCTTTGGATCGTTAAGCAGGTCTTTAACGTTAGGGCAATTAGCTCGGTGAACAGAAACGCCGCGACCGCGCGTAATGAAGCCCACGATATCGTCACCTGCAACAGGATTGCAGCAATGCGCAAGATGAACAAGCAAATCTGGATCGCCATTTACCACAACGCCGCAATTAGATTTCTTGGGACGACTTCCCTTAGCGGTACGAGAAATAACGTACGAGCGAACCAATGGCTGATCGTTTGCAATTGCCTTGTTCTTCTCCTGAAGTCGCGCGGCATTGCGCTCTTGCTCAGTAACAACCTCGGGGTTTTTCTTCTCCAAGATTTCGCTCACGCGATTAACAACCTGCTTAGCAGACTGATTACCTGCACCAATTCCTGCAAACAGGTCATCTACGCTGCGATAATCAAACTGCTCGGTAAGCTGGTCAAGCGCCTTGACGGTACGTGTGGCACTGATGCCATAACCGCGCTTACGCAGCTCTTTTGCAAGCTCAGAACGGCCACGCTCAGCATCATCAGACTTGTTCTCTTGCGAGAAATACTTGCGGATCTTTGCGCGCGCGGACGGTGTCTTTACCAGCGTCATCCAGTCGCGAGAAGGGCGAGCGTTCTTGTTAGTCAAAATCTCAATGCGATCGCCCATCTGAAGCGTATGCGTCAGTGGAACTACAGAACCATTAACGCGCGCACCAACACAGTGATTACCAACCTCAGTGTGGACAGCGTAAGCAAAGTCCAGAGGTGTTGAATTGACACGCAAGCTCATGACCTCGCCCTTTGGCGTGAAAACAAAAATCTCATGCTCAAAGAGGTCTACGCGCAAGTTATCCAAGAACTCGTGAGGGTCGTCAATATCGTCTTCAACAGCCCAGTCAAGACTGCGGCGAATCCAGTTGATAGTTGAATCAATAAGCTTGTCTTCAGAGGACATCTTGCCCTTTGAATTGCCCTGCTCCTTATACAGCCAGTGAGCAGCAATACCGTACTCAGATGCCTCGTGCATCTCGGCGGTTCTAATCTGAATCTCAATAGGGCGACCATCAGGGCCAATAACCGTTGTATGCAAGGACTGATAGAGATTTGCCTTTGGTGTTGCAATGTAGTCCTTGAAACGACCAGGCATTGGATGCCACAGTGCATGGATAGCGCCAAGTGCTGAATAGCAATCGCCTACGTTTTTAGTAATGACGCGCAAGGCGATAAGATCGTAGATGTTGGAGAACTCCCTGCCCTTGCGGACCATCTTTTGATAAATGGACCACAGGTGCTTAGGACGTCCCGTAATCTGGAAGTCAGTAAGACCAGCGGCATTAAGCTCATCTGTCAGAGTCTTTTTAGCGTTGTTGAGGTCATTCTCTCTTTGTGCACGAGAGTCAGAGACCATGCGAGCAACACGCTGGTACTCCTCTGGTTCAAGCCAGAAGAAAGACAAATCCTCAAGCTCCCACTTAACCGAAGAGATACCCAGACGGTCAGCAAGTGGTGCATACACGTCCATGGTTTCTCGCGCCTTAAACAGACGACGATCCGGTGGAAGTGCTGCCAGCGTACGCATGTTATGAAGACGGTCGGCAAGCTTGATGATAACAACGCGGATGTCCTTTGACATAGCAAGGAACATTTTACGCAGGTTAAGCGCTTGTTTCTCGTCCATTGAACTGACTTCGATGGACGTAAGTTTTGTGACGCCGTCAACAAGCTCAGCCACTGACTCACCAAAGCGAGAAGAAATTTCATCTAGTGAGGCAGACGTATCTTCTACGGTATCGTGCATAAGGGCAGCGCAGATGGTGTCTTCATCCATATGAAGATCGTGCGCAAGAATAAGGGCCACTTCAACTGGGTGGTTAATATAAGGCTCGCCAGAACGACGACGCTGATCTTTGTGATAGTCAGCAGCAAAGGCATATGCAGCAGCAATCTTTGCCTGAGCTTCCTCAGGTAAATATGTGCGCACGGCTCCCTCAAGCAGACGGTAATTATCCGCGCCTGGCGCCTTGGCCTCTTTTGTGGTCCTCTCATCACTCATCAGAGGACTCCCTTCCCCCATCAAACGTTGAACCAATTTCTGGAACGATGGGTTTTGTTATAGCATCTGCCAGCTCATCTGGTGAAGCAGAAAGTACCCATTCAGCAAATGATTCAAACTCAGCGTGCGCTTTAAGCCCCTCAGCGTAGCGTGCGGACTCCAGCAAGTCCATGTGCGAAGCTTGACTATTGACGGAGATTGTTCGCGTTTGATCAAATCCTTCAATGCTAATAAACCCTAGCTCAGCAAAAACGTCAAGTGCAACACGAACGGTTTGCTCGTCAGCCTTAGATCGCGGGTCAATTTCTAGCGCCATCTGCGCAATATCTTCATCAGTGAGTGCTGAATCGGCTGTCTGAGCACCAAGCTTTGGCTGCAGTGCCGTAAGCGCGCGGTAGACAGCTACCAGGGCTTCTCGCTGTGGTGCATGAGAAGAAAGGATGCGCTCGTTAACGCGCATATCATGCGCATCAAATAGCATCTGAATTACAGAAGGCTTACCGTCTCTACCTGCGCGTCCGCTCATCTGATTGAAGGCAACGCGACCAAACGGCAGGTGATACAGAATAACCTGGCGAATATCAGAGATATTGACGCCTTCGCCAAATGCACTGGTAGCAATGATGCAACAAACGTCTCCACGCCTAAAAGCGCGTTCAACGTTCTTGCGTATCTGAGGTGTTAGACCCGCATGATAGAACGCAATCTTATGACCAAGTTCTGGAATACGATGGCGCAACATACGCGTCAGTGCCTGCGCTTGCTCCCTTGAATTGACGTAGACAACCGTTTTTGTGCCATCTGACACAAGAGAAAGCAGCGCACATTCCCTATCCTTAGCACCACGAAGGTCCCTGAGTTCAAGGTTAGTACGAGCCGTTTTGTCTTTGTATACATGCTCTGCTTCAATGGAGAGAAGCTCGCAGATATTCTGGGCTGCCTGCGTGGTAGCCGTAGCTGTTGTGGCAAGTATCTGCGGACTCCCAAGCATCTTTAGTACCTGCGGCATGTGTGCATACGCAAGTCTGCCCTCAGAAGCATTCATGCCCACATGATGTGCCTCGTCAAACACTACAAATGAGATGTTTTGCGCCTTGGCAAATTGATCAGCGTGGAGCGAGAAGAACTCTGGAGTAGTCAGCACAATATCAAGCTCATTGTTTGTCATGCGAGCAAACAGGTCTTCTCGGCTGGAAAGGTCTGTTTCTCCGTTGAGTACCTCGACAGAAATTCCTAGAGGCTCAAAGGTGTTTTTTATGCTTTGAACCTGGTCGTTAATGAGGGCGCGCAGCGGATAGACAAACACGCTCATTTTATGTTGCAGCAGCGCAACACGAGCAGCATGAACCTGGAAGATAAGCGATTTACCTCTACCTGTTGCCATAACAGAGAGACAAGACGTTCCTTGAGAGAGAACCTCTAGCGTTTTCTTTTGCAGAGGCAAGAGCTCTCTTGAACCAATCATGGACGTGACCAGGGTCTGGGTAAGCTCCTCAGAAGAAAGACTCTCCAGCTCACGGCGCTTTTGCTGCGCTTGTTCTTGGGAGGCCTCATCAGCCTCTGTAGTCTCCTTGGTAACCACAAGGGGCAAGTCAGCAGCACTGCCAAGAAGATCTGCTTCAATGGGGCCGTCATCTTCATCGGTAAAGTCTCTGTAGAGAATATCTCTGACCATGAGTTTTGGCTTAGTTCTGCCCTGCCAGGTCTCGTTAACTGCTTCAAAAATCAAATCAACAGCACCGTCATACTCAGCTGCCGCCTCAACATGAGGTGTTCTAAACATGATGGATGAAATTGAAGAAATACCATTTGAAGCCATAAAGCAAAGATGAGCTCCGCCTGCGCCAACACGCGAGCGATTCTTCATCACTACACCCTTGACGCCAAAGAGCGGCTTTTTATTACCCTGACCAAAAGGTTGCAGTGCCTCAAGGGCGTCAATGGAGTTGATGGTAATTTCATCAAGGTTTACCAGGGCAGTAACTTCTCCTGAAGCCTCAAACTCTTCTTCTGGAAGCTCTGCCATAACCTTTGATAAACGCTTTCTAAATGCGTCAATCTTTGCTGTTTCTACCGTTACGCCAACGGCTCCTTGGTGGCCACCAAAACGGACGGTAAGGTCTGCACACTGTTCAACGGCGTGGAATAAATCAACGGAACCAACAGAGCGGCCAGAACCGCGAGCAACTCCATCTTGGATGGTAAACAGAATGCAAGGCACGTGATAGCGATTAACAATTCTTGAAGCAACAATGCCCTTTACACCCTCATGCCAACCCTCTTTGGCAAGCACAATTGCGTGGCCGCCGTCGTAAATTTCTTTTGCCTGCTCAAGAGATTCGTCGGTAAGCTTTGCCTCAATAGCACGACGCTCAGCATTAATCTCTTCTAACTTGCCGGCAAGAATCGTTGCCTCTTCAGCGTCTTCTGTAAGAAGAAGGTCAAGAGCAATATCAGTAGTACCCATGCGCCCTGCTGCATTAAGGCGAGGAATAATAGAAAACGGTAGATTATCTGCAGAAATCTGGGCAATATCTTGACCAGCAACAGCAGCTAGAGCCACAAGACCTGGACGAAGACCTTTCTGGAGACGCTTAACACCTTCAGAAACCAGTGCACGATTCTCTTTGTTGAGCATCATCATGTCAGACAGCGTGCCCAACATAGCAACATCAATGTAATCAAGCCAAAGCTGAGGCTGATCTTGAAGCTGCCCTAAAACCTGCACCAGCTTAAGGGCAACGCCTGCACCAGCAAGTTCTCTAGAAGGACAATCTTCAACAAGCTTTGGATCAGTGACTGGAACACCTTGGGGCACCAGATCTGCGGGCTCATGATGATCGGTAACAACAACATCAATCCCCTGCTGCAAAAGCCAAGCAACCTCTTGAGCAGCAGCAATGCCATTGTCTACCGTAATAATTAAATCTGGCTTCCTATCCTGCAAAACTCTTGCAAGAGCCTCTTTTGAAAGTCCGTATCCCTCACCAAAACGATGCGGAATATACGGCAAAACATCTGCTCCCAATCGACGTAAAGCCAGGGTAAGCAAACACGTTGAGCTCATTCCATCAACATCAAAATCACCAAAAACGGCAATCTTTTTATGCTCAACAATTGCCTTATGAACGTGGGCGGCAACCTCAGCCATTCCAGGAATACACTGTGGATCAAGCCAATCCCTTTGCAAGGATGGCGAGAGAAACTCTTGAGCTGTGGCTACATCAGTGAATCCACGTGCTACTAATACACGAGCAACAAGTGGCGTAACGTGCAATTCTTTTTTAAACAGCGACTCTAGATATACGTCTTGTGTAAGAACACTCCAACGAGTGCTTTTCTCGATGCCGGGCATCATGTCCTCTTTTCTGTGGCGGCAGAGCCAGCCAGGGGCACCTCGGGCGCCCGCGAATGTTTATCTCTTTTATTCTACCCATGTCACCGGACAAAAAATGACTAGCCCACAAATTAGTGAGCTAGTCATAAAAAATTTAAATCAAAGTTGCTTGCGCAGGGCTATCAAGAAGACGGGGTTCTCGCCAGGCGAACTTAGAAATCAACCACGCCGTCAGAGTTTTCCCACTCCTCAACAAAATCGCTGTAGGTACCTGCGAGAATTGCTTCTCGTGCCTGGCGCATAAGCTCAAGCAGGAAGTAAATGTTGTGCATAGAAAGCAGCTGACCGCCTAGCATCTCATGTTGCTTGACCAGGTGATTGATGTACGCGCGAGAATAACCGCCCGTACAGACAGGGCAGGTGCACTGAGCATCAATAGGACCCGCATCAGCAAAGTACTTAGCGTTCTTGAGGTTCATGCGGCCCTCATGGGAAAACGCGGTACCCATACGTGCGGTGCGCGTTGGAAGCACGCAGTCAAACATATCAATGCCACAAGCAACACCGCGGATCAGCGTGGACGGATTACCAACGCCCATCAGGTAGCGAGGCTTGTTACGTGGCATGTAATCGGCGCAAAGTGGCGCCAGCGTCTCAAACATAACCTCGTGAGGCTCTCCAACGGAATAGCCACCAATGCCATAACCAGGGAAATCGCCAATCGACTCAAGGTGCTCAATGGAGCGCCTACGCAAATCAAGATGCATGCCACCCTGAACAATGCCAAAGAGCGCCTGATCAGGACGGGTATGAGTCTTAAAGCACCTTTCGGCCCATGCGCTTGAAAGCTCAACTCCGCGCTCAACTTTTTTGCGCTCGGCAGGATAGCCTACGCACTGATCAAGCTGCATAACAATGTCTGCACCAAGGTTCTGCGCAATCTGCATATTAGTTTCTGGCGTCCAGTACGACCATGCGCCGTCATAATCTACCGCACGGAATTTAACGCCCTCGTCAGAGAGCTTCATGAACTCCTCGTGACTAAAGACCTGGAATCCGCCTGAATCCGTCAGAATTGGTCCATGCCACTGCATAAAGTCATGCAAGCCACCCATCTGTGCAACCAGCTCATCTCCTGGGCGCTGAGACAGATGGTACGTATTTGCCAGAATAATTTTGGCACCAAGGTCACGAACGGTATCGGTCATCAAACCTTTAACGGTTGCCTTAGTACCAACCGGCATAAAAATAGGCGTTGGAATATCACCATGAGGCGTATGGAAGATGCCGGCGCGTGCATGCGTCTTAGGATCTTCGGCGAGAAGTTCGTAGGTAAACCAAGAATCTTCTTTTTTCTCTGCCCAATTTTCTGTGTGTACGCAGGAAATGTTGGTGGTAAAACCCTGTGCTTTTTTGGAGCCGTCTGGCATGTAACCTCGATTACAACGTGCGGAGAGCATCAACCAAAGCTGTCTTGCCCTCTGTTTTCTGGTCCTTCATTTTTATCACACGTGCAGGACATCCCGCTACCACGGCGTTTGCTGGAACGTCCTCAACTACTACAGCACCTGCTGCGACAACAGCGCCCTCTCCAACACGAATGCCCTCGATAACCACGGCATTTGCGCCAATAAGGACGTTATCCTCAACAATAACTGGCGTAGCAGATGCAGGCTCAACAACACCAGCAAGAACAGTACCAGCACCAATGTGGCAGTTCTTGCCAACGGTTGCACGGCCGCCAAGAACAGCACCCATGTCAATCATGGTGCCCTCACCAATAACAGCACCAATATTAATAACAGCACCCATCATAATGACGGCATTGTTACCAATCTCAACGCGCTCACGAATCAGTGCACCTGGCTCAATACGTGCGTTTACGTCCTTCATGTTAAGCAGAGGAACACCAGAGTTTCGACGGTCATTCTCGATGTCAAAATACTCAAATGCGTCTGCATTCTGCTCAACAACGCTCTTGAGCTCGGACCAGTCACCAAAGACTACCTTTGAGGTGCCCTCACCATACACGCGAGAAGAGCCGTAAGACACAGAAGCACCCTCACGCTCTTTGACGAAGAGCTTAATGGGGGTCTTCTTCTCTGACGTAGCAATGTAGTTAATAATTTCCTGGGCGTCCATGCACGTCCTTTCTCAATCAAACAGATGCTAACCTATACAGGTCAGCACATGCGGTTATCCAAAAATCAACTCTTCAAAGGTATAAAAACCTGGAGCTTTTGTAAGCAATCTCTCAGCACAAGCAACGGCACCGTTCACAAAAATCTGACGTGATGTTGCGCGATGAGTCAGACAGACTTCCTCATCCTGTCCAAAGAAGTGCACCTCATGAGTGCCAGCCACCGTGCCGCCTCTGAGCGCAAACACGCCAATCTCGTCTTTGGTGCGAGCTCCGCAGAAGCCCTCGCGGCCAGAAACAACGGGACGAGTTCCCTCTGGGTCAATAGCGGCGAGCAGCAGCTTTGCTGTGCCGGACGGAGCGTCAACCTTCTGGTTGTGGTGCGTCTCCACAATCTCGGTATCCCAGCCGTTAAGCGCCTCAGCAGCCATTGCCACCGCGCGCCTCAACACGGCAACGCCCACCGAATAGTTTGCCGCGTGAATCACCGGCACGCTCTCCCCCAGCTGCTTCAGCTCTGAAAGCTGCTCTGGCGAGAAACCCGTGGTGCCAGAAACAAGTGCGCACCCGCGCTCACGTACAAAGCCGACAACAGCATCAAAGGCAGCAACGCCAGAGAAATCCACAACCACATCAGGCGTCTGCTCAATGGTATTCAACTGATTGATATTCTCGTGACCAAACGCACCAAGCACCTCAAAACCGTGAGCAATCAGGGTTTGCTCGATGAGCTTTCCCATCTTGCCGGTACCAATTACTACTGCACTAGGCATCAAGAAGACCAGCCTTTCTCATAGCGTTTTCAAGCACCTCTGCGTGCTCATCAGTCATCTTCCACAGAGGCAGACGATAATTCTCTTCCATAAGTCCCATGCGGGCCAATGCGGCCTTGACAGGAATTGGATTAACTTCACAGAAGAGAGCGTGAACCAGGTCAAGATACTGAAGCTGGAGCTCACGAGCAAGAGAAACCTCTCCGCGATGCCATGCAGCTACCAGGTCATGAACCATCTTTGGATCCAGGTTAGACCAAACAGAAATAACACCAGATGCGCCCAGAGAAAGCAAAGGCACAATCATGTCGTCATTTCCTGACCACATAGTAAAGTCGTCGCTCAGATAACGAGCAACCTTTGTTGCGTATGCAATATCGCCAGAAGCCTCTTTGATACCCCAAGCATTTGGATGTGCAGCAAGTCTCTGAACATTGCGCACAGAAATTGAGCAGCCCGTTCTACCTGGGATGTTATACAAAATACAAGGGACATCAACGCGGTCCAGTACATACGAGAAGTGCTGGTAGATACCCTCTTCGTTACTCTTGTTGTAGTAAGGGGTAATTAGCAGCAGACCGTCAACGCCCGCCTTCTCTAGAGCTTCTGCCTTGCGCAAAGACTCAGCAGAAGAGTTGGAGCCAGCACCACCAATAACAGGAACTCTGCCCTGGGCTCGTGCAAGAATGGCCTTAACTACCTCGATGTCCTCCTCGTCTGTCATGGTTGAGGACTCGCCAGTAGTACCAAGGGCCAAAATACCGTCAATTCCCTGCTCAATCTGGAAATCAACAAAGTGCTCAAGTGCCTCAAAGTCAACATTTCCCTGTGCATCAAATGGGGTTACTAAAGCGGTAATTGCGCCAGTTACGTTCTTCATGTCCATAGTTTTTCTCGCCCTCTAACGTGTGGTGTTTATAGTTGTTTGTTGTGCAAGATCTGAAAAGTCTGAGCCGTCAAATGCAAGCGTTGCAAAGTAATCTGCTTCTGTCTCGGCACGGCGAATAAGCTGCGCGGATCCGTCTTCTAGAAGCAGCAGCTCAGCAGAACGCAGACGGCCGTTGTAGTTATAGCCCATCGAGAAACCATGAGCGCCCGTATCGTGGATGAACAGAAGGTCACCCACGGACACCTCCGGGAGCTGGCGATTCTTTGCAAACTGATCGTTATTCTCGCAAAGTCCGCCTACAACGTTGTACGTATGAGTTGCGGGAGCATCCTCTTTGCCCATAACGGTGATGTGGTGATAAGCGTCGTAGATTGCGGGTCGCATAAGGTTTGCCGCACAAGCGTCCACGCCAAGGTAGTGACGGTACGTCTCTTTTTGGTGCAGAACACGAGTAACAAGTGCGCCAGCAGGACCCAAAAGCCAACGTCCAAGCTCGGTATAGATAGAAACGTCTCCCATACCTGCAGGAACTAGAACCTCTTCAAAGGCGCGCTTTACGCCCTGGCCAATGGCCAAGACATCGGGCTCCACTTGGTCTGGCTCATACGCCACACCAATACCACCAGAAAGATCAATAAAGCCAATATGAATATCAAGTTCTTTGTGCAGCTTAACAGCCAGCTTAAAGAGGACGCGTGCAAGGTTTGGATAGTAGTCCTCTTCCTGAGCGTTACTAGCCAAAAACGCATGAAGGCCAAACTCGGTCACGCCCTTGGCCTTAAGATACGCAAACGTCTGGAAAAGCTGCTCTTCTGTCATGCCAAACTTAGCGTCATCGGGATTTCCAATAATGCCATTTTGCGACTCAAACACGCCACCAGGATTAAGGCGTGCACACATAACCTGGGGCATGTTGCTTCCCACCGCTTCTTCAAGCGTTGTAAGCATATCGCCACCAGCGTCCAAGTTGATAATGGCTCCCAGCTCATGAGCGCGAGCAAAGTCAAGCACCGTAGTGTCATTTGACGAGAGCATAATGTTTTGGCCGGTAACTCCACAGGCTTTTGCAAGCGTGAGCTCGGTAGCATTTGCACAGTCACAGCCACAGCCAAGTTCTGCAAGCAACTTCACAATGTATGGATTTGGCGTAGCCTTCACCGCAAAGTACTCTTTAAAGCCAGCGTTCCAGCTAAAAGCCTCTTGTAACAGCTTTGCGCGGCGAACAATCTCTGCCTTGTTATACAGGTGAAATGGCGTTGGATACGTCGTAGTGATTGCCTCTAGGGCATCTACAGAAACAAACGGTTTCTTACTCAAAGCTCCCCCTCAAATTGGGGGCGCAATACACCGTCAAAGTAGCACCCCCGAAATCTCGGACAGTCTTGCATGTATTTCATACAAGCCCACCTGACAACCACGCCTGATTGCCAAGTTCGGCGAACCTCGCCTCCTTCTGGGGTCACTGCCTGCCGACTAACCCAGAACCCATCGTGCTCGCTCCTCTATTGACAGTAAAACCCTACCACAGAAAGCTCTGTATTTGGGCTAGTTTTGTTCTTCTCGCAAAGTATTAACAAAAGTCTTAAGGCGAGAAAGACCTTCTGTCAGATTCTTGTCTGAGGCAGCGTAACTAATACGTACATAGCCCTCAGCGCCGAAGAAAACGCCAGGCACCAGTGCAATACCAAACTCCTTGATTGCTCGCTCACAAAACGCCTCAGAATCAAGGGCAAATTCCTTGATTGATGGAAATGCGTAGAAGGCACCTTCTGGCTCTTCAACAGGAAGTTTCATATCTTGAAGCGCAGAAAGTACAATCTGCCTGCGCTTTTGATAGTTTCTGCGCATAGGCGAGACATCGTAAGAAAGTGCATAGAGAGCAGCTGGCTGCAAAAATGAAGGAACAGAAGACACCAGCTGGGCGTGGACCTTTCCAATATCTGCTGCAAGCTCATCAGAGGTAGCAACCCAACCAAGTCTCCAACCCGTCATTGCCCATGGTTTGGAGAAACTATTTGTCACAATGCAGCGATCAGCTAAGTCTGGATAAAGCTCTACAAAACGAGGAACATTCTGAACATACGTAAGTTCTCTATAAACGTCATCGCATAAAACATAAAAGCCGTGTTTACGGGCAAGTTCTGCCACCGCATCAAGCGACTCTTTTGTATAAATACATCCCGTAGGATTGTTGGGAGAAGTCAGCACAATAAGCTTTGTCTTCTCTGAAATCTTTGATTTAAGCTGCTCAACATCAATCTGGAAATGATTGGCGCTGGTATCAAGCGACACAACTACACCACGATTAAGCTGGCAGAGTGTCCTGTATACCAGATACGCTGGTTCAGGAATAATAACCTCGTCACCTGGATTCATAAGGGTCAGCATAGTTGCAGAAATGGCTTCCGCAGCTCCCACGGTAACGACAATACCATCTTGACCGACCTTCATACCACGAGCAGACTCCCAATCGGCAATAGCGCTTCTAAGCTCAGGAGTACCGATGTTAGGTGGATAATGCGTGTTTCCAGCTGCAAGTTCTCTGTCTACTAAGTTACAAATAGGAGCTGGAGTGTCTTCTCCTGGCTCTCCAATAGTTAAAGAAATACATCCTGGTGTTGCAGCAGCAAGTGCCGAGAAACGCCTGATACCAGAGGGTTTGAAAAGCTCTAGTGTTGTATTTCTTGATAGCGACATACAAACTCCTCAACATACTTTCAATCCATAATAGTTATCATTTAAATCATACGACACTTGACTGATACGAGGTTCGCATGAAAAGAGTTTTGTCTCTTGGCTTTAAGCTTATTACTGGCCTTCTAAAAAGGGTTCTTGCACCACTTTTCAAATTTGTAGGCGGGCTTTTTGTTCTAGCTTTACTGATTCTTGGTGGATACGTTCTCTACCTGCAGTTTACTTACTATCGCATTCCTGACAATACTCCCGTATCTAATCAAGGTGCTTCTCCTGAGGCTACAACCGTACAGGTAGGCCAAACCTACACAGCTTCGACCTACAACATTGGCTTTGGTGCTTACACCCCTGATTACACCTTCTTTATGGATGAAGGCATCATGCAGGATGGCACACGCACCGTAGGAACTCACGGACGCGCGGTAAGCAGAAACTCCGTTCTTTACACCACAAACGGTGCCCTGAACACCGTTTCTTCTCTGAATGGCGGTACAGCCCCTGACTTTATTCTTTTCCAAGAGATTGATACTTCATCTGACAGAAGTTGGCATGTGAATCAAGTTTCTGAAGCAGAGAGCCGCTTTGGATCCTACGCATCATATTTTGCGCAGAACTTCCACACCGCGTTTCTCGCCTATCCACTTACGGAGTTCCACGGAACCTCCAACTCGGGTATTCTGACGCTTTCAAACGTACTTGCTTCAAGCGCAACTCGTCGTACCTACCCCATTGACGAGTCTTTTCCCACAAAATTCTTTGACCTAGACCGTTGCTTTATGATTACACGCTACCCTACCAGCGATGGTCATGAGCTGGTACTTATTAACAGCCACATGTCTGCCTACGACAAAGGCGGCACCAGCCGCGCTCAACAGCTTGCACTTCTGACCAAAGTTATGTCCGAAGAGCGTGCTAAGGGCAATTACGTTATTGCGGGTGGCGACTGGAACCATGCCATTTTGGGCTCGCTTACACTCTATCCTTCTGTTCAGCAGGTACCAGACTGGGTAGCAGAACTCAAAGATTCTGATTTGCCAGAAGGCTTTAGTGTTGTAGCTCCAGACAACCTTACCAACGTTCCTACCTGCCGTGGAGATGACATTCCATACGAGAAGGACAAGACATACACCACCACAGTTGATGGCTGGATTGTCTCGGATAACGTTATTGCAACCGCCAGAAACATTGACACGCAATTTGCTTACTCGGACCACAACCCGGTTCTGTTGTCATTTACCCTAAAGAGCGCAGAATAGGGTTATCTGTCCTTCGATATATTCCATATTATGTGCGTGTTGTACCTATGATGCGCACATATTTATTGACTTTACCGTGATTATCTTGTATAACAAAACTACAAGAAAGGCGGGTAATCATGGCAAAAGTAAGCACAAATATAAATTTGGATCCAACCCTTAAAAAGAATGCTCAGGAGCTTCTCAGAGATTTAGGCATGGATCTTACTACTGCTATTACCATTTTTCTTCGTCAGACTGTTCGTGAGCAGGGAATCCCTTTTGAAATCAAGCGAGAAATTCCTAATGCTCAAACTATAGAGGCTCTTAATGAATACACCAACATGAAAGAGCATCCAGAAAATTACAAGCACTATGCCTCATTCTCCGACGCAATGTCGGAGGTCCTAGATGCTTGAAATCTTTTAGAACCGGTTCTCATTCTGATCTCTTTTAAAACTAAAGAATAATTTCTGTTTTGTTGTAACCACAACAAAAGCCATATGGAAGTCCTGTCACACTTTGGGTATAAAGTAAGCCAAAGTGGACTTTCTAAACCCATCCGAGAGGAGCCCGTATGGCACAGGTTCTTGATTTAAGCAAATCCGTTTATGAGATTTGCACTAAGTATCCCGTTATTAAAGGCCTCATGGCAGAAAATGGCTTTGCCGAGATTACCGAGCCAGGCCGTCTTCAGACCATGGGTCGTTTTATGACCATCCCTAAAGGTTGCGACCACAAAGGCGTAGACCTTGAAGAGCTCAAAGCGATCTTCCGCGCTCACGGCTTTACCATTCTTGGTGATGAGGAGCCTGCAGCAGCAGAAACCCCAGCTGACGAGAAACCCGCAGAGGCAGAGAACACACCTATTGCGCAGACCCCCGAGGAGCGCAAAGCTCTTATCGCCCAATATCTTGAGCGCCTCAACAACGGTGAGGACATCGAGGCTGTTCGCGAGGACTTTACCCGCAACTTCAAGGACGTTTCTGGCACAGAGATTTCCAATGCCGAGCAGGAGCTTATTGCTGGTGGCGTTCCTATGGAGAAGGTCCTGAAGCTCTGTGACGTTCACGCCGCTCTCTTTGAAGGCAAGGTTTCTTGCGCACCAACAGGTGCTGTTGAAGAGACTCCTGGCCATCCTGTTTGGACCATGCGCCAAGAGAACGACCGCATTCTTGCCTTTATCCACGACCGCGTTGCTCCAGATGTGAAGCGTGCTCGTACGCTTACCGAGTCTTCCAGCAACGAAGAGTGCGCTGGCGTTGCAGCAATTCTGAAGGCTGATATGGACGCCTTTGACGAGGTCTTTGTTCACTACAAGCGCAAGGAAGAGCTGCTCTTCCCTCACCTAGAGCGCCACGATATCACCGGTCCTTCAAAGGTTATGTGGGGTAAGGACGACGAGGTAAGAAACGCTGTTAACGGTGCAGAGGCTCTGCTTGAGACTGCGTACGGCCAGTATGATGCAGGCCTTATGGCAGCCGTTGCTGACTATCTGGATGAGGCTATTGAGGGTGCTGAGTCCATGGCATCCAAGGAAGAAAACGTCCTCATTCCACTTTCCCTTGAGCACCTAACTGCTACTCAGTGGACCCAGATTGCTGCTGAAGAGAACGAGTTTGGCCACGCATTTGGCGTCAATCCTCCTTCATGGCACGCAGATCCTCTTGAGCTTGCAAACGACAAGCTTAAAGAGATGGAAGCCGCAGCCGCTATGGACGAGAATAACGCTGAAGCAGAAGAGGAAGCAATTTCTGCTGACGGTAAGGTTAAGCTCTCTACCGGTGAGTTCACCATTCCGCAGCTTGAGGCTGTCTTTGCAACTATTCCGCTCGACATTACCTTTGTTGACGCTGATGACAAGACACGTTACTTCAGCCACGGCGACACCCGTGCTTTCCCTCGTCCTAAGAGCTGCCTTGGCCGCGACGTATATGACTGTCATCCACCAAAGAGCCAAGAGGCTGTTCGTCGCATCCTCACCGAGTTCAGGAGCGGTCGTAGCGACTCCTCTGAGTTCTGGTTTGAGGTCAGGGATAAGTTCCTCTATGTCCGTTACTTTGCTGTTCGCGATGAAGAGGGCAATTACTTGGGCGCTCTTGAGACCACTCAGGACATCGGACCAATCCGCGCTCTTGAGGGTGAGAACCGCAGAGGTTCTGACAGCTAAGATCTTGCGCGCGTAAAACCCTGAGTTGCCTCTTAAAAATTTTGTACGACTTGGTAGGCGATGTGTCCTTTTTAAGGCACATCGCCTACACTATTTCTGGCCAAAAGAGAGGAGCCTCAGTGCTACATCGTTTACTCGGCACTAAATATGCATACGCCATCGTTGCAACTTGTATTGTCATCATGTTTTTGCCGTGCGCCATTATCCTTACGTGCTTTGGCATCTTTATCACACCAGTTTCACAATATTTTGGCGTTCCCCGCGTTGCCTTCTCCGCGGTCTTCTCGGTGCTCTGCATTGCCATGACGGTAGTTCTGCCATTCATAGGCAAGTTCTATAAAACGCACGACACGCGCCTTGTGCTTTCTGCAAGCGTTATCATTTGTGCAATTTCATATGGAGCTATGTCAGCAGCTCAAGAGATGTGGCATTTTTATCTCTGCGCAGTGGGACTTGGTATTGGCGTACCTGCGCTCATGTTCTTGTGTGTCCCTGCCCTCATCAACGATTGGTTTGACCAGCGCGTTGGTACTTTTATGGGTCTCTGCTTTGCATTTACCGGCATTGGCGGCACTGTCTTTAACCCCATTGGATCTGCCATTATCTCCTCTGGCCCTGAAGGTTGGCGCGCTTGCTATCTGATTTTTGCCCTGGTTATGCTTGTAGGAACACTCCCCTTCACCCTTTTTGTGGTGCGCGAGAAACCCCAAGACCTTGGCCTTACCCCTCTTACCTTCTCCTCTACTGACGAGAAAAACGTTGAGGTTGCAGAGACTTCTTCAACCGACATCTCTGCTGATGACGCAATGAAATATCCAGAGTTTTATATGGTCGCTGCGTTTTACGCGCTCATTACCTTTAACCAGCAAATCTCTCAGTACTTCCCAAGCTATGCAGCAACCTTTGCAGAAACTGCTCCTGCCATTGCCGCTGCCACAGGCCTTCTTGCTGGAACAACTATGCTGGGTCAAGCAATTGGAAAAGTGCTTCTAGGTGCTTTAAGCGATATCTCCGTGAAGCTTGCTTGCTTTGTAGGAATTTTCTCGGGTATTGTTGGCTTACTTTTGCTGGGAGTTAAACTTCCGGTGTTGCCGCTCTTGCTGGCAGGAACCTTCCTTTTTGGAATTGCCTATGCCCTTACAACGGTCGGATCTCCACTTTTGGTACGTGCGGTCTTTGGTAAAAAAGATTCCACTCTTATTTACTCAAGAATTGCAGGTGTAAGCAGCTTTGTCTCTGCTTGTGCGCTCATTATTTGGAGCCTGATTGTAGATGGTTCAGCCCACGGTTTCTTGGTGCTCTTTGGCATTGGTATTGTGCTGATGAGTAGTTGTCTTGCCCTAGCGCTCGCTGCACTTAAGCGCGCTGACAAACGAGCATAAGGTTATCTGGCTCTGTTGGGTCTGCCTCTGGATCAAAAGGAATAACCTCTACCTCTTCAAACACTGTGCGAGCAGCATCTAGAAGCACTTCAAGCTGATGCGCTCCCTCTCCTACCTGTGCAGAAACTACATTTGTGAGATATCTTCCACCAGGAGTAAGACAATGTGCCACCAGGCTCATCCACTCGCTGGTCATCATAGCCGCTGGAGGAACTTCTCCGCTAAAGCAATCATTTAAGATAGCGTCATAGCGCCTATTATCAGAGGTAGCTAGGCTCTTTATATACTCAACGCCATCAGCTACCTGTACCTGAAGCCTACCATTACTCTCTCTAATAGCTTCATCCACAAAGAAATAGCTGCGAGCAAGGTCTGCAATTTTAGGATCAAGCTCCAGTGCGTCACAAGAAACCTCTGGATAATGAGCCACTAAATATCGAGGATACGAGCAACCACCAGCGCCCAACATTAAGACTGAGTGTACGGGACAGGCAGCTTCAAACAACAAGTCGTACAGCTCAAGATAAGGAAATACCAGCTGGTTCTTTCTTGAATCTGTGTACGTTGCACTTTCATAGGCGCCGCCCTGCCACAACACACGTATTTCTCCACCTTCACCATCTGAGATAGGAAACACCAGCGCAGGGCCATTCAGTGCCTGAGGTTCAACGCAAATACCTGCACAAGTTAGGAGCTCCATATCATGAGCAGTAAGCTGTTTTTCTGACATGGAGCTCCTTCGAGTAATGTGTTGTATGCGGTATGTCTAAGTATAGCTAGTACACGGGGTTTCTCGCCAGGTACTACCTCAACTCAAACGAATCGGCATCGGTGATGCAGACGCAGGTGTCATAGAACGCCCTGAGCGATCGGTACCCTAAAAGCGTGTCTTTGGTGCCCGCGGTCTCGTAGACGGAGTGCATAGCAAGCTGTGGCAGACCTACGTCAACGGCGTGCATGCTGGCCTGAATGTTGGAGAGGTTGCCCAGCGTTGATCCACCTGGCATGTCGCTTCTATTGGCAAAAACCTGGTAAGGAATGTTTTGTTGCTTCCAAATAGCCTCAACAATGGCGCGGCTAAACGCATCGGTGCAGTACGACTGACGGGCTGCTTCCTTGATAACCATGCCGCCATTGAGATAAGGCTTGTTGGCCGCATCGTGCTTCTCGGGATAATTGGGGTGTACCGCATGCGCATTATCGCAGCTTACCAGCAAAGATGCCGAGAGCGCTCGGTAGTAATCGTCCTGTGTAAAGCCAAGCGTGGCGTTTACGCGTTGCAAGGTGTCTTTAAGAAATGTGGACTGAGCGCCCTGCTTGGTGTTTGAACCAACTTCCTCATTGTCAAAGCAGGTATACACAGAGATGTCCTGCTCATTTGAGGAAGCAAGGAAGGCCTTAAGCGCTACAAAGGCGCACTGAAGGTCATCTAGGTGACCAGCGGAAACAAACTCCTTCTTAGCACCCCAAATGCGGCCGCCCGTGTGATCAACTAAGAACAAATCGCGAGAAAGAATGTCCTCTTGAGACACGCCTGCTGCGTCTGCTACCAGGGCGTTAAAGGCGCCAGGATTAAGCTCTCCAGCACTAAAGAGCGGCATCAAATCTTTAGCACGATTAAACTCTGGCGAGAGACCATTTTTGTGCTCAAGATGAATAGCCAAGCTTGGAATCATAACAACATCGTCTTCAATGTTGACCAGCCTAGACTCTACCTTGTTTCCTACCTTGACCAGCACACGACCGGCAATACCCAAAGGACGGTCAAACCACGTGTGATCAAGCATGCCGCCGTATGCCTCGGTGTTCAGACGAAGCGAGTTGCCCTCACCGGTAAGCTCTGGCTGAGCTTTTACCTTGTAGGTTGGAGAATCGCCGTGGGCAACAGCAAGCTGGAAGTGATAAGGAGCATCAGCGCTTGTGGTTTGGGGCTCACGGTACTTCTCGCCAACTTTCCAGGCAACAATTGAAGAATTGTTGCGCGTGGTAAAGTAAGCGCCGCCAGGCTGAACATCCCAAGAAGAACCCTCGGAGAGATAGGTAAAACCGTTCTCTAACAGGTACTCTTTGATGGTTTGCGTGGTATGAAACATAGAAGGGCTCTGCTTAATAAAAGCAAGGAGCTCCTCAGAAAGAGCAAGTGACTCATTCAAATCAGACATGCGTAAAACCTTTCATAGAACTGTGTTGCACTCAACAGCCTAGCACGCATTTTTGGTGAGGCGCGCACTTTCTAGAAAATGACGCAAAGAATACGCGCTTCAGGGTAGATACTTATATGTTGAACTAATTCTCACCCACCAAAGCGAGAGTGTATGGATATCAATCAAGCTATTGAGCACGCTAATGCGTTTGTCATACCTGGCCTTCTTGTTGATGATCAGTCCATTATCGGCGAGGTCAATAAAAACTGTGATGCCATTAAAACGCTGCTTGATGCCTGGAAGGAAGCTCCTCTAGGTCAAGAGCCTGTAGAGTTTTCTGTCATTCAACAACTTGCAGATAGAACGCGCTCACTCTGCGATACCTACGGTGTGGAGAGACTCAGAAACCATCGAGGCGTTGGTCTTTCTCGCGGTCTTTCAAACGACGACCTTGCGGCTGCTGTTGCAAAGATGCAGCGTCGTCGTCCTAAGGCTGTCTTTAAAACCGCAGGCCCTCTTCTTAACGACTTGCAAATTGCCTATGTCGAGAAGAGTGTTTCTGGCACGGTGCTGGGCATTGATATTGAGACCACGTCGCGCTTCCCTGAGCTGGGTTACATTGTTAACGTGGGCTTTGAGTTCTGGAATCTTGGTCGCAATACCGTTGCCGTAGAGCCTCACACCGCCTACTTTGGCATTCCAGAGATGTACAAAGAAAAGGGTGTCCCTCTTGCCGATATTCACCAGATTACCTGGAAAGATGTTGAGGGCAAAAAATCATTTAGAGACGATAAAAAAGCCCAAGAGGCCCTGCTGGCAACTATGAAAAAGATTCCTTTTATGGCCCACAATGCCGCCTTTGAGGATTCTTGGTTCATGTTCAACATTGATGGCTACGCAGAAGCTAGAAAAGCGGGCAAGATTATTGTTATTGACTCCCGTGATATCTGCCGTCGCTTGGACCCAGAAATTAGGTCTCTTCCCCGTGAGTCTTCCCCAGCCGCACTTGAGAACTGGGCGCGTCGTAGGCACACGCTTGCGGCGGACGAGAAGGAACGTCACTTAGGACTTGAAGACGTAGACCTTATGATTCGCACCGTTCAAGCAGAGTTTGCAGACCACAATATGTTTGAAGACTAGGCAACGTTGTCGGTCATCTGTGTTCAAGCGTTATACTAAAGAGTGCATAAACTAGATTTTCTCGCTAGAAAATAACTGCCAAGGAGGAGTTTTGTCAGAGAAGCAGGTTAGAGTACGTTTTGCGCCATCCCCAACAGGTAAATTGCACATCGGAGGTGCGCGTACTGCTATCTATAACTGGGCTTTTGCTCGCGCAAATGGTGGCAAGTTTATTCTTCGTATTGATGACACAGATCCTACGCGCTCAACTGAGGAAAACACTCAGATTATTCTGCGCGCCATGAAGTGGCTTGGTCTTGATTGGGACGAGGGTCCAGACAAGGGCGGCGATTGCGGCCCTTATAGCCAGACCGAGCGTCTTGATTTGTATCGTGAGGCAGCAAATAAACTGCTGGCAGAGGGCAAGGCGTACCCTTGCTTCTGCACGCCAGAGAAGCTTGCTGAAGACAAGAAGGCCGCAGAAGAGCGCCACGACCCCTTCCAGGGCTATCAGCGTACCTGCAGAAACATTGATCCTGCAGAGGCACAGCGCCGCATTGATGCTGGCGAGCCTTATACCATCCGCATCAAGGTTCCTCTGGACCGCGGCGACGTTATTGTCCACGACGCTGTTCACGGTGACGTAACCTTTAATGCTCGCGAGCTTGATGACTTTATCATCTTCCGTTCTGACGGCACCCCAACTTATAACTTTGCCACCGTTGTTGATGACGCTGGCATGGGCATTACCCACATCATTCGTGGCGATGACCACCTGTCCAACACTCCTCGTCAGATTATGGTGTACGAGGCTCTGGGCGCACCCGTTCCAACCTTCGCACACATCTCCATGATTTTGGGTCCTGACGGCAAGAAGCTCTCCAAGCGCCATGGAGCAACCTCTGTTGAAGAGTATCGTGACCAGGGCTATCTTGCAGATGCCTTTGTCAACTACCTGGCTCTTCTCGGCTGGTCACTTGATGGCGAGACAACCATTGTTCCTCGTGACGTTTTGGCATCTCAGTTCTCTCTGGACCACGTTTCCAAGAACCCTGCTAAGTCCGATCCAGAGCGTCTGAACTGGATTAATGCAACGTATCTTGCCAATATGGACAACCAGACCTTTGCAAAGAGGGTTCTGATTCCAGAGCTTGTGGGCGCAGGTCTAGAGCCTGTTCAGGGCAATGCAACTGACGCAGATGAGATTTACGCAACTCGTCCAGGCTGGTATGACCTGCTCTCCGAGATTCTTCGTCCTCGTACCACAGTAAGCCCAGACGTCATTGAGAAGTCCCGCTTCCTATATGAAGGCGCAAACGTCACCCTTGATCAGAAGAGCGTTGAGAAGGGTCTTACCAAAGACGCTGCTCAGAGTGCTACCGTCCTTGCGGCTGCAAAGACTGCTCTTGAGGGCGTTTCTGAGGACGAGTGGAAGGCTGCGGCAATTGACGCTGCCCTTGAGGTGCTTCCAGAGCAGCTTGACCTTAAGAAGCGCATTGTCTTCCAGTCCATTCGCGTTGCTGAGTGCGGCAACATGGTCTCCCCTCCTCTTGGAGAGTCTATGGAGCTTCTTGGTCGTGAAGTTTGCCTTGCTCGCCTTGACCGCGCTCTGGAGCTTTGCAAATAACGCGTGAATGCGCGGTTGCCGCGTATTCTTCCAAGCGTAAGTGGGTATCAAAAGTAAAACCACACAAGAGCTGTAAAACAGATGGTTTTGCAGCTCTTTTATCGTTACCGTTTGTTTAGTTTTGGAGTAACTATGATTTCTATGTCTGCGTTTGAGGTCCTTGGCCCCATTATGGTGGGTCCTTCTTCCTCGCACACAGCAGGAGCCTTGCGCATTGCTCTGGTTGCACGCTCGCTTGCGCCAAAGCAGCTGGAGCGCGTTGAGTTTTGGCTCTACAACTCCTTCTCTCATACCCACCTTGGTCACGGCACTGATTATGCTCTGATTGCAGGAATCTTAGGCCTTGCTCCAGACGATACGCGCGTCCGTGAAGCACTTACCCTGGCAGAAGAAGCCCATCTTAACTACAGCGTTATTGAGAAGGGCGACGACGAAACTCTGCACCCAAACACCGTAGAAATTCACCTCTACGGTGCAGATAACGTTCATGTTTCTGTTATGGGCGAGTCCGTAGGTGGCGGCCGTATTCGTATTTCTGGTGTTAACGGCGTGCGCATTCGCATGTCTGGCGATATGCCCACTATTTTTGTTTCACATCGCGATAAACCCGGTGTTCTTGCAGCTCTCACTACTATTTTGGCTACACAAAACATCAATGTTGCAACTATGCGCACCTTCCGCTCAGAGCGCGGCGGCTTTGCCCACACTGTCTTTGAGATTGACGAGCCTATTGAGCAGAAAGTCCTCGACCTCTTCCAGCTGGCACCTCACGTTTCGTATGCCGCTCAGGTTTCCATTCCAGGAGCAGCTCCACAGGTCACAAACGACGTGCTTTCAGGAGCCTTTGACAACGGCGCAGATCTTCTCGCCAGGTGCTCCAAGACAGGAGCCTCTATTGGCCAGATTATGCGCCAGCGCGAGAAGGACCTGCGACCAGATGCCGACGTAGACGCCGAGATGGCTCATGTTCTTGAGATTATGCGCGATGAGGTTCACGACACTATCAAGACGCCTCGTCAGTCCATTGGTAGTCTGCTCAACGGCCAGGCCAAAACCGTAGCTAACACCCCAGCTGCAATCTCAAGTGCGCTTATGGGCACCACGCAAACACGAGCCGTTGCGTACGCTATGGCCGTGCTTGAGCGCTCAGCAACCATGGGTGTTATCGTAGCCGCTCCTACTGCAGGCGCTTCTGGCGTTGTACCAGGATCGCTTATCTCGGTAGCAGAAGAGATTGGTGCCACCGACGAGCAAGTTATTTCTGCGCTTTGGAATGCAAGTGCTATTGGAGCCATCCTAACCACCAACGCAAGTGTTTCTGGCGCTGAGGGCGGCTGTCAGGCAGAGGTTGGATCTGCTGCTGCCATGAGCGCATCTGCACTGACCGAGCTCTTGGGTGGCACTCCTCAACAGTGCTTGGACGCTGCTTCTATTGCCATCTCTAACCTTCTAGGACTTGTCTGTGACCCGGTCAGAGGACTGGTTGAGTATCCTTGCCAAGATAGAAACGCTATTGGTGTAGCCGCTGCCGTAAGCTCTTCTCAGCTTGCTCTTGCGGGCGTTGGTAACCCAATTCCGTTTGATGAGGTTGCACACGCTATGGCAGAAGTTGGCGCCGCGCTTCCTGTTTCTCTTAGAGAAACAGCTAAAGGTGGTCTTGCCGCAACTCCAAGCGCTCCTACCGCATGCGCAAGTTGCACCGGCTGTGCCCCTCTTGACCAGGCGCTTATTGATGCAGAACGCATGCTCAGCTCAAATACGAGAGACGTTCCTTGCGCTTAGAGATGCGTTTTGTATAATATTTTTTGCTGCAAACAGAATTTCTTGAAATTATTGCTTGCATCTCTGACGAGTCTCCTTTATAGTTATTTCTCGCGCTGATGCGCACGGATGACATCTTGGGATATCGTCTAGTGGTAGGACAGCGGATTCTGGTTCCGTCAACGGGAGTTCGACTCTCTCTATCCCAGCCATGTCCTCCCAGTCATACATGGCCCGTTCGTCTAGCGGTTCAGGACGCCGCCCTCTCAAGGCGGAGATCACCAGTTCGAATCTGGTACGGGCTACCAAATGTTCAAGGACTTCTTCGGAAGTCCTTTTTGTTTATCTCAACACCACTTTTGCTTCTATCGTAAAATAGACCAGTCTGTTTGAAATAACTGTCACGCCCAGTCGTGTGACCCAGAAGTATAAGAATTTTTACTAACACCTTGATTGGATCAGGATGTGGCTTGAGTTCTTCCAAAGTGTAGTTGTCATTATTGCCCTGCTCTACGTACCGGGCGTCATTTTGTTGCATGCTTCCGGCATGCCAAAACCCTGGGCACTTGTTAGTGCTCCTTTGGTAAGCTGCGCACTCTTCTTTATTGAGGGAGAGATCTTTAGCGCACTGAACATCCCTGTTCCTTTAGCTGTGATGGTTCTTGTTCCGCTGCTTATCGCAGTTCTAGTCAATGGCTACGTTTATTATGTTGCACCCAAACACAAAGAGGATTTCAGGAGCGAGAAACCCAACAAATCCGAAGCAATACGCGCTGGCAAGCAATCAACTAGCCCTGTACCAGCATTTATCTGCGAAGAACTCCCCTTCTGGATACCTCTTCTGTACGTTGCAATTGGTCTTCTTACCGTAGGTCTTCTCTTCTTACCTACCCTGCCGTCTGCCAGCTCCTTTGTTCAGGGCTGGGACATTGTGCATCACTTAGATGTCACGCAGGCAATGATTGAGTCTCAAAAGTACTCATCAATTCACTATGACTTTTACAGCACCGTAGAAGCTTCAATTACCCCTTGGGAACCGGGGACTTCGGGATTTTATCCTTCAGGCTGGAACATCATTGTTGCACTAACAACGCAGCTTGTTTCTACAACCGTTCCTATTGCAGGTAATGCACTCAACTTTGTCAGTGCAGCAATTATCTTTCCGCTCTCAATCTGCTCACTTATTGCAAAAGTTCTTCCTAAACATCGTATTGCGCTTATCAGTGGAGCTTTTGTTTGCCTAGCATTTTTTGTTTTCCCTTGGTCGCTTCTCATCTATGGACCAATCTTTCCTAACACCGTAGCCTTCTGTGTAATGCCTTCTATTTGGTGGATTTTTATGCAGATGACTCGCTCAAAAACACCAAAACACGACCTCATCTGGCTTATTGTCATATTTGTTCTTGGCTTGATTACCCTCTTTATCTTGCATCCTTCCACGATTTTCTCGTCAATTGTTGTGCTTTTACCTTGGAGTTTTGCACGTATTGGAGAGTCAAAACGCAGAGTTGTTCTCTTTGGAAAACAAATCAAGCCTGTCACGCTGGCATACGTATTCTTTATCTTTGCGCTGGTTATTTGGTCTGTTTTCTACTACGTTTTGATTGTTCGAGGCGTGGCTCTCAATTTCTGGTGGAGCGCCTACTCGAGCCTGCAAGATGCTATTTTGCACGCCCTTGGCATGGACTTTATTGGACAGTCGTACGCAGGTGGAGAGCTTGTTTCTCCACAACCGATACTTTCAATCTGCGTGCTTGTAGGCGCTGTATGGACGTTTAAGCACAAGCAGGCTCGATGGATGGTATCTGCCTTTATGTACCTGTCTATACTCTGCATTTTTATTATTACGTTTGACGTTCCTCTGAAGGGATATCTCTCGGGATTTTGGTATACCGATCCGTTCCGCATTGCGGCAAGCTGCGTCATTATGGCGATTCCGCTGGCAGCGCTTGGCCTGGCAACTCTTGCCGAAGCTGCGCTGGAAACGTTTGCCTCCTGGAGAGAAAAAGCTTCTCAGGCTCAGACCAAAGCTCAAACCTGCGTCTTTTGTACTGTTTGGGCTAAACCTCTGATTGTGGGAGCGGTCATTGCGTGTGTGGTTGTGCTCAACTATGTAGTCCCCATGCCAAACCTTAAATCGGAAGAGCCAATTCCTGCCGCTACTGCCTTTAAACAGGCTTCCGAGAAGGCCTATGGCGATCACTACATTTTGACATCGGAAGAATTAGAGTTTTTACGTCGCGTGGAGCTTACCGTTCCTGCAGGTGCTGTTATTGCAAACCTACCTCAAGATGGCAGTCTCTGGGCGTATGGCACTAACGACTTACATGTGCTCTGGCGCTTCCCTAACGGCTATGACGCTTCAGAACGTCCTGCAAGTGCAATTCTTCGTAAACGCCTTAATCGCATTGCGAGCGACCCTGAGGTGCTTCAGACGGTACGCGACCTTAACGTACAATACGTCCTTATTCTGAACAACGTTGTTGATTACTCCAACGCTGTTACCAGTACCTACAAACCTGGAACCTTCAGAGGTATCACGCAAATAACAGACACCACCCCAGGTTTTGAGGTGGTGCTGGAAGAAGGTTCTATGAGGTTGTACAAGATTACCTTGTAAGAACGTTATGCCTGAATTGCAGAAACTGCGTCCTTAAGCTCCTGAACACGATCAGTTGCTTCCCATGTGAAGTCTGGGTCTTTGCGGCCAAAGTGTCCGTATGCTGCTGTCTTAGAGAAGATAGGACGGCGCAGCTTAAGGTCTCTGATAATGGCACCAGGACGAAGATCAAAGACCTTCTCGATAGCCTGCTCAATAACAGCATCGTCAACAATGCCAGTGCCAAAAGTATCAACCATGATAGACAGTGGATGAGAAACACCAATGGCGTAGGCAAGCTGAACTTCACACTTCTTTGCAAGGCCTGCTGCTACGACGTTTTTGGCAACCCAGCGTGCTGCATATGCTGCTGAACGGTCAACTTTGGTGCAATCCTTTCCGGAGAAAGCTCCGCCACCATGACGACCCATACCGCCATAGGTATCAACAATAATCTTTCTACCGGTAAGTCCTGTGTCTCCCATAGGTCCACCAACAACAAAACGGCCAGTTGGGTTGACGTAAATGTCTGCGTTATCCCAAGCAATGTTGACCTCACCCATAACAGGTGCAATAACGTGGTCGATCATATCCTGCTTGATGACGGACATGTCTTCAATCTCTGGAGCATGCTGCGTGGAAACAACAATAGCTGTGACCTCAACGGGTTTCTCGTCCTCATAACGAACGGTAACCTGAGTTTTGCCATCTGGACGCAAATACTCAACCTCGCCAGACTTACGCACCTCTGAAAGGCGCTGAGCCAGACGCTGAGCCAGGTAAGCAGGCATTGGCATAAGAACATCGGTCTCATCAGAGGCAAAGCCAAACATCATGCCCTGATCGCCTGCGCCGATAAGATCAAGCGGATCTGTAGTGCGTCCTGCCTGCGTGTCATAGGACTGATCAACACCTTGAGCAATATCTGGACTCTGCTCATGGATAAGGCTCAAAACGCCGCAGGTCTCGCAGTCAAAACCATACTTAGCACGGTCGTAGCCAATATTTCTGAGGGTGTTACGAACAATCTCCTGGACATCAACGTAGGATTGAGTGCGAATTTCTCCTGCCACCACAATTGTTCCTGTAGTAGCAAAGGTCTCGCATGCACAACGAACGTTATCCAAGCAAGCTGGAACACCACTTGGAGAAACGTACCCACGCTCTTCAAGCTCCGCCTCTTTTGCCAGGATTGCATCAAGAATTGCGTCAGAAATCTGATCGCAAACCTTGTCTGGATGTCCCTCAGTAACACTTTCCGAGGTAAACAAATAGTTTTTGTGTGCCATGAACTGTCCTTTCACGCATGGCTTCTCTGCTTATGCAGAATATTTGCGTTCTTCTACGCGCAACCACTCTTACTATACCCACCAAAGACACTTTTGAGCAGGATCAGTCAAGAAAATTTGAAAAAGAGCACCACAAGGGCGCTCTTTAAATTGCATAGTTAAACTGGCATTATGCAAAAACTCGTATGATTACTCGCCTATTCCAATGCCGGCAAGTGTCATATCTAGCAGATTCTGTGCAAGCTCATCAGAACCCTCCGCACCGTGGCGCTCTCCCATCAGGCCAATGGCCGAGAGAACCAATGCACCCGTAATAGAACAGGCAGCAAGTCTTGAATCAACACCCTGACGAATAAAGCCTTGCAATTTTCCCATCTCAAGCTGATTAGCAAGAAGAACAACCACGCGAGAAAGCGGCCCCTCAATGTTGGTAATAAGCGCCTGCTCAGAGCTTGCAAGCTTATTAATCAAAGCCAAAACCAAAGGCGAGTCAGGCAAAATATGAGCAGCAAGTTGAGCGATGATTGCATGAAGCGTCTCTTTTGAGGCAGGCTTATTACCAATGGTATGCGCAATATCTTTTGCAAGCTCATCAACGCTCTCGTCAAAGATTGCCTGCAAAAGAGCTTCTCTATCAGAAAAGTAGTAATACAGCGCGCCCTTTGAAAGACGAGCTCTATCAGAAATCTCACTCATTTTGAAGTTGGTATTTCCACGAGCAAGCATGAGCTTAGTTGTCTCGTGCATAATACGCTTACGTGTAGCTGCGCTTTTCTTAGTACGAGCTTCGGCACGAATATGAGAAATGGAAGGCGCTGGAGCTTCAGGTTCTTCTGCAGGCTGTTGTTCATAAGCATTATGGTGTATGACTTCTAACGTAATATAATCGCGCTTCTCGCCCATGAACTCCCCCATACGACACTATCCGTCATATAAAATGACGCCTCTCTGATAATTTTTTATGCCTACTATACCGTTTTACCGAATCTAGAAAAATACAAAGGCCTTACTTTTTTATTGATTAAATCTGGCACTCTTTATTATTTTTACCAATTACCCTGAGCAAGAATGGCGAGAAGATCTTCTTTTCTATTCTTCACTTGATCTGCTAAATAAAGCTCAAAAAGCCTACGTTGACACACACCGACAGCAGGTCCTGGCTGAAGAGAAAGTGCTTCCATAATTTCTGCGCCCGAAACGCACAGCTCTTGCGGATGCTGAGCAATTCCCCGTTTTGCCTCATGTAAGAGAAGGGTCCTCATAGCCTCAAGCGTTACCGCATAGCTACGATACGGATTTGCCTTTGCCAGAGCATCTGCCTGCTTTAACGTCAAGAGGTCATACGCAAGAGCAATGCCGTCCGATTTACTCGCCTCGGCTAACAGGGCAACCATATGCCTAAGCGACGAGGTTGTAACATCCACATCATAGTCATGCAATGCCACAAGAGCACAAACTTCATTACTCAAGTGTTGCGATAAAGCTAATCGTTTGAGCAGCGCCTTTGCCACAACCGCGCCTTTTTCTGGATGACCGTAAAAATGACCTCTACCATCTACATCTACGCTAAACATTTCTGGCTTTGAAATATCATGTAGAAGAGCAGCCCACCTAAGAGCGGGAGTAGCACACCCTGCTGTAAGAGCCTCTGTTGCAGAGCAGACTCGAGCTGTATGTTCCAGCACGTCATAAGCATGATACGGACTTCTTTGATCAAAGTTTTGAAGTGGTAAGAGCTCTGGAATTGCTATCGCTAGAACAGGAAATCCCAGCTTGATAGCATGGGCAGTATGGCCAGCCTCAACAATTTGAGCCACTTCCGAGCCAATGCGCTCAGATGCAACCTGAGAGAGTAGTAGCGCACACTCAGTAAGTGCCTGATGTGTCTTCTCCTCAATTGAAAACGAGAGTCTGCATGCAAACCTTATTGCCCGAAGCATGCGAAGCGCGTCCTCAGTAAAGCGAACCTTAGGCTTCCCAACAGCGCGAATTACACGTGCAGATAAATCTTCTTGACCGCCATAAAGATCAAGCAATCCCCTCTTTGGGTGATATGCCATTGCATTAATAGTGAAGTCTCTACGAGCAAGATCTTCCTCTATACAAGAGACAAACTGCACAGAATCAGGACGACGACCGTCCAAGTATTCTCCGTCACAGCGATACGTTGTGACCTCAATAGGGTGCTTCTCGACAACAGCAGTAACAGTTCCATATGCAATACCTGTTTCATGCACAGGAATGTCTGCAGCCTCAAAAGCCGCTTTGCTCTGCTGCCACGTTGCCGATGTTGTGATGTCAATATCATGGGCAAATGAGCCGCGTAGGGCATCTCGTACCCAGCCGCCTACAATCCACGCCTCAAATCCGGCATCTTCAAGAACTTCTAATGCACGCAACGCGTAGGTGGGAACTTGTAAATTCACGGGGCGAGAAAGGCATGGTGAAGAGCTGTTTTTCTGTATGCTCATGGCCATTCCTTCCGCAGTTGTTGATGGGAAAAGTATACATCCTTCACACGTCATTCACATCCTTCCTGCGGTTTTAAAATGACAAACATTTGTTCTAGATTTTTCTTTACTTCTTCCCCGTTCGTGATAGTCTAAGTATACGAACAGACGTTCTATTTTCAAGTAGAAAGTTGCTGCCATGGATACTCTTGATAAACTCATCATACTTGCAGATGCAGCCAAATTTGACGCGGCGTGCACTTCTTCTGGTGTAGACAGAGATCCGCAGGTAGGAAAGGTAGGAATGGCCTCAGCGGCCGGCTGTTGCCACTCATTTGCTCCTGATGGCCGCTGCATTACGCTGCTAAAAGTTTTACTTTCTAATGCTTGTTGTTATGACTGTGCTTACTGCGTCAATAGATCTTCTGCACAAACCAAGCGGGCTACCTTTACACCACAGGAACTAGCAGAACTTACCGTAGATTTCTATAAAAGAAATTACATAGAGGGGCTCTTTCTTTCCTCAGGTGTTATAGGATCGCCAGACCACACCACAGAACTCATGATTGAATGCCTCTCCTACCTTAGGAATGAGTTGCTCTTTAACGGCTATGTTCATGCAAAAGTAATTCCCGGAACAGATCCAGGTCTTATTGATACTATTGGCCGTTTAGCGGATAGACTCTCCGTCAACCTGGAGTTGCCTAGCTCGGCCTCGCTTACTAAACTTTGCCCTCATAAAAATGCAGAAACGGTTACTAAACCCATGTCTTTCATTCACCGCCTACGCGTCTCTGAAGAAAGGCAATTGCTTGAAGCTAAAAATGCATCAACGGGCATTGTGAAGTCTGCTGGCAAATCTAAGGGCATTGTTATTCCTACTCAGAAGCAGATCATAAAAGAAGGTTTAGCCCTTCGTTCAAACTGCTTGAAGAATACCTTTATGCGCTCATCAAGGGTGTCTTCAGGCAAGAGGTCCTTCTCGCCTGCCGGACAATCAACGCAAATTATTATTGGAGCTTCTCCAGAATCAGACAATCAAATATTGCACTTATCGCAAGCGCTTTATCAACAATTTGAATTGAAACGAGTATTCTTCTCTGCCTATATTCCTGTTATAGAAGACCATCGTCTTCCTGAGTTGGACACTCCTGTTCCCCTGCGTAGAGAACACCGTCTTTACCAGGCTGATTGGCTTATGCGCTACTATGCGTTTTCTCCTGATGAGCTAGTTTCTCCAGAAGCACCTTGGCTTGATTTAGAAATTGATCCAAAGCTTGGATGGGCGCTGGCACATCTTAATCAATTTCCTGTAGAGATTATGGATGCACCACTAGAAATACTTTTACGAGTGCCCGGTATTGGCCCCACCGGCGCACGAAGAATTATTGCTGCAAGAAGACGGTCTCGCCTCACCTTTGATGATCTGAAACGGCTGGGAATACAGCTCAAACGATCTCATCACTTTCTCACCTGCTGTGGCGTAAGAGATGCCTCAGCTCCACTTGACCAAGAACTGATTAAACAGAGGGTAATTGCTGATGCCAAAGCAAGTTCGTACAACAAAACAAGACGCCGTATTGAGTCCTCTCAACTCAGGCTCTTCTGATCAGAGCGTAGAGCTTGTCTCGCTTGTTCAGAGGCTTACAAGACTCTCCAAGCCTCAGAAGGTTGTTATCTCCTGTAATCCAAGCTTAGAAGGCGTTGTAGGGGCTGTAGGGCTCACTTATCTCTCACATGCTAACCCGGCACACGTACGTCTTGTTAGAGAAAACTTTTGTCAGCCTAGCCTTGGGGAGCATGTTCTCTGTGGACCAGACCCTTCTGATGACTCAGTAGTAGCCTTGGCTAAACGAGTTCTAACTGGACTAGAGAAGAAAGTAGGCACAAGAGAAATAACACGTCGCATTGTTTTGGCATGTGCTTCAGATGCTCATACTATGCCGGAGATTGTGCATCGATACATTCGTCTTGCATTCTCCTATGGTGTAGGAGCCCTTGAAGATATTGCAGACCCAACCGTGGCAGAGTTTAATGCGCTGGCTAGGCAGGTAGAAACTGAACGAGAGCATACGCGGCAATTTGTGCGGTTTTCTCGCATGTCAGATGGCTCTTTTATGTCTGTATTTCAACCTAATGCAAACGTAGTGCCACTAACCTGCAATTACTTTGTCAAACGGATGAGTACAGAGCGGTTTTTTATTGTTGATCCAGCTCATCATATAGTCAGTTTTTATGCACCAGAAATGAAGACCTTTGGAACCATTCAGCTGGACGATGCCTCTTTGGAAGAACTGCTCTCTAGAACAGACCTTGCGACTGATGAGAAATACGTGCAAGCCATGTGGAGGCGCTTCTATGAGGGAGTTGGTCTAGAGGGTCGTGGACCTGCAGAAAGAGGATATGACTTGCGCGCCCATTGGATGCCAAAACGCGTATGGCAAGGGCTCCCTGAACTCACTGCAAGTACAAATGCAGAAGCTGCGCGTAGCCAAGGCGTACCCGCTCGCTATCAGGGGCGAGAAAACAGAAAGGATGTGCATCATATAGAACAAAAGCAAACATTCTGCAAAGAGCTTACTTCTGGGTTATAAAGCTGCCGCTTAAGACGACTGATAACAAAAAAAGCGCCCAGCAGAGCTGAGCGCTTATCAGTACAAAGGTAATGACCTAAGACTTAGTCAAGGTCGTTGAAGTCACCAGCTGCAGGTGCAGGTGCAGAAATCTGAGTCTGCTGAGCTGCAGGCTGAGCAGCATTCTGGGAACCAGTTGGAGCATTGTTGGTAAGAACGGTCTCTGGGAAGACAGAGTCTGCGTCATCCAGGAAGTGCTGGAGGAGCTTACGGTACTCAGCGCGGAAGTCCTCACGGGACTGCTTGAGGCGATCAATCTCATCAAGCTCAGTCTGCTTCTCTGCAAGAGCCTGACGGATAACCTCACGAGCCTTCTGATCTGCCTCGTTGCGGATACGCTCAGCGTTTGCACGAGCGTCTGCAACAAGTTTATCTGCGCTCTGCTGAGCAACAATGAGGACCTGAGAAATCTGGTGCTCGGATGCAGCAATAGCAGCAGCGTTTGTCTCCTCAACAGAAGGAACGCTTGCATTCTCCTCAAGGTTTGCAACCTGTGCCTGCGCTGCAGCAAGCTGCTGCTCAGTGCTGGTCAGACGGCCCTTAAGATCAGCGATCTTTTGAAGCATTGCATCAACCTCAGAAGCGAGTTGCTCAAGAAATGCGTCAACTTCCTCTGGATTGTAGCCGGTCTCAGCAGGAGAGAATGTCTGCTGCTCGATGTCTGCTGGTGTGATTGCCATCTTTGTTCCCTTTCAGTCTGCGAGTAGACGTACCACACATCATAACTACTCAGTTTGTATTCAAAGACAAACTAGTTTCTATATTAGTATAAAGCCCAGCGTCGAAATGGCAAAACGTCCCACAAGATTAAGCACAAAAAGTGCAACAATCGGTGAGAGATCAACGCCAGAAATTGGAGGAATTACGTTCCTAAACACACTGAGGTATGGCTCAACAATTTTGCCAATTGCCTCAAGAATGTTCTTAACCGAATCATTTGAAACGGTAATCCAAGAGGACAGGCACCATACCACAATGCAGAAGCTGTAAATCCTCAACAAAGTATAGAGCGAGTTCAAGACATAATACGAAAACACAAAAACCTCCAGTTACCTGGTAATCTCACCCTCATCAGCAAGCTTATCCAGATCAGACTGAGATAAAGAAATGCCATGAGGAAGTACAGCAAAAACGCGGTCAGCAACTTCTTCAACAGCGCCGTCAAGTCCATAAGAAAGACCAAAACTGAAGTCCAAAATTCTTTTAGCAACCTCAATGTTGGTGTTCTTAAAGATAAGGACAACTGGCTGACCAGTACGAACACGACGAACTACCGACTGAACATCGTCATAAGAAACAGGACGAAGAACGTATGGTGGCAGCTGTCCGGAATAGCTTGTACGGCTCACAGGACGAAGACCAATATCACCAGGAGTTGGCAGATTTGGGCTCACAGTATGCTCGTAAGAAGGAGTGTATCCAGAAGGCTCCTGACGAGATGCATACGCAGAAGCACGGGAGCGCATATCCTGCTGAGGATTGTAAGAAGCGGCTGGATTGGTGCTGATTGGCTTGCCAGAGCGCGTATACACAGAAACACTCTCTGCCTCTGGTCTGGATGGATTACCCAGCAGTCTATTGGAAGAGCCTTGCTGTGCACGATCATCGTACGAACGTGGAGAAGCTTCGTCTACCTCGTCATAGCCTTCGTCGCCATAATACTCATCGTCGTAGTACTCATCGTCCTGACCACCACGAAGCTTTGCTCTTAGCGTATCAAGAATGCTCATCATTGTGCCTTTCTGTAACGCACGTAACTTCTTACTACTGTATCAAAAACTTGCAACTATTTTAGTGCCTACTCAACGTATAGGCTGGGTCAAACAATACTCGACCCAGGCGAATAGTCGTAGAACCCTCTTCAATGGCATACGTAAAGTCATCACTCATACCACATGAAAGAACATCTAACTTCAAACCAACTTGTTGGCTCAAGCGATCACGCAATTCTCGAAGTCCTGAGAATGTTCTCTTGGCGCGCTCTGGATCATCTTTTGGTGCCATAGTCATCAGACCCACAACAGAAATGTGCGGAAGCTCAACAATCTTTTGAATAGACTCAGACACTTCTTCTGGCGAGAAACCCGATTTTGAGGCTTCAGCGGAGACGTTTACCTCAAGTAAAACAGATTCCTCAGTACCCTTTACCTCAGCACGCTTTGAAACCGCCTCTGCAAGATGTTCGGAAGAAATTGAATGAATGTAGCGAACCTTACCAACTACCTGGTTAATCTTGTTCTTCTGAAGATTACCAATCATGTCAAAAGATATCTCAGACGCAAAAGGAGTTTCAGATAAACACGTCAGTTTATGTGTCAGCTCTTGTGGGCGATTCTCGCCAAAAACCCTATAGCCTGCCTTATAAGCTGCAAGGACGGCCTCAACAGGTACGGTTTTGGAGACAGCTACAATTTCAATCTCAGAGGCGCTTCTGCCGGACTTTTTTGCAGCATCCGCCACAAGTGACTCAATCTGAGCTCTACGAGCCTTTATAAACTCAAGATATTCGTCTGAATCGTACGTCATAGCCATCATCTCTTGCGGTGAATACATCAACATCTTACGTAACGTTTAACGACTTTTTTGTAGACCTAAACGTCTTCTCCGATAGCGCTAAACGTCTTCTACCCTACTTTGACGCCATGTAAGCAACAGCCGCGTGTCTTCCGCACTTGCCATGCTCTGCTCGGTACGAGAAGAACCTCTCAGTGGTAGAGGCCGTCGAGTCAGTAACCTCTTCAATAGCAGACTCTCGTACGCCAGCATCTACCAGTGCAACTCTGACAGCATATCCAAGATCTAAGTACCTCTCGCCAGATGCGCGGTCTACAACGCCGGAACCAAACTCTTGTGAGAACATCTGAATGAGCTCCGGAGAAACCTCGTAGTCAGCGCTGCCAATGTGCGGACCAATATAGGCTTTGACCTCGTAAGATTTGGCTCCAGTTGCCTGGCAAAGCGCCTCGGTTGCGCGCGCAGAAATGCGAGCAATTGTGCCTTTCCAGCCAGAATGTGCCACCGCAAATCCGCCGGGAGCTACAAGAATTACGGGCACACAATCGGCAAACGCCAACATCACAGGCGTGTTTTTAACCGTACATACTATGGCGTCTGCACCAGCTTCTGCCTCAGCTTGAGCCAGTTCAAAAGCCCCTGATGTATTGGAAGTCAGACAAACTACCTTGCTTCCGTGCACCTGATGAGGAATAAGGAGTTGCGAGAAAAGCTCGCCAGCTCCAAGAGCCTCTAAGACCAGCTGACGGTTCTTTTGCACCTGTTGCAGATTGTCTCCGCATCTACTTCCCAGATTGAGGGAAGCAAACTCCCCTTCTGAAAAACCACCGGTACGCTCGGTAAATGCGAGCGTGACCCCGCATGGAACCTCAGGATCCATGAGCAGGGTCACGCCGTGTAAGCACTGTCTATTCAGCGCGCACATATTTAGATGCGGCTACGCTTAAGGAAGTCTGGAATATCAAACTCTTTCTCATTAGAAGAGTTGTTGGTGCGAGCAGGCTGTGGCTGAGCAGTCACAGGACGAGTTGGCTGTGGCTGAGCAGGACGGCTTGGACGGGTGGTACTCTGAGTGTTCAGAGTTGGAAGCTGCTGCTGAACGTTAGAGTCATTGAAACCAGTTGCAATAACGGTTACGCGAACCTGATCGCCCAGAGACTCATCAACAACAGTACCAAAGATGATGTTTGCATCAGGATCAACGTTCTTAGCAACCAGGTCAGCTGCCTCGTTAATCTCCTGAATACCAAGGTCTTTATTACCAGCAATAGAGAGAAGAACGCGGGTTGCACCCTCGATGGAACTCTCAAGCAAGCGGCTAGAAATTGCCTCTGTTGCAGCATCTGCAGCGCGGTTATCACCAGCAGCAATACCAATGCCCATCATTGCGCTACCTGCGCCCTTCATGATGGTGCAGACATCTGCAAAGTCAAGGTTGATCAGACCAGGAACAGTGATGAGGTCGGTAATACCCTGGGTGCCCTGGCATAGAACGTCGTCAGCCATGCGGAATGCCTCAAGCATGGTGGTCTTCTTCTCAGAAAGATCAAGCAGACGATCGTTTGGAATAACAATGAGAGTATCAACATTCTCGGAAAGAGTCTTGATACCGTCAGCTGCAGAACCATAACGACGACGGCCCTCGAAGGAGAATGGCTTAGTAACAACGCCAACGGTCAGTGCGCCAACGTCATTCTTTGCAATATCAGCAACAACTGGAGCAGCGCCGGTACCAGTACCGCCACCCTCACCAGCAGTGATGAAGACCATATCAGCGCCAGCAAGTGCAGCCTTGATCTCGTCGCGGCTATCCTCTGCTGCCTCTTTACCAACCTCAGGGTTAGCGCCAGCACCAAGACCCTTGGTGATGTCAGTACCGATGTGAACCTTAATGTCAGCATCGGAGATTGCAAGAGCCTGTGCATCGGTGTTTACAGCAACAAACTCAACACCACGGATGCCTTCTTCAATCATGCGGTTGACAGCGTTAGTTCCGCCGCCACCAACGCCAACAACCTTGATAACAGCAAGATAGTTGTTAAGGGTATCGGTGTCCTTAATCATGTCTTCCTCCTTGAGGCACGCTTGTGCCCGTTTGTCCCGGAGCGCGACTGCGCTTAGGCTACGTTTATGCGCTCGCAGAACCGCTGTATAAAACCCTAAACCTCAAGTTAAGGCTTACGCTTCATGCAAAGCGGGGTATATTTGCACAACTGACCCATACAAGTCAAATAATATGTAGAAATTGTGAAGAAAGCTGGTAAACGGTAGGAAACTATTCCCTAACGGCACACGTTGTTTGCGCGTTTACTTACGAAACACCAGAGCCAGACTGAACGTTTCCGGTAGAAACGCGCCTATAGGTTGGGCTTGCAGGCGTTCTTACGTTCAAGTACGTAAGCTCTCCTGGGAACTGCTTAAGCATTGCCAGAATCACTTTTTCTTTGTCAGCAATCTGTGTTGGAGAGCCTAGGGCAACCTGCACACCATTGGTAAGCGTGACAGAGATTGCATCAACGCTACTAGCCGAGTAACTCACAATCTGTGACGTGAGCTCTGACGAGAACGTAGACTGATACTGCATAACCGCTTGAATTTCTGCGTCTGTTGCTGTGGTGCCTGCTACAGGAGAAACCGTTGCGGGAACATCAGTGATGAGCAGCTCGCCTTCTGAGGTTGCCTTCTCAAGCGCAACAGTAGCGGTAGTTTTTCCTTCTGGAACGTTGAGCTGATCTGCCTCAAGCCAGACGTTATTCTCGCCCAAATACCATGCAACGGGACCAGAAGAAAGCGCCACAACGGCTGTGACTTTACGCTCTGTAATGGTAATACGCAGCGTATTAGGGAACTGTCTCTCATACGTTGCAGAAGCTACCCAAGGGTCCTTCTGAAGTTCTTGGGTAATAAGGGACTCATCCATATTGAGCAGCGTTGTTCCCTCTTCTACTGCAATGAGTTTTTGAATTTGCTCGTTAGAGACGTGCTCTGTTGGCTCTACCTGAATGTTGGTAATAGCAAAGACTGAGGAAGAACGTAGGACGAGAAAAGCAATGCCAGCGAGAAGGGCAAGGCTAAGCAAAACGATAAAGGCCGTGCGTACTGCCTTAAACGATACCTTTCTGCTGTGTTTAATACGCTCAGCACGAGCTTGAGCTGCAGTTTTTGTAGCGTTATTTGGCTTTTTGGCAGAAATCTTTTTAGCAGAAGGCTTGGCATCAGAAGCTGTAGCCTCAACCTTTGGCTTAGGCTTAAAGGCCTTACTCATAAAAGAAGGCTTAGTAGCCCCTGCCGTCTGAGTAGAACCAGACGATAACGGCTCCCTTTTTGTGCCCTTACGGCGTGTTGTTTGCTTTGAAGTATCTTCTGCCATATCTTCCCTATGCCCCAAAACCCAGAAGTTTAACCTCTGGCTGAAGATCAATGTCAAACTTTTCTTGGACCGCATCGTGTGCTCTGCGCATAAGTGCAATGACATCTGAGGCGGTGGCGTTACCGGTATTCACAATAAAGTTGGCATGAACATCAGAAATTTGTGCGCCGCCCTCAGTAGCTCCCTTAAGACCACACTCTTCAATAAGTGCACCAGCAGACCTACTACCTGGATTCTTAAAAACAGAACCGCAGCAAAGCTGACCAGTTGGCTGAGTATTTCTTCTACGCTGCAAGAGTGTATCCATGCCAAGAGCAACTTTAGGACGATTAGATGCTGTCAGCGCAAACGTTGCCTCAAGAATGATCTCATCTGGTGCAAACGTAGTGTAGCGATAACCCCATTCAATCTCGGAGGCATCGTAACGTACAAGACCCTTACCAGGCTTTAGCACCACGCAATCACGGACGGCTTTACCAATCCAATCATGCCTGGTACCTGCGTTCATCGAAAGAGCGCCGCCGATAGTTCCGGGGATACCAGCACACATCTCAAGGCCAGAAAGGCCTGCTTTCATGGCCTCATTGCATACGCGTGCCGTAAGCGCACCTGCACCTGCAGTAATGAGATTATTCTCGCCAACTGAAATGGTAGAAAGCTCATCGTCGAGCACAATAACGCAGCCGTTGTAGCCCTTATCAGAGACAAGGATGTTTGAACCCTTGCCCAAAAGCACCCAATCAACTCGATTAGCTGCAAGCACCTCAAGTACACGCACCAGCGCCGCATGGCTGTGAACAGCGGCAAAAAGCGACGCCTTACCACCAATCCTAAAGGAGGTATGGTGGCTCAGCGGCTCATCTTGCTTGATTGTTGCATCAAGGGCCCCAGAAAGGCTTACATAGGCGTTAAACAAGCTCACGGCAGAGGTCCTAGTGGTTCTGAAGACGCTCTTTGAGTGCGCGGATAAACATTGGTCCAATCTGAGTGACGTCACCTGCGCCCTGAGTAATCAGCAGATCTCCTGGCTTAACCGTATCAAGAAGGTCTGCGATAAGATCTCGGCGAGAAGGGATGTAACGCACGTCAGAAACAGTATGAGCAGCCTCAACCCTTGAAGAGACAGTCTTGCCCGAGACACCTGGAATAGGTAGCTCACCTGCGGAGAAGACATCCATGACGCGCAAAACGTCAATGCCGTCAAACGCGTGTGCAAACGAATCTGCCAGATCTTGCGTTCTGCTGTAGCGGTGTGGCTGGAAAACAACAACAACGCGCTTGAAGCCAAGAGGTAGAGCTGCAGACATGGTTGCTGCAATCTCGGTTGGATGGTGGCCGTAATCGTCTACGACGGTAATACCGTTGATGTCGCCTACGTGCGTAAAGCGACGGCGTGCGCCCTTGAACTGCGACAGCGCCGCAGCAGCTTCCTCAAGATCAAAGCCAAGGGCATCGGCAACGGCAATTGCAGCGGTTGCGTTAGCAACATTGTGCTTACCAGGGTTAGCTGGAAGTACCACAGAGATAGTCTGACCAGAAGGAGTCTTGATGGTAAGAGGATTCTCAATTCCAGCTTTTCTCTCCTCCTGTGTGCAAACAAAATCGCAGCTTGAATCAAAGCCGTAGGTGACCACGTGCCTACCAGTTGACTGAGCAAGCTCAACGTAATGAGGATTATCGCCGTTGATAACAACGGTTTCTTCCTTATCAAGCAAGCTCATAAACTCACAGAAGGTCTTCTCGATATTCTCGAGAGAGCCGTAGTGGTCAAGGTGATCTGCCTCAATATTGGTGACAACAACCACGTTAGGGTTAAGGAACATAAACGAACCGTCAGACTCGTCCGCTTCGCAGACAAAGTACTGGCCGTTACCGTTTTTACCGTTGGTATCGTAGCCCTCAACAACGCCACCAATCAAAAATGATGGATCAGCGCCAAGTTTATCCAGCATGGTAGCAACCATAGAAGATGTGGTGGTCTTGCCGTGAGTGCCCGCAACAGCAATGGTCTTGCGGCCGCGCGACAAATACGAGAGCATCTTAGCGCGAGGCCAAATGGGAATGGAAAGTTCGCACGCACGAATAACCTCTGGGTTTGTCTCTGGGATTGCGGTTGAGGTAACAATGACATCAGGCATCACAGCGTCAATAGTGGCTGCGGTGTGGCCGATGCTTACCTGAATACCTGCATCTTCAAGCTCTCTAACATAATGGGAGCTCTTTAGATCGGAGCCGGTAACGGTGCAGCCGCGCTCGTGCAGAACAAGCGCAATTCCGCTCATACCTGCGCCACCAATTCCAATAAAATGTGCACGCGAGATGGTCTTCTCGCCCATGGAATCTGCCATAAGAGAGCCTTTCCAAGTATTGTTATCGTTTGAGTCTTGGGCATACCAAGACATGTTTACTCTAACGCAAAACCGAATGTTTTATGCGCCACAAACGGCACTTTCCACAGCGTCAGCCACAAGAGATGCGGCGCTGCGCTGGTCAAGTGTAGCGGCTGCCTCGGAGAGCTTTTTGCGCAGGTCCGCACTATCTACCAGCTCAAACAGAGCTGTCGAGAAGGTCGTGGTGTCCACCTGGTTATCTGGCACCAGAATAGCTGCTCCCGCGTCCGACAACAAATGCGCGTTAGTAGTCTGGTGATCTGCTGTTGCCAGAGGGTACGGCACCAAAATGCTGGGGAGCTCAAGCGCCGCAATCTCGGCCACAGAAGATGCTCCGGAGCGAGAAACCACCAGATCAGCCGCAGCAAGGGTGGCACCCATGTTGGAGATGTAGGACTTAATCTCCCAGCGAGCAGCCTCCTCGTCAGAAAGCTTCATAAGCGAGACAACCTCGTCGTAGAGCTTCTGGCCTGTTGACTGAATGATGCGCAGGTTAGGACGGTCAAGAAGCTCCTGCTTAAGCGCAGCAAACGTCTCGTTGATGCTACGCGCGCCCAAACTACCGCCAAAGATAAGCAGCAATGTCTGATTGTCTGCAATACCCAACTCTTGCCTCGAGGCGGCTCTGTCAGCAGAAAGAACACTCTTACGTACAGGATTGCCGGTAACCACAATGGAGTCTTGAGCCTTTACGTGACCCTCAAAAGCCTTACGAGCCTCTGGGAATGCAATGCACACCTTAGATGCTTTACCAGCAGATACTCGGTTAGCAAGACCAGTTACTGAGTTCTGCTCATGAATCAAATACGGGATGTGTAGCTTTGCGCAAAGCTGAAGCAAAGGCAGCTCAACATAGGCGCCAAAACCAATAGCAACATCAGGTGCACCCTGCTCTTTGAAGCGCTTGTGCAGCTGCATCTTTGCGCGCTCAAGATTGTATGCCGCGCTGATGAGCGTCCAAGGACGTCTGCGGTCAAAGCCATTTACATGGATAGGTACCAGCTCAAATCCTGCCTCAGGTACCAGCGTACCTTCAAGCTTGTTGGGCTGACCGTAAAACGTAACCTGGTGACCGCGCTCACGAAGCTCCTCAGCTAGAGCCAGAGCTGGGTTAATGTGACCAGCGGTTCCACCTGCAGCAATTGCAACAGAGAGTTTCTTCTGTTCTGCCATGCAATCCATCTCCTAGAAATCAGCTATCGGCGAGGCCTGGCGTTGTTTCCACGAAGCCTGTCCGATGCAGAAGGTCCTAAATCAATTCTGCGCCTTCCGGAGGCGTCTGTCGTAATACGGCCTTGAGGGGTGTCGTCATCTCTTGAGCGCAAAACGCCTCGTGATGGGCGCGCGGAGCTTTGTGCGCTGCTCTTAGGGCGAGAAGAACGTGGGAGTGGCATGCCTACTCCTACCCCACCGTCAACCATGGTAAGACCAGCAAAACCTGGAGCATCAAAGGTATCCTGCTCTTCAGCTATGCTCCAAGAAGCGCGCTGCCTATCGTACTCGGTTTCTGGAAGCCTTGACTGCCTTGAAACAGACATCAAAAGACCAACCATCAAGATACTAGACATGATGGTTGAACCGCCGTATGAGATAAACGGCAGAGGCTTACCAGAAAGAGGCAAAAGGCCCAAAACACCACCGATGTTAACAAAGGCCTGAATGATAAACATAGAGGTACAACCTGCAGCAATAAGCCTGCCGGTCAAATCTGGTGCATAGCGAGCAATCTTAAAGCCTGCCCACACCAGTGCGCCAAATACAGCCAAAAGACCCAAAACGCCAATAAAGCCCAGCTCTTCTCCAATAACCGCAAAAATAAAGTCATTGTGAGCCATAGGCAGATAGGAATATTTCTGGCGAGAAAAACCAAAGCCAACACCAAAAATACCGCCAGAGCCAAAGGCATAAAAGCCCTGTGCAAGCTGATAACCTGCACCGTAATAATCGGCCCAAGGGTTGAACATAGTCACAACGCGAGCACGAGAATAATCATCTTTAAGAGATAAGAAGACAAAGCCAATAAAGCCAGCAACAGCAATAGTTGCCAGAACCCTTCGGTCAACATCGGCAAGGTAGCCAATGACCAAAAGTGTTCCCACAATAATCAATGTGGAGCCCTTGTCTGGCTGGGCCAAAATAAGAAGCAGTGGCGCAAGCGCAGCAATAGCAAACTTTTTAAAGAACTCCATCTGATCTATGGTCTGATCGATAAAGTACTGCTGAGCCAGGTACGAGACAGAAATTAAGATGGTAATCTTTGCAAACTCAGACGGCTGGAAAGAAAACGGTCCAATTGAAATCCAACGGGTTGCACCATATGCATCAGCGCCAGCAATAGGAGTAAAAATAATTGCCAGCATTCCAATGGTCACAACCCAGATAGGTACCTGGAGATTTCTTACTACTGCACGGTAGTCAATGCGAGAAACAATAAACGCTAACGCAACTCCTGCCGCAGCAAAGCCAAGCTGACGCTGCACGTAGTAGAAGGGGTTATAGCCCATGTCCTCAGAAGTCATTGCAGAAATCGAGGATGCGGAATAAATCATTACCAGGCCAAAGCACACCAGAATAGCCGTTGATACCAGAAGCACCAGACGAGGCTGCATAAAACGCTCTGGAATAGCACCAAAGCGGCCTTTAGCCTGCGAGCCCTCGGAAGATTTCTGGCGAGAAGTACGTGGTTGCTGCGCGCGCTCCCCTGTTCTGTTTCTGCTGGTAGCCATTATCGACCGCTCTCTTTTTGAGCAAGATCTGCCACCAGCTGTTTAAAGACACGACCACGCTGAGCCATGCCTGTGAACTCGTCAAATGAGGAACATGCTGGTGAGAGAAGCACTACAGAACCTGGACGAGCAAGCTCTACCGCACGGTCAAAAGCTTCATGCATATGAGGCTCTTCTACCACTTCTGCATGGCCGCCAGAAACGCGGCGAAGCGCCTCTGCAAAGCGAGGACCTGCCTCTCCAAAGCAGATTGCGTATGCACAGGTAGCGGACACCTTCTGAGCGAACTCATCAAGCTCTGTGCCCTTATCGTGACCACCAAGTAGCAAAATAACGTCTTTACCTGGGAACGAAGTTAATGATTTTTCAACTGAATCAGTGTTTGTTGCTTTGGAATCGTTAACGTACAAAACACCATTAACCGTATCAACTGGCTCAATTCTGTGCTCAAGCGGCATAAAGTCCAACAGGGCATGCCTAATAGAAACAATATCAAGTCCCAGGAATAGGCCACATGCAGCTGCAGCAAGAGCGTTGAGTGCATTGTGCGCTCCCCTAATGTGGAGTGCATCAGCTGCTACAAGCTCCATCTCTTTACCAGATAGCCTGACTACCAGCGCACCAGTGCGTACAAAGGCGGCGTTTTGTGTACCGGGATCTGTCTGAGCAAGATGGCATACGGCAATGCCTCGAGCCTCAAGGCGAGAAGACACGTCTTGGCAAAACTCATCCAAGTCAGAAACAATTGCCAGGTCATTTGCATCAAGGTTGGCAAAAATCTTCTCTTTAGCTGCTGCGTACGCCTCGAGTGAACCATGCCACTCAAGGTGATCAGGCGTAATGTTTAAAAGCATTGCAACGTGAGGATGCAATTTTTGAGTAGTAGCAAGCTGGAAGCTTGAAAGCTCTGCTACAAACCAGCTCTTAGGCTTTCTCTCTGCAAGTTGGTCAGTAATAGTAAGACCAATATTGCCAACAGCGCTTGCATCAAGACCCGCATACTGCAGAATAGACGTGGTCAAGCTTGTGGTAGTAGTTTTACCGTTTGTGCCGGTAATACCAATCCACTGTGAAGGACTCTCTTGATAGGCAAACTCTGGCTCGCCCATAATCTGCTTAGAAGCTGCCTTTGCACTTAAGAACAGCTCAGAGGTGTCTGGAATACCAGGAGATGCAATAGTCAAGTCAAAGGTACCCTTAACTTGATCAGAGCCGCATTGTACCTGTACGCCTGAGTCTGCAAGCTCTTGGATCTTCTCGCCAACAGTAGCATCTGCGCCGCCCACAAGAGTTACGGAAGACACACGACCCTCTGGCTGCTGCAGCAAATACGTGCAGACAGAGACGCCGGTCTTACCAAAACCAAGAACACATACATTTCCAAGTGTTTCTAGAAGCGACACGCAGGCGATCCTTTCCTAGGGCAATACCTTTAATGAAGCTGGAAGTACAGGGCAAATCCCAGAGCAGCAAAGGCACCAGAAATAATCCAGAACCTAAAGACAACTTTTGTCTCGTTCCAGCCAAGTTTCTCAAAGTGATGATGCAGTGGAGCCATCAAGAATACGCGCTTTTTAGTTGCTTTGTAGCTGACAACCTGAATGATAACGGACAGTGCCTCGATGATAAAAAGACCACCCATGACCAGGGAAACTACCTCGGTCTTAGTGAGAACGGCCAGAGCTGCAAAGGCAGCACCCCAGGCAAGAGAGCCGGTATCGCCCATAAAAATGCTTGCAGGATAGCTGTTAAACCACAAAAAACCAATACAAGCGCCGGCGATAGATGCGGCAAAAACAGCAAGGCTACTCTCGCCATAGCGGAAAGCTACCGCCGCCATAAAAATCATGACAACCATAACGCAGCCACCAGCCAGGCCATCAAGACCGTCGGTCAGATTGACAGCGTTGGAAAGGCCTGCCATGAGCAAAAAGACAAAGAACAGGTACAGCCAAGGAATAGAAAGTACGTTTCCACCTAAATTGACCGTAGTAGTGAGGATGCCCAGGTTGATATCAAGGCCACCGGGGAACGCAATAATAGGAGTAATACCCCAAATATTGACTGCTGCCAGGCAAAATGCCACAGAAATGGTAATAAGTCCAGCCATCTTCTGAGATGCGGTAAGGCCAAGGCTTCTACCATGAGCAACAGACTCGATATCGTCCAGAAGACCAAGCGAGCCTGTGAGCAGCATAGCTGCCATAGCAAGAATGAGGTCGGTGTTCCACTGAGCAAGTGCAATACAGGTCAGCACAATGCTTACCAGCATAACGACGCCGCCCATAGTAGGAGTACCCTGCTTGACCAGGTGCTGCTGAGGGCCGTCAGCACGAACCTGCTGACCCACTCCCTCTTTCTTCATCAGTTTGATGAAGAGCGGCATTAAGACCAAAGTGATGATGCAGGAGACACCAAGCGCAACAAACACCTGGTATGTTGGGTAAATAGTCTGGTAAAACATTACTCAGTAACTCCTTTTACAAAAATATCAAGCTGGGCAGACCTCGATGCCTTGGCGAGAAGAACGTCTCCTTGCGCAAGTACTGGTCCGAGCACGGAAAGTGCTTCGTTGACATCACTGAACTGTTCAATTTTATCTTCCGAGAATCCCATAACGCGCGCAGCTTCAACCATTTCACGCGCGGCTCCCGTGCCTACAAAGGCAACAAGGTCTGGGTTCTTAGCAGCAATATAGGCACCCACATAACCGTGAAGGCGCTTCTCCTCTGGTCCAAGCTCACCAATCTCTCCGATAAGAGCAATGCGGCGACCTACCGCTGGCATCTGCATCAACACGTCAAGCGCTGCAGCTGTTGAGTTAGGGCTTGCGTTGTAAGAATCGTCAATAATCTTGGCACCACAGGGTGCGTCAAGTACCGAAAGACGCATACGAGTGGCAGGCATCTGCTCAATAGCCTCTGCAGCAGCGTCAAGATCAAGACCAAGCGTCTCTATAGCCTCAAGTGCCAAAAGAAGGTCGTCTACCACAACGCGCCCAGGTACCTCAAGGGTTACCGTGCGTGACCAGCCGGACGCAGCAACGATGGTGGCAGTTGGAAGGCCTTCCTCGTCAAGCGTAACCTGCTGTGCGCTCATGACGTCAGCCTCTGTTGCGCCCACTGTCTTGCAAACAACGTGAGCAGGGCGAGCAAACTCGTCTGCAATGAACTTGGTGTAATCCCCTGCCGAAGCCTGAATAAGCGTAGGCTCAATTGAGCCAAATGCGCACATGCCAGAAACAATCTCTGCCTTGGCGCGCGCAATGTTTTCTCTGCTGCCGAGAAGACCGATGTGGCTGGTACCAACATTGGTAATGACCGCCACTGTTGGACGGGCAACAGAGGTAAGCCTGGTAATCTCACCGGCATGATTCATGCCCAGCTCAAGCACAAGTACCTCAGTGTCTTCTGGAGTAGAAAGCACCGTGAGTGGCAGGCCAATAAGGTTGTTGTGATTGCCGGCGGTAGCATGTACGCGACGGGTTGCGCCGATGCCGCGACGGAGCATTTCTTTGGTGGTAGTCTTACCAACCGATCCAGTTACGCCCACAACCAGCCAGTTTGGATGGGCTTCTCGCCAGGCAGCGGCAAGAGCCAGCAGGAACGCCTCACAGTCATCATCAGCGGCTTCAAGAACGCTGACTCCGGTGGCGGCCAGGTTGTCGAGCAGATTGTCTGCTACAGGCTCAGATGCCACTACAACAGCAGCGCCCGCCTGGGCAGCAGATAAAAGATACGAGTTTCCATTGACCTTCTCGCCAGCAAAGGCCACGAAGAGCGAGCCGTCCTGGACCTCGCGGGAGTCAATGACGGCCGAGCCCGCAACCTCGCGAGTTCCACGGTGGAGCAGCTGTGCGTGAGTAGCTGCGACTATCTGTTCAACCGAAAGCTTAACCATGAGCTCTCCTAGTTATTGATTGGTTGAATATTAAGGCGTGTAGCTGCGTCTTTTGCAAATTGCGAGAAGACCACAGCAGCAGATTGCGATGCAAGCTGGTGGGTATCGTTAAGACCAACGTAAACCATCAGGTCAGATTCTGAAGGGTTCACGATACCGCAGAAAGAGTCAACAAAACCGGAATTCTCGCCGTACGAGCCGGTTTCTTCCACAACCTGCTGGCCAGTACCTGTTTTACCAGCAACGGTATAGCCATAGATGCCTGCACGAACACCGGTGCCTTCTTTGACAACAGTGGTCATCATGTCAAGCTCGGCTGAAGCTGTGGAAGCGGAGATAACGTCTTTAGTAGGCCAGGTAACCTCTTGACCGCCCTTTGAAACCATAAAATGCGGAGTCACCATAGTTCCCTTATTGGCAACAGCGGTGTACGCGCGAATAACCTGGATAAATGGAATTGCAAGGCCCTGACCAAATGCCATGTTTCCGCCAGTTGGACCCTCGTATTCGTCCAGAGAGCGAACAATTCCTGTAGCCTCTCCTGGGAAGTCAATGCCTGTGGTGTGTCCAATGCCGAACTTATCAATTCCTGCCGCGAAGCGCTCATCACCTATGAGCTGCGTCTCAAGGAAAGCCATACCAACGTTAGAAGAACGCCTGAGCATCTCTCTTACGCTCATGTCCATGGCGCTGGTACGCCAGTCGTCGTCGGTAACCTTGTTATCGCCAACTTTGAGCTCGGTTGGGATATTGAAGGTTGAATTTGGACCAAAGAGGTTGTCATCTATACCAATTGAGGTAGTAATTACCTTAAATACGGAGCCTGGCTCATAGATACTTGAGACAAGCTTGAGGTTGAGAGATTCGTAGTCAACGCCGTTATCGCTCTTAAAATCTGGCAGAGGGTATGAAGCTGCGGCATAAATCTCTCCGGTACGAGGATTCATAGCCATGATTGAGCCACCCTGCTGGGCCTCAAAGTCTTTTACTGCAGCAGTCAGCTGCTCTTCTGCCTTCTTCTGCAGCTCAATATCAATGGAAAGAACAATATCCTGGCCGTTTTGTGCCTCAGTGATGTTTGAAGTACCGCCCGCAATTGGCGTACCACCAGCGCCGGTCTCTACAATCATGTGACCGTTAGTGCCCGCAAGGATATCGTTGTAGTAATACTCCAGGCCAGAAGCGCCCTCATTATCAGCGTTTACAAAGCCTAGAATCTGAACGCCAACGTTGCCATATGGATAGACACGCTTGGTGTTGTTAACAAAATAGACGCCTTTGAGGTTTTTCTCGTCAAGTGCTTTTTCAATCTTGGAAGCGGTATCCGTGTCAACACGACGACGCACGTAAACAAAGGTGGTGTCTTGCTGCAGGTCCCCAAGATAGTCTGAAGGACTTCCGCCTAGAAGCGAGGCAAAAACCTGAGCTACAGTGCTGGCGTCTTTGATCTCTGAAGGATTGGCGTAGATGTCTTTGCAATCAACGCTCATGGCCAAGACGTTGCCGTTGCGGTCGTAAATGGTACCGCGGCGAGCGTGCAAGACAATATCGTTTGTGCGGTTATTCTCGGCACCCTTTGCAAGATCTGCTGCCGTAAAGATTTGCAGCCATGCAAGCCTTAAGACGACAATTGCCACCATAATAGCCATAGCAGCTGCTACGCGACGGAGTCTGCCTTCATGGCCAACACCGTCCGAGCCACCGCTGCTACCACGATGACCACGAAAATGCACACGAGAGGCCTCGTCGTACGAGGCCTCAGGAGTTTTTCTGCGCGATGCGCGAGTATGTCGATTCTGCGTACTCACAACGTATATTTTACGCCTAAGCGTTGTCGCTTACATCTACAACAGGACGATTTGTCTCAAGAGTCATGCCGTAATTCTGAGTAGCAATACGCTCAATACGTGTAGTGCTTGCAAGCAGGGAGCGAGAAACGCGCAGGGAATCGTTAGTTGCGGTTGTTGCGCGCATTTCATTTCTGATGACGTTGTTAGCCTGAAGAGTTGAAACCGTAGCGGTAGAGATACCAATACGGACAACACCAAGCGTCAAGAAGAGTGCTGCAGCAACAGCAATAAGCTTGACACGCTGAATGAACTGGCTGCTTACGCCACGGCGAGCATCAGCATCAAGGCCGCCACCAGGGACAACCTCAAAAGATGAGCGAGTGCTCTGTTCAGGAGCGTACTCATGCTCAAACTGAGTTGTGCGTGCTACAGCTTCTGATCCGTAACGTGCCATTAAACTTCAATCCCTTCAAAAACTTCTTCACAACAAGCAACAAGTGCTATGGGGTACTTCATTTCTCTGGGTCGCGTTTAACCGCTACCCTCATCAGGGCACTTCTCGCCCTTGGGTTGCGCTCAATCTCTTCTGGAGTTGCCACAAGAGGTTTGCGCGTAATCACGTCAACTATCGGCACTTGACCGCACATACAAACCGGAAGGTCTGGCGGGCAGATACAACCTTGACTGAGCTCGGAGAACACGTGCTTGACAATGCGATCTTCAAGCGAGTGGTACGAGATAACGCAAATCCTGCCTCCTGGATTAGCCCAGGCAATTGCACAGCGTAGTCCGCGCTCCAAAACCTCAAGCTCGTGGTTCACTTCAATACGAAGTGCTTGGAACGTCTTTCTGGCGGGATGTCCGCCGTGACGACGCGCTGCTGCGGGAATTGCCGCCTTGATTACCTCAACAAGCTCAAGCGTCGTTTGGATGGGACGCTTTTCTCGCGTTTGTACAATGCGTCGTGCAATGCGTGAGGCAAATTTCTCGTCTCCGTAAATTCGAAGGATTCGGGCGAGGTCGGCTTCGTTGTAGGTGTTGATGACCTCTTGTGCAGTTGGAGTTTGTTTGCCCGGGTCCATTCGCATATCCAACGGGGCATCTTCGTGGTACGAAAAGCCTCGCTCTGGGATATCAAGCTGAGGAGAAGAAACACCAATGTCAAAGAGGAAACAGTCAACTCCGGGGACTTCTGCAGAGACGAGAAGTTCATCGAGATTGCCAAAGTTTCCCTTAAGCGGCAAAAACTCCGCGTTTGGTACTTCTTGCTTCAGACGAGCAGCTGCTGCTTGATGAGCCATTGCGTCCTGATCAATTCCAATGGAAAGACCGTCTGGAGCAATCAGCTTTGCCATCTCTACGGTGTGACCCGCTCCTCCCAAGGTGCAGTCGCAAACAACTTCACCTGGCTTGGGGTCCAGCTCGCGCAGCACTTCTGCAAGCATTACTGGTTGGTGCCGATATTCGACTTTCAAGTTACCGTCTTCTACCTTCACGATCTTCTCGCCTCACTAGGCGCCAAAGATGAGGTCCTCGAGCGTTGCAACGCGGTCATCTGCCGAGAAGAGGCTGTTCCACTTGTTGGTGTTCCAAATCTCAAAGTGGTCGCCGTTACCGACAATGGTGACGTCGCGGTCAAGCTGGAGCTTCTCCCTAGCCTGTGGATCGGACTCGTCAATCTTTCCCAGAGCAACGCGGCCGGCCGAGTCAATGTCGACGGTTGTTGCTGCTGCGTTCAGCATGCGAAGTGCTGTGACGTCGTCGCGGTTCCTTGGGTTGAGGTTCAGACTTGCAATCCAAGCCTCATACGCCTCAGGTGAGTAGCCGTAAAGCGCGTCCTGTCGACGGAGCAAGATGACGACATCGCCAAGCTGCTTGCGCTGAGGTGCAGGAAGAGTCACGCGAATCTTGGAGTCCAGCGAGCGCTGATACTGACCAGTAAGCATGTCTCCCCCTTTCACGTTGGCGCCCCTTGCCGCGCGGGCTGTGTTTGTGTTGTGTGTGCGCGGCAACGCTTGGGCATAGTCCGTCGATTGAACGTGAAATAAATATAACTCATTCCGACACTTACACACACTAGAAAACACTTTCCAACACCAAGTATTTTTCTTATGGTCTAGCTGGGGTTTAACGTAGATGTGAATTGATAGAGCAAGACCACAATATGTAGTGTTTAAAAAAATCCGAACTACAAAAGAACGGATTTTCTTAGTCTTAGACACGATTTATTAAATTTTTTATGAAGTGAAAATTTTTGGGGAAATTGTGGTGAACTCGTGGCGAAAATCACACGTTACTCAAACAAAACCTTCGTCTTGCTTTTACGAAGTCACCACTTTGCCCCACACCTGTCCCACGCTTGCGTCAAGCGCAAGTCACGGTTGCATCAAGCTCGTCTATTTGTCCGTACGAACGTGAGCTCTTGGGTGCGCCTCAAGATACACATCTCTAATGTGAGACCTATCTACGTGCGTATAGAGCTGTGTAGTTGAAATATCAACGTGTCCCAAAAGCTCCTGCACCGAGCGAAGGTCAGCACCGCCTTCTAGCAGATGCGTGGCAAAACTGTGGCGTAGTGTGTGAGGGTGCAATCTTTCAATTCCCACTACCCTGCCGTAATTTGCCACCAATTTATGTACCGACTGGCGAGAAATACGTCCACCTCTGGCGTTTACAAACACCTCAGACACCTGACCATGCTTAAGCAAAAGCGAGCGAGCCTCATAAAGGTATGTTTTAAGTGCACGATACGCAGAGCCCAACACAGGGACTACGCGCTCTTTGGAACCCTTACCAAAAACACGCAAGAGTTCATCTTCTAGAAGGACACCTCGAACCTCAAGATCGCAAAGCTCAGACACACGAAGCCCACACCCATACAGCAACTCAAGTATTGCTCTATCGCGAATGCCTAGGGGCGAATTAGGGAACGGCTGGTCAAGCAGCTCCTCTGCCTTCTCTTGAGAGATAACATCAGGAAGCCTTTGAATTCTTGCTGCGGTAGGTAAATCTTCAGCTGGAGATGACTCACAAATTTGCTCAACAGCCATAAACTTGTGGAAGTTTCTAAGTGCCGCAGTGTGGCGCTCAACCGAAGCTGGAGCCATTCCTAAATCTCTAAGAGAGCCTATGTACTCTTCAACATCGGAGCGAGTCACCTGGCTGGGCAAAGTAATCTTTTTGCCATTCAGCCAAAGCAAATAACCCTCTAAATCTCTGGTATAGGCATCAAGCGTATTTACAGAAAGACCTCGCTCAACAGCGACGTACGCTAAAAATTCTGTACGCGCCTGAGCGAGGTCCATAAGTATTCTTCCCTATTAAAAATTCTGCTTAGAGAGCCTGATTTACATCATGACGGTCAACACCCTCATGATGAGCGATTGCGGCACGTGCAAACTCACGGAACAAAGGTGCAGGATGAGTTGGACGGCTCTTAAACTCTGGATGTGCCTGGCTTGCAACAAACCATGGGTGAACAGACTCTGGAAGCTCAATCATTTCTACAAGGCGATCGTCTGGAGAAACACCAGAAACTACCAGACCAGCTTCAACAAGTTGATTACGGAATACGTTGCTTACCTCATAGCGGTGACGATGACGCTCGTAAACCAAGTTGTTGCCATATGCCTCATGGGCAAGAGTTCCCTCAACAACCTTGCAAGGATAAGAACCAAGGCGCATGGTACCGCCCTTGTCAGTAATATCCTCCTGATCAGGCATAAGATCGATGACAGGGTATGGAGTATCTGGACCGAACTCTGCTGAATTTGCACCCTCCATGCCGCAGACGTCACGAGCAAACTCAGTAACAGCCATCTGCATACCAAGGCAAACACCAAGGTAAGGAATCTTGAGCTCACGAGCACGACGAATAGCAACCATCTTGCCCTCTACGCCGCGAAGACCAAAGCCGCCAGGAACCAAAATACCATCTGCACCAGCAAGCTCCTGCTCTACGTCTTCTTCTGTCAGCTCTTCACCATTTACCAGGCGGATGTCAACGTGTCTGCCGTAGAAAATACCAGAGTGGTGAAGTGCCTCAATAACAGAAAGGTAGGCATCAGGCAACTGCGTATACTTGCCGACAACATAAATTCTTGTTGCGTCTTCAAGCGCATTTGCCTTATGCATAGCGGAAGTAAATGCTTCCCAGCTGCCAAGATCACTTGGACGGACTTCAAGACCAAGGCGCTCAAGTACCTTCTTGTCAAATCCCTGTGCTGCCAGATGTGCTGGAACATCGTAAATTGAAGGCAGATCATTGTTCTCAAAAACGCAATCTGCATCGACGTCGCAGAAATTAGCGATTTTCTCGCGAATAGATTCATCCACGGAATGGCTAGAACGGCAGACGATAAAGTCTGGCTGAATACCAAGGGAGCGAAGCTCTTTTACGGAGTGCTGCGTAGGCTTAGTCTTAACCTCATGAGCTGCTGCAATATAAGGAACAAGACTTACGTGAATAATAGCCACGTTGCTTGCACCACGCTCTTTTCTAAACTGGCGAATTGCCTCAACAAAAGGCTGTGACTCAATATCGCCAATGGTGCCACCAAGCTCTGTAATGACTACATCTGCGTTAGTAACCTCTTCAATGCGGGCAAAACGAGCTTTAATTGCATCAGTTACATGAGGAATAACCTGGACTGTACCACCAAGGAAGTCTCCAGCGCGCTCACGCTGAATCAAAGACTGATAAATGAGGCCAGTGGTGAAGTTAGACTCCCTGGTAAGATTCTCGTCAATAAAGCGCTCATAATGACCAAGGTCAAGGTCAGTCTCTTTACCGTCCTCAGTGACAAAAACCTCACCATGCTGGAAAGGACTCATAGTGCCTGGGTCAACATTGAGATATGGGTCAGCCTTTTGCATCATGACCTTATAGCCACGAGCCTTAAGAAGTCGGCCGAGAGATGCAGCAGTGATTCCTTTTCCAAGAGAGGAAACAACGCCACCTGTTACAAATATGTGCTTGGTCATGGATTACTCCCGTAGGTAAGATTAGCCAATTACATTTCTACGGGTCTTTATATTATTCCGCTTTAAGGCCCATAGTGCCGAGAAATTTAATCTCCAAACAAATACATTGTTATGTCCATATAGTTCTGAAAAATCTAGCGGACTTCTGACAGCAGCTCATGCGCGTGAGCCAAAGAAGCCTCAGTTATAGAGCCTGAAAGCATGCGTGCAATCTCTTCTTCTCTTTGAGTACCAGAAACCTCTGTAAGAGAAGTTACAGGGAGCGCGTTATGTTCTTCTGTCTTTGAGACTACATACTGTTTAGAGGCCATAACAGCAACCTGTGGCAAGTGAGTTACCACAATCACCTGATGTGTTTTAGCAAGCTGCGCTAAAACCTCTGCAAGAGCAACGGCAGTAGCTCCACCAACGCCAGCGTCAACCTCATCAAATACGAGCGTATCGCAGACGTCAGACTCTCCCAGAACCACTTTACATGCGAGCATGACACGAGAAACCTCACCACCAGAGGCAATCTTTCTAAGCGGACGAGCAGTCATCTGAGCTGAAGGCTTATACATAAGCTCAATCTTTGTAGAGCCAACTTTATTCCACTGCTCAAAAGGAAGATCTTCAAAGTTCAATTCAATCTGAGCTGAACCCATCTGCAGATGACTCATTTGCTTAGTAACAGCATCACAAAGTTTTGGAGCTGCAGCAACACGAACCTTTTTAAGTGCCTGAGCCTTTACGGTAAGAGTTTCTTTTGCTTTATCTACTTCTGCCTGTGCCTCACGGACAAGCTTTTCTGTGTCTCTTGTAACCTCAAGAAGATTTTGAGCTGCCTGGTATTTTTTAAATACATCTTTCATACCAGGGCCATACGTTCTCATAAGACCCTGAAGACGAGCCATACGACTTTGCATCTCTTCAAGTGCTTCTTCATCAAAATCGAGAGATCCAACATAGCTTCTGAGCTCTGAAGAAACATCCTCAATCTCTATAAGTGCACTTGAAAGAGACTCTGCATAGTTACCTAGCGTAGCATCAAACGTTGCAGCACTTTGAAGCATCTGAACTGCATCAGAGAGAGAATCAATAACGCCCTCATCTCCTGAGAGCAACTCATGTGTTCCTCCTGCAGCTTGAAGAAGAGCCTCTGCGTGCTCAAACCGAGGAAGTTGCTCTTCTAAGTCTTCTAGCTCCCCTTCTTTAGGAGAGACCTCATCAATTCTTTGAACAAGAAATGCCGCTTCATCAATCTTTGCATTGCTAGACTGGCTTACTTCAATAACTCGTTGAAGTTCAGCGATTGCAGCATGGTAAGCATGAAGAGCGTCTACATACTCTGTCTGACAAGATTGAATATCTGATCCAATCCATGCATCCAACATGCTGACATGATTTTTTACGTCAAGTAGTCTTTGATGCTCATGCTGACCACAAAGATCAATTGATGTTCCAATACCTCCGGCCAGTTCTTTAACTGATGCCATGTGGCCATCAATCTCTACTCTGCCTCTGCCATCAGCAGAGACTTTTCTAGAGACTACAATGCCCTCTTGATCTTCTGGCGAGGTAAAAAAGCGTGCCTCAACCCTAAGAGCGTCTGTTCCTTCTCTTACTGCAGAAGCATCAGCGCGCTCTCCTACTAAAAGCTTAATGGAAGATAAAAGAGCGGTTTTACCAGCACCTGTCTCTCCTGTTAAAACAGTTAAACCTGAGGCGGGTGCAAGAGAAGCATCTTCAATAAGTGCGACATTTTGCACACGAAGTTCATCAAGCATATGCGACCTGCTTACTGACCAGTTTTACCGTAAAATACTCGAGAAACTGAACGATAGAAACTATCAGCGCTTCTATCAAGCAGAATGATATCTCCTGGTCCACGGCTAATACGAGCTTTGGTAGCCACACCCTCTTCTGGATGCTTAATGTTTTGTCCATCAGAGAAGAAGTGACATGTTGCTGGTCTATCTTTTGACATGGTAATTTCAACCACATCAGAAGGAGAGGTAAGGAATGCACGAGCCAAAATAGTATGTGGTGCGATTGGCACACAAACCATTCCCGAGAACTCTGGCGTAACAATAGGGCCACCAGCAGCAAGAGCATAGCCGGTGGATCCAGTTGCCGTACTAACAACAAAACCATCACCGCGAAGCTTATCAATATGGTTGCCTGATACAGAAACCGTAAACTCAACCATATCGCCTGCTCCACCTCTGGAAACTGCAAAATCATTGAGCGAGAAGGTCTTCTCGACGTAAGTTTCTCCAGATGGAAGCTCATACTCTGTTTCTATTGCAAGTGTTGCTCTTCTAGATACATGGAGCTCTCCAGCAAGAGCATCAGCTACCATCTCAATCATTTGATGAGGAGTTGCGCTGGTTAAAAAGCCAAGGTGACCATAAGAGATGCCCAAAATTGGAATTTCTGAATACTCAACAATTTTGGCGGCCCTCAGAAGCGTTCCGTCTCCACCAAGAGAAATAACAAGCTGGCAATCAGAACAATCTACAACTTTATCCGGGAACAGCTTTTTATCGTGTGCCCATTGAACATCACAGCCCTGCTCAAAGAGCCATTCTTCAAGTTCACGTGCACCAGAAACAGCAACTTCTCTTGAATAATTTGGAACAAGAAGCACCTTCACGCAAACCACTCTCCCGATTTTGCTTGATTGCACAACTGAAACAGTTAAAGCGTCTGATTCGATGTACTTAGTATACCTAAAAAACTACAAACAATACTACAAAATAGAACATTCGTTCTATTTCACTATTTCTACAGAATGACTCGATACCACTGAAACAAGATCCAAATCATGCGAACCTGCCTCAAGCTGTCCAAACAGTAAATATTCCACGTTGCCCTTAGCACCGTGAATAGGACTTTCACACGCGCCCAAAGGACCCATCCGAGCTTCCTTAAACGCATCGGAAACCTTTTGCAGCGTTTGCAGACGCACGGAGGCATCAGTCACAATACCGCCCTCACCCACTTCTTCCCTCTTAGCTTCAAACTGCGGTTTGACCAGCGTAACAAAGGCTCCTTCAGGAGCTAGAACATCTAAAACAGAAGGAAGAATTGACAAGATTGACGTAAACGATACGTCACACACAGCAACATCAAAAACGTGCGAGTAGCCCATTTCTGGCAGGGACGTAATATTTGTACGTTCGATCAGTTCAACCCTGCTGTCGTTTCTGAGCGACCAATCAAACTGCGCATAGCCAACATCAACCGAGGTAACCGAAGCAGCTCCATGTTGAAGCAGACAATCGGTAAAACCACCAGTTGAACAGCCAATATCTAAACATTTTTTCTGTTGAACCGTAAAATCAAAAACTTCAAAGGCACGCTCGAGCTTAAGTCCGCCTCGGCTCACGTATGGAATAGCACCTTTTACGTGCAGAAACAATCCCTCAGGAACAAGCTCTCCTGCTGAAGTTAATCTTCTGTCACGCGTAGAAACATCACCCGCAAGAATTGCACGTAATGCAGCTTGAGTGTCCTTGAAAAATCCTTGCCTAACCAGCTCTTTATCGAGCCTTTGGCGAGAAATGCGTTGAGCCACTAGTGCTCATCGCTTTCTGAAACCGCGTCATCAGACGACGTTTCATCTGCAGCTGAAGCCTCAACCTGCTCAGAAGAAGCCTGCTCACCAGTGGTAGCTGCTGCGCCAGTTGCGTAAGCTGCATCCCCTGCTGCCTGAGCCTGAACCAGACGCTCTTCCTCTTCCGGCGTAAACTCTGTGGTGTCAACCATGTTGACAGCCTTTGAACCTAGAGCAATTGCCTCATCAAAGAGGTCAAGGGAATGTTCCAGCGAGACGTTCTTATCGCGAACTTGATCAACAATCGAATCAAGCCTTGCGGTTATCTGGTCAAAACTCTGATATTCAGACGTATCGATTTTTGCCATGGCTACTCTGCATCTTCCACAGAGCTTACTGGCTCTTCTTCAGAATTGTCCTGCTCAGCAGACTGCTTATGGCACAGAGAATAAATATCTTCTCCAGCCTCAACATCGTCAACAATACGGCCGAGAACACCATTAATAAAACGAGGAGAATCGTCACCACAGTAGGCGCGAGCAAGGTCAACTACCTCGTTAATAGCAACAGCAACGTCAACCTCTGGAACCTCCAGAATCTCGTAGAGAGAAATTCTTAGAAGATTGCGGTCAACAGAAGGCATGCGATCTATTGCCCAATCCTTTGAGTAAGCAGCAATGATGTCGTCAAGATCATCTCTGATGCCATCTGCTCCTACTGCCAGTGACTGTGCATACTCGTCAAGAGGTCCCTCGGAGAGCGTGTAGTCTCCGTCGAGGACCTCAAGAACGCTGCGATTAGTGGCTTCAGCCTGGAACAAAAGCTGTAGTGCTTGGCTACGGGCGCGGGTACGTCCAAAAAACTTAACGCTCAAGCCTACTCCTTAGGAAAAACAAGGCTGTCAATGTAAACATCAACGGAAGCAATGCTGACGCCAATCTGCTCGTTTACGGCAGTTGCAACAGCAAGTCTTACCTCAGAAGCAAGCTTTGTGAAAGGATAGCCATAGAAAACGGTAAGGTGAACTCCAAGATGAAGCTGACCGTTCTCTACGCCTGCCTCAACAGCCTTCTCTGGTGCAAGACTTCTGCTGGTAAAGACGTTAATAAGGTTGGATGCCAGGGTATCGTTTCCGCCAACGGAGGCAACACCTTCAACACTTCCAGCTGCGCCGGAGACAACCGTTGAAATTACATCTTTTGAGATGCCGATGCCTGCTATACGAAGCTCTGTTTCAGCCATGTCTACCCCCTAAAAAGACAAACTGTCTTTGCAATAATTACTTAATACTGTTGGGCGCTTATGTGCCCAAAGAAAATGCATTAAACGCGAGAAACAAACTTGCCGTCGCGGGTGTCAACCTTAATGCGCTCACCCTGGTTCAGATACATTGGAACCTGAAGCGTTGCACCAGTCTCAATAGTTGCTGGCTTAGTACCACCCTGAACAGTGTCACCCTTAAAGCCTGGGTCGGTCTCAGTGATCTCTGCCTCAATGAACATTGGAGGCTCAACGCCAAGAAGCTCAGTGTCTGCGTAGAGAAGCTGTGCGTTATCGTTCTCCTTGAACCAGACGCTCTTCTCGCCAATGAAATCAGCAGGAACGGCTACCTGATCGTAAGTCTCATTGTCCATGAAGTAGAAGGACTCACCGTCGTTGTAGAGGTACTGCATCTCTTTGGTGAGCAGAAGAACGTTCTCAAACTTGGTGCCAGCGTTGCAGGTCTGATCAATAACGCGGCCAGAACGAAGGTCACGAATCTTATAGCGGACAAAAGCGCCGCCCTTACCTGGCTTTACATGCTGGAACTCAACGATGGTGTAGTACTTATCGTTAATCTTAAGGCCAAGGCCGTTCTTAAAATCTGCGGTGCTGATAGTTGCCACGTCTAACTCTTTTCACTCGATAAAGTCGCGAGAAGAACGTGAATTTTCAAACTACCCGCGACACGTATATGCATGTTGGATTTTATCAGTTTCACGCCTTCCGTGCTGGCGGCTCTTGTGAAAATGCAAAATTTGCTTACTTCTTTTTAATAAAACTCTCTTTAATAAGGCGAGGAAGCTGTGGAATTGCCATAAGTCCGTGCTTAAAGACAAACCAGAAGTTTGGAGAACGCACGAGTTTCTCCTCCCCTATATAGGCGCGAATTGCCCTCAGTGTTGCCTTGTTGTCTCGCGTAGAAAACGAATAATTACCATTGCTTTTAGTAAAAATGGCAAAGCGAGAAATGCTTTTGGTGCGTCCCATAACTGAGGCAGCCACATGATCTATCTGATCCCAGGGAATCTGAATGTAATCTTCGGGATTTTTTTGGTTGTAGAACTCAAAGGCCTTGTTGCCAATAAGGATATCGCCATACGTAGCTAGCCCGTGGAATGACGTTGCCTTTGCGGTGAAGTCAACCGTACTGTTTTGAGACTGAGCCATACAATCCTTTCAAAAAATGGGTCGCACCCATTATAGAGCGCGACCCATATTCGTGCGACTTTAAGTACTAGAGCGTACGCTTACTCATTACATAAAGCCAAGGAGTCGACCAATAATACCAACGGCAAAGAGAGCCAGGATGATAGCAATTGGAGAGACCTTCTTCTTAAGCAGTGAGCAGCAGAGCAGTGTCAGACCAACAGCTGCCAGTCCAGGAACAAGGGAATCAAGGTTGGACTGAAGTGTGGTTACCTTCACTGGATCAAGACCATTTGGTCCAAGAACAGAGTAAAGCTTCAAAGCCTGATACATTCCGTCTACTCCTGAAGGAATGCTTGTCCAGTCAATGTAAGCACCTGCCTGCTGAGGAATGGTAGAAACAACTGGGGTAAATGAAATTGAAACCCAACGCTGTACCAAGGCGCCAATGATAAACATACCAAGAATAGAAGCGCCCTCAGTAATCTTGCCCAGCATGCCGCCAGAAAGATCGGAAGAAATTGAAGCGCCTGCCTTGTAACCAAACTCCTGGGTGTACCACAGGAAGATAAGGCGGATAACGTTCCACAGAACAAAGAAGAGAATGGGGCCAAGTGCAGAGCCACCAAGAGCAATAGATGCGCCAAGTGCTCCAAGAATTGGACGGACGGTAAACCAGAAGACTGGGTCACCAACACCGGCCAGAGGGCCCATCATGCCTACCTTGACGCCCTGAATTGCAACGTCGTCAATAGGCTCACCGTTAGCACGTCCCTCTTCCAGTGCAAGGGTAACACCCATGACTGGTGCAGAAACATAAGGATGAGTGTTGTAGAACTCAAGGTGACGCTTAAGAGCTGCTACCTGATCCTCTTTGTTTGGATAAAGCTTTTTGATGGCTGGAATCATTGAGAATGCCCAACCACCATTCTGCATACGCTCGTAGTTCCAAGAACCCTGAAGGAACTGGTGACGAAGAGCAACAGACATACGGTCTTTCTTAGAAAGCTGAATCTTATTCTCCATTGTTATCACACTCCTTCAGAATTAGTAGTTATCAATGATGTCGCCGAGCGGATCACCAGATCCACCGCCTGAGCCGCCGCCCTGTTTAGCAAGGTCTTTAAGACCAATGTAGAGAATAGCAAGGCAAACGCCAATAACACCAAGAGCAATAAGGGTGAGCTGGTTAATAGCTGCAAAGACAAAGCCAAGTGCAAAGAATGGCCAAACCTCACGAGTAGCCATCATGTTGATAACCATTGCATAACCAACAGCAGCAACCATGCCGCCACCAACTGCCATACCGCCAGTGAGCCACTTAGGCATTGCGTTCAGAGCGTCAGTGACAATAGCTGGGTCAATGAAGCAAAGAGCAGCTGCAGGAACAGCAATACGTGCGCCCTGCATAAAGATGGCCACAATGTGCCAACGCTCGATTGCAGCAAAATCGCCCTTCTCGGCAGCTGCATCCATTGCATGGACAATACCAGTTGCGATGGTACGAGCAATCATGGTGAGGAACAGGCCTGCTACGGACAGAGGAATTGCAAGTGCAATAGAGGTGTTAATAGCAGCGGTGGTGTCAGTGTCTCCACCGTTAAGTGCCAAAACCATGATGATTGCAGATGCAACAGATGCCAAAGCTGCGTCTGGTGCAACTGCAGCTCCGATGTTTGCCCAACCAAGAGCAATCATCTGAAGAGAACCGCCGAGGATAATTCCCTCAGCAGGGTGACCAGTCACAAGGCCAATTAGTGAGCAAGCAACCAGGGGCTGGTGGAACTCCCACTGGTCAAGAATACCTTCCATGCCAGCGAGAAGAGCAACAATTACGACAAGCAGTATTGTGATAGGTGTCATTTCTACCTCCTTCTAGTTACTTACGGGCGCCAAGCTCGGACTTAGCTTTTTTAAGCATTGCCTCAAAGTTCTCTGCGCTGTCTGCAGGAACCTTACGAACATCAAACTTTGTACCGCACTCGCGGATGGCCTCAAGGGTCTTTACGTCGTCCTCATCCATAGCAACTGCGTTGGTAACAACAACTTTGCCAACAGAGTGAGCCATAGAACCAAGGTTTGCTTCCTTGATTTCTACGCCACCCTCAATTGCGCGAAGCATATCTTGAGGAGTCTCAAACAGAAGCATTGCCTTGGTATTACCAAAACGAGTGTCGTGAGCAATCTCAATAATCTTCTTAATAGGGACAACGTGAACATGTACTCCTGGAGGAGCTGCCTGAATAATCATGGTCTTGCGGAGCTCATCTTGAGCAACACCGTCAGAGCAGACAATAATGCGATCTGGCTTGGTCATCTTTGTCCACGTAGTTGCAACCTGACCATGCAGAAGACGGGTATCAATACGAGCAAGAACAATCTTAAGCTTGCCATCACCAATAACAGTACCCGCAGGAATTGCACCCTGAGGTGCTGCTGGAGCAGCAGGAACATCAGTAGGTGTTGCCTCTTGTGGCTCAAGCTCTTCTGGCTTAATCTTTACGCCCATACGAGCTTCAGAGTAAATCTCTTTTGCTACCTCAGCCGCAGTATCTACGCCAAGACGAGAGCCATAAGCTGCAATAAGCATTGGGAGGTTAAGGCCAGTAACAGCAACCCAATCCTCTTTACCCTCTTCCTCAAGAACGCGAGAAATCTGGTTAAAGGGGGTGCCACCCCATAGGTCAACCAAGAACAAGACATGCTCTTGATCTTCAAGCGTGGCAATTGCGTCGAGAATCTTCTGATGCAGGTCATCTGGGCCCATATCAGGAGTAAGCGTTACAGCTACAACGCCTTCCTGTGGTCCAAAAATCATGCCGCCAGAATCTTTGATGCCCTCGGCAAATTTGCCATGGCTGGCTAGAACGATACTAACCACTTCTACCTCCTTCTTTTCTACCTAATAAAACAAATGAAACTGTAAACATAACAATGAAAATAACATTTACTTTTCTGATTTTATTACATATATCTGAAGCGTGTCTTCACTAACCTAACTCTTTTTAGATTTTTTAGGTTTTATAAGCCAATTTTAGGGCGAGAAGACCTTCTCGCCCTAAAGGTGAACAAAAAATGCGGCCAGAAACCTAAAGCTTCTGACCGCAAAAATTCTGTATATCGTAGCTCGTTAGCAGCCAACGGACACAAGATCGTGCGTGGACTGAGTAAAGACGTCATAGCCGTCCTCAGTAACAACACCAAAGTCCTCAAGGCGGATACCAAACTTGCCAGGCAGGTAAATGCCAGGCTCATCAGTAACAACAGAACCTGCTGCAATAACCTTGTTCCAGCGAGGGTTGAAGAATGGACGCTCGTGAATCTCAACGCCAACACCGTGGCCAAGGCCATGGCCAAAGTACTCACCATAGCCAGCCTCAGAGATAACCTTAACTGCAAGGTTATGAATATCAGAACCAGTGACACCTGCATGAATAGCTGCCGCGCAAGTTTCGTTTGCCTTGCGGACAACGTCAAAGACGTGCTGCTGCTCCTCGGAAGGTGCGCCAACAACAACAGTACGGGTCATATCTGAGTGGTAATCCAGGTAACCTGCACCGTAGTCCATAACAATCATGTCGCCTGTCTGAACTACGCGCTCACCTGGCTGTGCATGAGGATTAGCACCATTAGGACCAGAAGCAATGATGGAATCAAAGGACAGGGCATCTGCACCGTTAGAGAGCATGTAGTTCTCAAGCTCTGCGCGAATCTGCTGCTCAGTAAGACCTGGCTTAATGTACTTGCAGATGTGGAGGAACGCCTTGTCAGTAATTGACTGAGCGTGCTTCATAAGCTCAATTTCAGCTGGGTCTTTAACAATACGCAGCTCAGCAATATCACCATGCATGCGTGGAAGCAAAGCAGCAACAGAACGATCGCGCAATGCCTGCTCAAGGCCATCAAAGAACGCAAGATCAACGGTGTCCTCAATAGCAACTACGCGAGCACGAGCCTCAGCAATATGAGCGGCAACCCACTCGGTAGGAGTAGCGACTTCCTGGTCAAACTTCCATGGAGAATCAGCACCAAGGCGCTCCAGGAATGTGTTGTAGTAACGAGAGTCAGTGTGCATGAAGAGCCCATCCTGCGTAATAAATGCAGTATGTGCCTGCTCAAAGTCAAAGACACGCTCAGCGTCAGTCAACCAACGAAGGTCTGGGTTGTGACGTAGAACAACAGCGTCGTAACCCCTCTGAGCCATTACCTCGCGAAAGCGCGCAACGCGCTTTGCTGCTGCCTGTAAATCTGCCATTTCAAATCCCTTCTCGAGATGTTTACAACAAAGAGTTGCACCTAGTGGAGCCGCATCAGCAAACAGGCTCCTTACTGCAAGATGCGGCGCTTTAATGCGAAGCGTGAGCCTCACACCAAGCGCGGGCATGCTCGGCGAGAAGTTCCTCGTCGACCGATGCTAATCTTACCCTTCCAATAGACATTGGAATCGGCAACATAAAACGATTAGTAGAATGGAAACATTCTTGTTTGAGCGCTTCGATAAGCTGCTCAGAAGTAATGTCACAGGTAACAAAACCAATATTCAAGCGCTCAAGAATCTCGTCTTGGGCAAGCATATCGTCAAAAGAAAGCGCCTCTTTAGCTACTGCAATTCTTGCCGAGAAACGCAGTGCGTCTGCATAAAGTGCAGAAAGAGGCTGATCAGCTGGGATGAGCGGGCGAAGTGCCTCCACAAAAACCCAACCGTAAGGGACAGACTGCTGAATAGCAATAGCGGAAGAATCAGAGAGACGGCCACGGGTCTTAGTAGACTCTGCCAGCTGCTCTGCAACTATATCGGCAACTCCAGAGGAGAGGTTATCTGCTCTATCCCAAATGCGTCCAAACTCCGCCTCGTTATCAGACATAGCCGTTGCAACCATACATACCTGGGCAACCTTAGCGCTGTCATCGCAAAGATCCATAACCTCAAGATCTGCAAAGCAGAAACGAGCACAAGGCTTAGTGGTAACAAGACGCTGATGCTCAGCGTCAGTATCAAGCGCGCGAGGAGTAATGGACGAGACAATAACAGCTGCTAGATCAAGCGGAACAGTAGCAAGGGAGACTCCCCCACACCACTTGTTTGCCACGTGGTTAGCAAGAGAAATGACGCCCTCGTGGCCCACGGCAACTACTAAATCATCAGCTGTCAGGTGCATTTCTGCCAAAGCAGACAATACCTGTGCCTCAGTTGCCACGGTAGTTGCTGCCTTGCCATCTTCTACATCTACACGTGTGACGAGAAAACCGATGGTGGTGAGGTCTCTACGCAGCAGCTCAGCAAGGTCTTCGTCTGCCTGATTGCTGACAAGAAAAGCACAGCGATGAGGTCTTCCCACTGCGGTTCTGAGCTCAGTACCAAAGTTTGAAAGAACGCCTGCACCAGAACGAAGTGCAATAGAGCCACCAGGAATAGAAACCCACTGTTTAATCTGAACAGGTGGCAATTCCTCTTCAAGCTCAGCCTGGACATTGTCACTCATAGAAGACCTCTTTCCCAAAGCAGCTTGCCAGAATCAATGGCTACCTGCTCAAACGTTTTCTCACGAATATCAATAGTAATATCAGCAGCGGCCTCATAACGCGGGCGCAGGCGTCTATAGAGCTGAGTAGCGTTTTCAAAGCTTCCCAGATCGGGACGCCTATCCGTGCGCTGAATTTGGCGAAGCGAGTCAGAAAGATCGCCGTCGAGAAACACAATGACTCCCATCTCACGCATAAGCGCAAGATTGACGTCCTTCTCGACAATTCCACCGCCGCAGCTTACGAGCAGTGACTTCTTAGACTTAAGCGTGTGTAAAACCTCAGTTTCTGCCTGCCTAAAAAGCTCTTCACCGTCATCTTCGTAGATTTCTGCCAGTGATTTACCTGCTATACGCTCTGCTAGGCGATCGGTGTCAACATAACGACGGTGAAACAGCTCGCCCAAATTACGTGCGAGTGTGGACTTTCCGGCACCCAGAAAGCCTACAAAAAAGATATGATCACAGCCCTCATGTACAACGTATCTTGAATCGCGAAGCTCCATACTCCTCCAGCCTTTCAAGATGATTCTATCATCGAGTTGGAGCAAGTAAACTAAAGCCGTCTTGTTATGACGTAAAAGTTACATTTTTTAAAATGCGGCGCTCGACGTGACGAATGATATTGGTGTACCAAAGATCCTCATTGGACTGCGGCTTTACCAAAATAGTTGAAACACCAGCCAAATTACCTGCAATAACATCGGTAAAAATCTGGTCTCCCACCATCACGGTTTGCTCTTTAGTTGCCGAGAAACGCTTCATAGCAGCAGTTAGCACGCGAGGAAGCGGCTTACACGCAAAGCCTTCTCCTTCAATTCCCAGCTCGTGAGCGCTACGCTGGACCTCATTGAGGTGAATGTTATTGGAGATGAGACAGAGCGTTAATCCAGCCGCATGAGCCTTCTCAAACCAAGCAGAAACCTCTGGCGGCACCATCTTGGTGTCTCGGGGCACACAGGTATTATCGCGATCTAAGAGCACAAGTTTAATCCCCTGCTGAACCAAATCCTCTATTGAGATATGCTCAACAGCAGAAACGTATTGTGTTGCTTTAATCAAGCTCATGCCCACACCAACTATTGCTTGCTTGCGGCTTCACGCTCACGTGCGTTTTCAATAGCCTGCTGATGCTCGTCATAGGTCTCAGAGAAGACGTGCTCATCGGAGGTAATCCAGAAGTAGTAATAATTGGTTGCTGCTGGATCCATAGCCGCCTTAATGGAGGCATAGCCTGGAGAGCAAATAGGCGTAGGAGTCAAACCCTTAAACGCGTACGTGTTATAGGGGTCGCTTGTCATCGAGCTGAGCTCTTCTGCGGTAGCTTCCCTACCCAGGGAATAAGCAAGAGTTGCGTCACTCTGCAGGTACATATCATCGTACAGGCGGTTGTAGAAGACAGATGCAACCTTAGGACGGTCATCATCAGTCAGGGCTTCTCGCTCAATAATCGATGCCATGATAATGATTTGCTCGTTAGTAAGATTCAAGTTGTAACGCTTATTGAGCGTAATACGAGCGGCATCCAGGTTAAGATTAGCTGTCTCTGTCTCAAACTGATCAAGCATGGCACGGATGACCGTATCGGCAGTCACATTGCTTTCTGTAAAGGTATAGGTCTTGGGGAACAAGTAGCCCTCAAGAGAATCATTAGCATCTACCGCACCTGCAAGGAACGGATAGTCGGCAACATAATTGGATGCTTTTGCCTGATTCAAGAAATCATCACGAGAAATGCCAAAGTAGTTCTGAACCAAATCTGCAACCTGAGAAACGGTATAGCCTTCTGGTACAACAAAGCCACTACCAGGAGCATTAGGACCAGAAACAAGCAGATTTACAATGTCAGCTGGTTTGGCGCCAGTGGTAATAACATAGATACCGCTCTTAATTTTCTGCTCAGCATCCTGGCGCTTTACCTGGTTTAAGAACTCACTCTTAGTGGCAATAATCTTGTTCTCAAAAAGAATCTTTGCCACTTCCTGCGCACCAGCACCATCTGGAATAGTAACGGTAACTTGCTGACCAGCGGTAATTTCTTGCGTGTCGGAATTAGCACGAGAAAGCTCTGGAAGCGCCACTTTCCATACAAAGATGCCAAGGGCCGCAACCATGATAAAAGCAATAAGTGCCGCAAAAATACGAGAACGCTTTGAAGCCTTCTTATCTCTATGCTTTACCTGCTTGTTCTTTGCCATATGAGTGACTTGAGCGCTTCTTGAAGAAAGCTTGCCACCAGTAAGTGCAGGCAGCGATCCTGTAGCCTCAACTGAAGGCTGCGTGATCTGTTCCTGCTGAGTCTGCTCTTCCTGAGCCTGTCCTTCTGGTACAGGAGAAGAAAAATGTGCGCCTTGACGACGCGGAGAAGAACCATTGGATAGGGTGGGCATTTAGTCTCCCTTATTCATCTGTGCATCAAGCCATGATTGCAAAAAGAGCGAAGCAGCAACCATGTCAACTTTTCCACGCATGGCTTTCTCAGATAAACCTTGCGCTCGAAGAATCTTCTTCGCTTCCGCAGAAGAAAGTCTTTCGTCAGTAAATTCTAATGGAAGTTGGCAGTTCTTCGCAATTTGCTCAGCTTGAGCGGTAATTTTTTGGGCCTGTGGTCCATCTTCGCCGGCGAGCGTTTTAGGACGACCGCACAAAAGTAGCTCTGGCTCCCAATCTTCAAGCACAGCTTTAAACGTACGCGCATGTGAGAGCACCTCTTGCGCAGGAAGCACACAAACAGGTGACGCAATAGCACCATCGGGGTCACTTACAGCAACCCCGATGCGCACTTCACCAATATCTAGAGCTAAAACACGCAAACGTTACGCACCAAGCTTTGCTCTTGCAGCCTCAAGCGCTGCGTCAATTCCTGCAGCATTTGAGCCGCCTGCCTGCGCCATTGCTGGCTTACCGCCACCACGGCCACCAACAAGCTCTGCAATCTCTTTGACAATATCTCCTGCCGAGAAGCCCGCTGCAACTGCAGAATCAGTGGCACCTGCAAGCAGGGAAACCTTACCGCCAGCGGTTGCGGATGCAATGACGCAAGCAACAGGCTGGCCGTCAGATGCATCACGGATGCCATCCCAAGCAGAGCGGAGCTCTTTGCCAGAAAGGCCCTCAAGCTTAGCAATTACACAGCTATAGCCATTAAGCTGAACAGCAGACTTAAGTGCTTCTGCTACCTGGTTGCTGCCTGCTCCGGTAAGAGCGGCCTCAAGCTTATGGTTTGCAGTGCGAAGATCTTGCTGCAGCTGCTCAACGCGGTCTGCAACAGCAGAAGGACGAACCTTCAGAGCTGCGGCAACCTCATCAAGCTGAGCCAGACGCTCATCAACGTACTCGATAGCGCCCATAGAAGTTACCGCCTCAATACGCCTTGAGTTAGAACCAACGGAGCTCTCAGAAATAATCTTAAAGAGGCCAAGGTCTGCTGTGTTACGTGCGTGAGTACCACCGCAGAGCTCACGAGAGAATGGAGTGTCTTCTGCACCAGCAGAGACAACGCGTACGACATCACCGTACTTCTCGCCAAAGAGTGCAACAGCACCAGCGGCCTTTGCATCCTCAATGCTCATAATCTGAGTAACAACAGGCTTAGCAGCAAAGATTTCTGCGTTTACCATGCCCTCAATGCGATCAAGCTCATCTTTAGTAAGAGCCTCAAAGTGCGTAAAGTCGAAGCGCATACGATCTGGAGCAACAAGAGAACCAGCCTGGTTAACGTGGTCGCCCAAAACCTTCTTAAGTGCAGCGTCAAGCAGGTGAGTTGCCGTGTGGTTGCGGCGGATAAGTTCACGACGACCAGCGTCGATAGTTGCGGTGACAGAGTCACCAACAGAGATGGTGCCCTCCTCTACCACGCCAACGTGGGACTCAAGACCGCCGTCACGGTGCTTGGTATCAGTGACGTGAACGTAGAGACCAGGAGCTGTCAGCTTGCCGGTATCACCAACCTGGCCGCCCATCTCTGCATAGAAAGGCGTGCGGTCAAGTACAACCTCAACCTCAGAGCCAGCAGAAGCGGACTCAACCTCCTGTCCATCCTGAACAAGAGCAACAACACGAACTCCGGAGAGCTCGTTGTTGTCGTAGCCGTCAAAGACGGTCTCATCAAGGCGGTCAGAAAGTGCAACCCAAATGCTCTGAGCATTGCCCCAGGCATCGCGGTTAGCAGACTTACGAGCGCGCTCACGCTGCTCAGTCATTGCAGCATCAAAGGCGTCCATGTCAACAACGTGACCTGCATTTGCAGCAATCTCACGAGTAAGATCAATAGGGAATCCGTAGGTATCGTGCAGAAGGAAGGCAACCTCACCAGAAAGCTGTGCGCCATCCTCAAGCTGCTCAAGCTCTGCAGTAAGTTTAGACTCGCCTGCGTCAAGCGTAGCGCCAAAGCGCTCCTCTTCTGCAGTCAGAATGCCATCGATAAGAGCGCTCTTCTCGACAAGCTCTGGGTATTCTGCGCCAAGCAGAACGGCAACCTCATGTGCGTACTCTGCCATGAAGGTGCCCTGAATGCCCAGTAAGCGGCCGTGGTAGACAGCGCGACGGAGCAGGCGGCGAAGAATGTAGCTTCTACCCTCATTACCAGGGAGAATGCCGTCACCAATCATAAAGGTAACTGCACGAGAGTGGTCTGCAAGGATACGCAGGCTGCGGTCAATCTCATCAGTTGAGTGATACTTCTTACCAGAGAGTTTCTCGCCCAAAGAGATGAGGGTACGCATGATGTCACCCTCGTAGTTGGTGCCTTCATGCTGCATGATAGCTGCGATACGCTCAAGGCCCATGCCGGTATCGATGTTGCGATGAGGAAGCTCAGGCAGAGAACCATCTTCCTGGCGATCAAACTGAGTAAAGACGAGGTTCCAGAACTCAAGGTAACGGTCGCCATCGTCTCCAGGAGCCTCTCCCTCAAACTCAGGACCCTGGTCAAAGTAAATCTCAGAGCAAGGACCACAAGGACCAGTTGGACCAGCTGCCCAGAAGTTGTCCTCCTCGCCCAGACGGGTGATGTGATCTTCTGCTACGCCAAGAGACTTCCAAATCTCAATTGCCTCATCGTCGTCAGTAAAAACAGTAAAGTACAGGCGGTCAAGAGGCAGGCCAAGGTGCTCTGGAGAAGAAATAAACTCCATTGCCCAGGTGCATGCATCGCGCTTGGTGTAACCACCAAAGGAGAAGTTACCCAGCATCTCGAAGAATGAGAGATGGCGAGAGTCGCCAATGTTGTCAATATCGTTAGTACGAAGGCACTTCTGGCAGGAAGTTGCGCCAATCTCCTTCATAGTCTTGATGCCCTGGTAATACTCCTTGAACTGGTTCATGCCAGCATTAGCAAGAAGCAGCGAAGGATCAGAAGGCACCAGAGATGAAGAAGGATAGCGCTTGCAACCCTTGCTCTCAAAGAAGCTTAGGAAGTTCTCGCGAATCTCTGCTGTTGTCATTGTTTTATAGTCAGCCATAAAGTACTTCTCCGTATTCAAATAACTACTCTTTTGTACTGTCTGAGTCTACCGCATCTGACGATGGTTTATCTGGTTCCTTAGTAACTTCTTGAGTATTCCTAAAAAGTAACTGAGAAAAATCATGTCCAAGAATCTTGGGTGCGGGAGCTGAAGACTTGCTGCGCACATGAGCCGTAGTGTCTTGATCAACAAGACGCGACTCCTCAAAGAACTTTGGGTCATCGAGGGCATCATACTCTGGCAGAATAGCGCCAGACTCATCCACATACTGCGTCGAGTTAAAAAGCGCGCCATTTGGCGAGACAATCTGTCTGCCCGAATACTTCTCAAAGAAGTACACAAAGATGCCCCTCAGTGCTGCTGTCAAAGGTATGGCAAGAATAGTTCCAACTACTCCGCCAAGAGCGCTGCCAATGACAATACCAACGAGCGAAAGACCCGGGTGAACTTTAACGCTAGTTGCCATAACCAAAGGTGAAAGCACGTTATCAACAACGTTTTGTGCAACCATCAAGATAACGATAGTCCATACGGTCATGACAGGGTCTACCAAGATGCTCAAAATAAGAGCAATACCTGCCGAGAAAACCGGTCCAACTACAGGAATAATATGGAAGATTCCTGTAACCATGCCAATAAGAGCGGCATAAGGGTTGCCTAAAATCAGACACCCAAAGTACACAAGAATGCCATTAACCGCAGAGGTAATGATAGTGCCTCGCATATATCCACTGGTAGATCTACTTAAGATTGCAAGAATAAGTCTGAACTCATTCTCTTTTTGAGGACCAGCAATAATAGCCATCTCACGGACAATAACTGGATAATCTTTGGCAAGCCAATAGGCAAGAACCAGACCTAAGAAAAAGACCATGAGTTGGTTTGCCATAGAAGAGATGTTGCCTAAAGCAGATGTGGAAAGCCAACTCAAAATACCAGAAGCAACTGATATTCCAATACTTGATGCCTGTTCAATTGCAAGTTCTACCGTCTGTCTAACAGCAGGGTTACTTTGAGTATCAAAGTTCTGCCAAAACTCCCTTGCCATTGCTCCTATCTGACTTGCATACGAAGGAGCGTTTTTGAGCAGCGTAGTAAGCTCAAATACCAATGGCTGCGCAATCAAAATCAAAAATCCTACCAGCACAATGAGCGTAAGAACAAGCGCGATAAGAGCGGAAATGCCACGAGGCACTCCCTTGTCTTCAAGCCAATTGGTAACAGGGCTACAGACAAACGCAACAATTGCGCCAATGGCGAGCAGCTCAACAGCCTGTCCCAGGATGCCAAGAACATACAGTGCAAGTGCAAACAATGCAGCCAGACCAATGACTGTCCACACCATTAAGCCACGTTGTTTCCATTTTTGAGCTGAATCGGAGAAGTTTTGATGCTTTTGATCCATTAACGGTTCACGCTTTCTGGGTCAATCTTTTCTTGGATACGCTTTAAGGTGCGACGAAGCAGCCTTGAAACCTGTACCTGAGAGATATTAAGTTTCTCCGCAATCTCTACCTGAGTAAGACCTTCAACAAAACGCATACGAATAATCTCTTGCTCTCGTGGCGAGAAATCCCTGATAGCTTCTTCAAGAACAATGCGGTCGTCTGAACCAGCAAGATCTTCATCCTCGGTCACATACTGATCAATGATTGAAGGAGTCTCGTCGCCATCAGCACCAGAGCCCCCTCCCTCAAGAGGAACAGAGCTATAAGCGCTAGAAGACTCCATAGCCTCAAGAACTTCTTCAACGTTAGTATCAAGGCGCTGGGCGATCTCTTCAATTGAAGGGCTTCTTTGCAGCTCTTTAGTCAAATCATCAGTGACTTGATTAATCTTGGAAGAAAGCTCCTGCAAACGGCGAGGAACACGTACTGACCAGCCTTTATCGCGGAAGTGACGCTTGATTTCTCCCATGATGGTTGGCGTTGCATATGTTGTAAATTCAAGACCACGATCAGGCTCAAACCTATCAATTGCCTTGATAAGTCCAATGGTTCCCACCTGAATCAAATCATCAAGGGGTTCTCCACGGTTTTTAAACTTGGAGGCCAAAAAGCGCACGAGGTTTAAGTGACTCACAATAAGCTGGTCTCTTACCTCAGGGTCTTTTGTTTCTTTATATTGGGCAAAGAGCTTTCGTGTTCTATCTTTATCCCAGGCCGGGGTACCTTTAGAAGCACGACGAGCAGCTCTTCTTGCGGCTTTCTGCTCTTCTGCAGATGCCTGTACTGCCTCGTTAGCTTCAGGTTTAGGCATGTGCACCGCCAGAAATTTTTACAAGATGAAGCGTATAACCGTCATCGCTAAGCGCAAACTCATCACAAATAGCGGAGAGCAATAGCTCTACAAGTTCTAGTGGCTGAGAATTATCTGTCTCAGACTCAACTGGATCCTCATCACCCAAGTAAAAATCAATAGCCATAGTATTGTCTTCGAGGGTAAACGTAATATCTACAGAGTCTTTTTGAGTGCCGCAAGCAAAGACAAAGCCCTCTTCTGCGGCCATTTTGACATCTTCAAGCTCATCAACGTTCATCTTGCACAAAACAGCAAGATTAGCAGCCATCATTCTGACTGAACGAGCAAATGTTGGATCTGCTGGAGCGGAAAGCTCAACAATTTTTTGTGCCATTACAATCTACTCCTCAGTCTTCTGAGAAGACTCAGAACCGTACTCAATATAGAACTGCTCAGTGCGAGCTGGTTTAGAATGCTTTGTCTTGTCCTGAGAAAGTAAAGGAAGCTCCTCAAGATACTCCTGAGCGCGCTGCGCACTCTGCTGTGCGGAAGCAGTCGCACCGCTCAGGCGAGCCTGAGCTACCTCAGCAAGCTTAGAGGGATTCAAAGATCCGCCAAGACCAGTTCCCAGCTTTGAAACAGACTCAACAACGCCTGTCACCGCATCGCTTGCAGCCTTACTGACTGTTGCAGTTACTGCAGAAGCTGCACCAGAAACGGTTGCCACATCACCAAGAACTACGTTGAGGCTCTCAAGAGAGGTATTAGCGTTCTCTGCAGCCTCATCAACCTTCTGCATGAGTGCAGGTAGCTGCTTAATGGTTGGATCAAGCTCATCAACCATGCCATCAATCTTTGAAATAACAGGCTGAATCTGCTCAATGGTATTGTTAGCCGAGAGTGTAATCTCAGTAATTGACTTTCTTGTTGTTCTTAGGGTCAGAGCAACCTCGACAATAGCCCAAACACCAACTACGGCTAAGACTACAAGGGCAATCTGTAGGTAATCCATCTATGCCATCCCTCAAAGCTAACGGTTACAGTTCTTTTTATTTTACCCGAGGAGCGCCTTCTTGATGCTCCCACTTGAGTAATTCAAAATCCTAGACTTCCTCGTGACGATCACGCTCTGTAGCTGCAATTCTCCACGCTTCCCAACCTCTTGGAGATGGCGAGAAGAACGCACCACGTTCAAGTCCTTCTGGAAGATAACGCTGTTCAATCCACCCGCCAGGATAGTTATGCGGGTAGAAGTAGTTGCCGTACTCCTCAGAACCAGGGCGCGTACGATCCCTTAAATAACTTGGAACTTCTCGCCTTGGACCTGTTCTTACCTCATGAAGGGCAGCATCAATACCTGCTTCTGCAGCATTAGACTTTGGAGCTAGTGCCATATAAATAACCGCTTGCGCAAGGTTAATTCTGCACTCGGGATATCCAATGACCTCAGCTGACCTAAATGCTGCATGTGCAATGAGTAGCGCCTGAGGATCGGCATTGCCAATATCTTCTGAGGCCAAAATCATAATGCGTCGAGCAATAAATTTAGGGTCTTCACCTGCATCAATCATGCGAGCAAGCCAATAGAGTGCGGCATCTGGGTCTGAACCTCGCATAGACTTAATAAACGCAGAGATAATGTCATAGTGCATATCTCCTGCTTTATCGTAGGGAAGCCCGCGACGAGGATTTGCCTCAAGAACGTTTTGCTTGGTAATAACAAGCGGCTCAGATGCTTTGCCGTCAGCAGATTCTGGAACGTCAACCATCTGAGAAGCAAGCTCAAGAGAAGTTAGGGCTGCGCGGCCATCTCCGCCTGCAAGCGTCACAATCTCTTTACGAGCATCTTCTTCCAGGACAAATGCGCCTGCTAGGCCATCCTCTGATTCAAGTGCTCGCTGAATGAGCTCATCGATTGCTGCATCTGACAATGCATGCAGTTCCACTACACGAGAGCGAGAAATCAGAGCACTGTTAACCTCAAAGTAGGGGTTTTCTGTAGTAGCCCCAATAAGTACAACTATTCTGTCTTCTACTGCGTGAAGCAAGGCATCTTGCTGAGAGCGCGTAAAACGATGAATTTCATCAATAAACAGAATAGTTCTTCTACCTGCAGTTAAAAGCCTTGATTCTGCGGCCTCAATCTCTCTGCGAAGATCTTTAACGGTGCCTGTAATTGCAGATACTTCTACAAATTCTGCGTGCGTTGTATGAGCAATAATGCGCGCAAGCGTAGTCTTTCCAGTGCCAGCTGGACCATACAGCAAAACGGACGAGAGTGTATCGTGCTCAATTGCCTTGCGCAGCCAGGAGCCTTGGCCAACCGCATCTTCCTGACCCACGTATCCATCAAGCGTGGTAGGACGCATGCGGGCAGCAAGTGGTGCATTAGCTTTTTTAGCGGCACGTTCCATGCCAGAAAATAAAGTATCCATGCAGATATTTTACCCCGTCTCAAACATAAAAGCTTGGCGAGAAGCCCGCTCAGCACAAATGCTCTTTACGTGCCCGTTTGCCACACCGTGACTGAGTGGTAAACCTTACGCACGTACCCCTTCTGCAAAGTAGCTCCTCTTTGGAAAGAGCTCCTGAGCTTCTGGGAAAAGTGCTTCACAGGTAGCCACAAAGTAGTCATCGGTCATTGCGGAAATAAAATCAACAACAGTACGATGCACGTCACTCTTCCACTCATACGTATGGCCGTACCTAGAAAGGTGCCTGCTTACTGGCTCAATATGATGCTTAAAGATTGCAAGGCTCTGATCACCAGATTTAAGCGAGGACAACTCGTATTCGTACAACTTCTCAAACAGGTGCTTAATGTCTTCAGAGAAATCACCATTGGCTTCTGATGCACCATAAATCTTCTGGTAATTCTCGCGCTTTGCTCGTTTCATCTCTTTAAACGCCTCTTCTGAGAGAGAAATCTGAGGCTTACCAAAGCTATTCTGAACAATGTCTGCAACAAAAGCAGAGGTAGCCCATGCGTTATAGGCGCCACCAAGGCCATCATCAAACGTTTCTTCTGTTGCAGCGCCAGCACGAAGCGCATCCTGTCTGTCTTTTCCAACATACGCAATAATGTCCGAGATGCGCATAACGCACCCTTCGAGCGTCATAGGACGCAGGTGAGCAATAGCCTGAGGACCTCTCTCCCAACAATCTTCTACAACCTTGTCAAACTCATCAAAAGTTGAAAGATCACTCATTTGAAGTATCTGCTGCTCAAACTCGCCGTTGTGACAAATTACTCCATCAAGCGTCTGTAAAGAGAGATTTCTTGCATAGAGGCCATCAAGCACACGTACGCTCTGTACGTTGTGGAAAAACCAACGTCCCGTTTGCTCGTGATAAATATCATTGAGGAAATACTCCCCTGCATGACCAAAAGGAGTATGGCCCACGTCATGACCAAGAGCAATTGCCTCAATCAAATCAAGGTTAAGGCCAAGTGCACGTCCAATATCTTTAGCAACTCTACAAACAAGCTGCTCATGAAGGCCACGGCGCGTAATATCATCATGCGCACGGAACGAGAAGACCTGTGTTTTGCCGTTTAGCCTGTTATACGCAGGGGTATGCATGATTTTCTCGACATCTCGCATGAAAGCGGGACGCAAAAGCGATGCCTGATCATGGGTGGAATTTCGGCGAATGATGTCTTCATTTTTGCACGCGTAAGGGCTTAAGGTGCCCTTAGCAATTTGCTCAGCTACAAGGGCTTGAGTTTCTTCTGTCAGTTGCCCGATCAAATGAGGTGCAAAAGGATTAGTGATGTTCATGTGTATCCTCTCTAGATGTTTTTCACCTCTAGTGTAGAAGTTTCACCGGACAAAAACTCGTGTTGAATTTTGAGAGAGCTTCTAGGGAGGCTTGACGTCTAAAAAAGACTATCCTGAGGTGGTTGTTTTAAGGCCTCAAACAGGTTTTTTGCCAAAAGTGCAGCTCCCTTAGAATTTGGATGCACATCATCGGCAAAATATTTTTTCTCCTGAGGTAACAGTTTTTCTCCAGAAATACACTGCAAACCAAACTTACCGGCAACCTCTTCAATAATTTGAGGAATCTCGACGAAACAAGAATAAGGGTGCGTGGGATACGCATCCTCAAAATAAGGGGTGGGCGTCAGAACCACCACACGAGTATCCGCATACATCTGAGAGATCTGCCAGAGCGAATTTTGAACATCGTATGTTACTTGCGATTTTGCGCATTTCTCGTATCGATAATTTGCTCCAAGCGCAACAACCACTAAAGAGGCATCCTCAATAAACGTATACGAGCCAGGCTGATAAACTTGTCCACCAATTCCCTGGTTAACCACCTCAAGCTTCATGCGCTTAGCAAGACAGTGCGGCCAAGTTTTATCTGGGCGCTCCACAACAAAACCCTGCGCAATAGAATCGCCAAACACCACCAGCTTTTTCTTAGGCTCATCGGGCGAGAAAAACGTGCCATTGCCACGGAGATTTTTAACGGAAGCGCTCTGCAAACAAGGCAAGTAAACACTCACGTGATGCGTGTCATTAAAACCTGGAAGCCTAGCAAGGTCATCCTGAGAGATTTCTGTTTCTAGATGAATAGAAAGTGTCTGTTCACCTGCATCATCCAACGAGAAGTTCTTGTAAGGTTTACCGTTAACTGTCACAAATACAGAACTGAGCTTTCTAAAATACGTGGCTTTAAGTAGCTGTAAAACAGACGAGGATCCCTTAGGAACTTCATCAATTATTAGATCAAGTACCACTTCTGAGCTGTCTGTGGTAAAAGCAACTTGAATATCTGAAGTGCACGCTGCCATCTGTTTAAAAAGACCGGGATGCCAAGAAGAACAAGAGCCAATAACTCTAAACTGATTGGAAGAGATGCGCAGCGGATGAACCCATCCGTGAGCAAGCTTTTCTGACCATGGTGCACCAAGTAAAAACTTAGATGCTGGCGAACTAATACTCCACTCCCCAACTTCCATACGCACCTCCAATCACAAGTTAAATTACTATAGTTATATATTACGAGGTTATCAGACAGTATTACAATCTTTAGTAACAAATAAACTGCTCTTGTTGTCCATAGGGAGGCAACAGATATGTTTGGCGAGAAGATATTTAATTTTTCAGAACCGATTTCTAGAAAAACAGTTCGTATTGTAATATTGGTCAGTTTTCTGGCTTATCAGGGAATGCGGCTACTGTGGAAACAGGGACTTATTCCACCATTACTATTTTTTCTAGTATTAATTCTGACAGAGGTTATCGATTTTTATATCTTTTTTAAAAGCGGTATCAAAAAAGGGGTAAGAATTTTGTTCTTAGTTTTCCTCATACTTGCGCTTATATTCGAGATAAGCCACATCATTTATTTTCTTTAACCAGTGAATAAAACCCTCTTCTGTGAACTGCCTCCCATTTCTTAGATACGAGAAATAGGAAGCAGTTCAAAACACACCTAAGTCAGATAATCTGTTAAAAAGACGTATACATGACGCTGAAAATACCTTAATCATGCAGAATA
>NZ_JRND01000015.1:0-21870 GCF_000758945.1 Lancefieldella parvula DNF00906
ACGAAATTTACCTATAGTTAAATCTTTTATATGACGCTATTCATTTTTTAGCATATTAGGTTAAGTTTATGCATAGAAATGCATATCGGGTAGTGCGACCGCCTAGCTGCCTGGCTCTCTTGATTAAGAACATGTCGATTCTTCAACAGAACATAAGAAATCTGAGCTATTTTGTGCGCAAGGCCTAAAAGCCAACGCTAACACGCTATAGAATCATAATCACCCGCATATGAACTGCCTCCCGTTTCTTGGACATAAGAAATGGGAGGCAGTTCATATGCATTATATAAAGCCTACTTAATTACTCAGTAGCAGGTGCTTCTTCTGAAGTCTGTACCGCACTGGCGTCATTTTTCTTAGCTAGCTTCTTATCAAGCCAACCCGTAAACGCAGGGGCTACCAGTGCAGTAATAACTACAGCAGCTGCAAGCTGAGCGTTTGCATTTGCAACAACCTGGGCTGTATACGTTGGATCAACACTAGCAACCGCTGCAGGAGTGGTTGTTGCAGTACCAGCAATAGTCGCGCTTGCAAGACTTGCCTTACCAGAGCCACCAAGAAGACGCTCAACAAGCATGGTAAGAATACCCGTGATTATGCAAAGTACTGCTAGGAGAATACCTGATGGACCACCAATAATAAGGTTCTCAACACTCATGCCGCAACCAAGCGCAAAACCAACAACAGCAATGCAAGGGTTAATACCAGGAACCAAAAGTGCCCTGATAAAAGGACTAAGGTTACCAAGAACAACACCAAGGGCCAGAGGAAGCAGCGTACCGATAAGTGCGGTTGGAGAAATTGCTGCAACGCCTGCTGCACCTAGCGCAATCATGGTAACTGCAGGACCTGCAACAAGAGACAAAACTGCAGCTGCACCCTGCTCATCAGGAGTTCCGTACTCAGCAGTAATACCAATGTACAGAGCAACATTACAGAAGGTAATACCACCAATAATGGAAAGTGCATTAAGACCAAAGAAATTATCGCCCAGGAATTTAGCAACAAAGAGACCAAAGGCAATAGCAATAGCAAGCTTAGGAATAAGAATGGTTAGGCCAGTCTTCAGAACCTTTGGAACAGTCTTCAAATCAATGGAAGCACCAACAAACAGCAGAACAATACCAACAATCGCAGGAGCACCCTTAGCAACAGCTGTAGTAAAACTACCAATTTCTAGAACCTGAGGGAAAAAAGAGTGAAGTAGTAGGCCCACAGAAAGTGGATACAGCATAATATCGCCGGGGAACCTGGGGACGCCAATCTTACGAGTTGTCTTTTGCTGTTCAGCTGCCATTATCAGCTCCTTTGCCCTAGTTGGTCAAAAAATAGTTGACCTACTTTATCAGCACAAAGAATCATTTTTAAAAAGTACTGTACAAATTAACAATTTGGCTACAAACGCGAGAAGACCTTACAAGCTGCAAGGTCTTCTCGCGAAATGGGTGTAATTGAGCTGTAAAGACGGACTAAGCCCAGAACTTAGATTTTGCCGCCCTCAACAACAATGTTATTTGGATCTACCTCGTCACCGTAAATGGGAGCAAGTGTCTCTTCATAAGCCTTGTGGAAGAAGTTCTCCTCTGCAAGAGGGCCGGTAATCTCGTTGTTGATAAACTCCAACAGCGAAGAGTTACCCTTGTGAACTGCAGCAGCAATAGTATCGGAGTCGCCCAGGTCGTCGATGCCAACAACAAAGCCAGGGTTAGACTTAATCCATGCAAGTACCTCGGTGTTGTCGGTTGAGAAAGCATCGCCGCGGCCGTCGAGCAGTGCGTTATACGCATCAGCATAGCTATCAAATTTGACCAGCTCAACCTTAGGTGCGTTCTTAGCAAACCAAACCTCAGCCGTGGTTCCCTTAGAAACAATAAGCTTCTTGCCGTCAAGCTGCGAAACATCTGTGATTGGCGCAGAGGATGGAGAAACAACGCCCAGCTTAATCTTCATGTATGGCAGAGAGAAATCAACCTTCTCTTTACGGTCATCAGTTACCGTAAAGTTTGCCAACATGATGTCTGCCTTATTAGACTGCAAGAAAGGCACGCGATTTTGTCCGTCAGTGGCAATGTAGTTGATCTTGACGCCCATATCCTTTGCAAGGCGCTCAGCAAAAACAATGTCGTAACCAGCGTAATTGCCGTTTGCATCAACATAACCAAAAGGAGCCTTGTCGCTAAAGACGCCGATATTTACTGTGCCTGCCTTCTTGATGTCATCAAGAGTTCTAAACTTTGAGTCTGTATCAGAAGATCCACCCTGAGCTCCGTCGGAATCCTTTTTCTTGCAAGCAGCCAAAAGAGCTGCAGCAGAAAGTGCGCTTGCACCAAGGAAAGCACGGCGAGAAAGAGAAGCGGAAGTATTTTCAAAGAAGTTCATTTCAAATCCTAACAAGTTGTATCAATTACTACATCATCTACGTGCAAAAACACGTTGTTTACTTATGTACACGTTCAAATTCAAAGGTGCGCAAAAACTCTTGTGCCCTTTCTGTTTTAGGTGCCGAGAAAAACTCTTGTGCATCGGACGACTCTTCTACGATGTGTCCCTGATCAATCAAGATGACTCGATCAGCAACTGCTTGAGCAAAGCGCATCTCGTGAGTTACCACCAGCATGGTCATTCCTTGCTCTGCTAGTTCCATAACTACCTGCAAAACCTCGTGAACCATCTCGGGGTCAAGAGCTGCAGTGATTTCGTCCAGCAAAAGAACTTCAGGGTTAGTCATAAGAGCACGAACAATTGCCACGCGCTGCTTTTGGCCGCCAGAAAGTGCTGATGGATAGGAGTCTTTCTTCTCCCACAGTCCCACACGACGCAGCAGTTCTTCTGCCTGTGCCAAAACCTCATCCTCTGAGCGCTTCTGCACTACCAGAGGGGCCAGGGTTACGTTTTTCAAAACCGTCATGTTAGGGAACAAATCATAGCTTTGAAAAACCATTCCAATGCCTGCTGCAGCGCTTTCCCTCTTCTGACCAGAAATAACCTGATCGTGGAGAAGCACTTCTCCCCCTTGGATATCTTCCAAGCCAACAATGGCGCGAAGCAGCGTAGACTTACCGCAACCGGAAGGTCCCAACACCACGACTACCTCGCCTTTATTGATGGAGAGCGAAATCTTATCAAGCACGGGTTTCTGGCTTGAGGGATATACCTTAGTGAGGTCCTTAACTGCTAAAACGGTGTTACTCATGTGAGGCGCTCCTCTCAAGCCTGCGTGAAAGATACGAAAGTGGGAAGCAGGCAGCAAAATACAGGAAGAAAATAGCTCCGTAAATCCAAAGTGCTCCGTCGGTTGGGAACTTGAAGCGATAAAAATCGGTGATCTGACTACCAACTCTGAGCAGCTCAACCACGCCAATCAAATTACAAAGTGACGTTGTCTTAATCATGCGTGTAATCAGGTTGATAGCTGGAGGCAAAAGACGCTTGAAAGCCTGAGGAAGGATGACCTTAAAAAACGTCTGCTGGCGAGAAAGACCAAGTACAAACGCGCTGTCATACTGAGATGCTGGAATTGACTCCAACGCTCCTCTTACCAGGTCTCCAAGCTCGGCGGCTCCCCAGAAGGTAAAGACCACAATTGAAGCTTCAATGCCATCAAAGTTGACATCAAACCATTCAGAAGTACCAAAGAACACCACAAAGAGCAGCACCAGCTGAGGCATAACACGAACAATCTCAAGGTACACACGAAGAATTGCGCGAACAATCTTGTTGTTGGATGTCATAAAAAGTCCAACGAGAATACCAAGAGGAATGGAAAGCACCACAGAGATAAGGCCAATGTGCACCGTTGTTGCAAGACCTCCAAGAAGGCGCGTTATTACTCCTTCCTGCAGCAAAATGTTATCGACGGGCATAGTCAAGCCTCCTCTCCAGCCAGCTGCCAAGCAAAGAAATAGGAACAAGGATAATCACATAGGCAATTACCAGCATAAAGAGGGCTTCTGTAGTGTCGTATTGCATGCCAATAATGTCTTTGGTTACGTACATCAAATCTGCAAGAGCAATGCCGGAAACAACGGAAGATTCCTTGATTAAGAAAATGATGTTAGCAACGAGGCCTGGAATTGCTACAGAAAGTGCCTGCGGAAGAATAACGTGCTGGAGAGCTTGAATCTTTGAGAGGCCCAAAACCTTTGCAGACTCAAACTGAATAGCTGCAACTGATTCAAAGCCTGCGCGAAACACCTCTGCCATATAGGAGCCACCAAGAAACGTTAGACCCACAACAGCAGCTACCTCTGCATCCATTTTGAGACCAACTTTAGTCAGACCAAAGTAGATAAGAAACAGCTGAATAAGCAGGGGTGTTCCTCTGGAAAGCTCAACATAAACAGCATTAAGCTGACTTAAAACAGGAATTTTTGTCAGCGAAATCTGAGCACTTATCAAACCAACGATAAGCGAGAAGAGAACTCCAAAGAAAGAGATAGTAAGCGTTATTTTTGCAGCTTCTGCATACAGTGGGAGATGTTCCCCTATGAAGCTCCAGTCCATGCGAATAAATCCTCTCGGGATGTGCGAATGATCACACAAGAGTTACAAAATAGCTTTACGCCCGAGTCTGTACCAGGAAAATTTTGCTCAGCGACAATTACACCCTGGTCGTATGTGACCCGGGCACCAGACACATCGCGGTGCATGCACAAAGTGCAGTGTATGTCGTAGCCATAATTCGCATGCGTATAATCCTAGTCGCAACTAGGATATTGTCAACTCACAATTGGTAAATTTTTTGATAATGGAAAATTCTTCCACTAAATCATCAACTGACATACGGGCATTAGCAGGACTTGTAGAAGGCAGTTGACGTGCGGAAATACCAGTTTGTTGCTCGGTGTAGCGCTTATAAAATTTTGTTGCCGTCCCACCAAGTGTAAAAATGGCGCAGATTGATGAATCTTGAATAAGAGCGCCAATGTTGTGTGGAACTGGATTTGCAATAGAAGCGTCGCTTGCGCCCTTAATATCACAAGCCTTAAGCACATCACAAAGAGCAAGATGATGTCTTTTACAGAAGTCAATCTTTTCAGATATGGACTTGAGGGGTTTCTCGCCATATAACGCGGCAACTACGCGCCAGAATCTATTCTGAGGATTACCAAAGTAAAAGCCAATTTCTCGAGACTTGGGACTAGGCATTGATCCCAAGAGCAGCACGCGAGAATCGGGAAAGATGATGGGGTCAAGCGTGTTCTCAACATGCGTAAGCGCAGTTTTGGCAGCATCGCCAGCAGGCTGCGGCGTCTTTGCAGCCACAGCTACTCGCCTTCTTGCAGCGGCTCAACAAACTCCTGCAAATCATCAAGGCGCAGTACAGTTACTTGGCCGTAGCCGGCTCCACCTGTTGTGCCCGTATCAATTCCCCACTTATCGCCATCTGACTGGACCCATTGCGCAAGACCATCAGGAGTAGTGGCGCTGCGATTCAAGTTTTTTGCACCAAAACTTGCTAACAAAGGTGTGGGTGTATGGCCACAAATTACAACGGGATACGCTGCTTCTGACGTGCGGAAATCCGTTGGATATTGCCAAAACTCTTCACGAATCCACAAAAGATCGTTTTCAGACTGCTTACTTAAGTACTGCTCCAAAGAAGCCTTATCCCAGGCGGTTGGCAAGGGAACACCGTTAGACCTTACGCCCGCATGAACCAGAACAAAATCTCTGCCTTGGACCTCAACGGTGGCGTACAAAGGAAGCGCCTGCAACCAGTCAATCAGCTCACTATATTCTTCTTCAGAAAGCGTCTTGAGCTCAGCAAGCGTTGCGTCTCCCCCGTTAATCTGCCACATAAACTGAGCTTCAATATCCGCCTCTGGGGCCAATGCTTGCAGCGCAAGTTGCTCATGATTGCCCATTAAAACGGTACAGTTAGGAAGCTCACGAATTGTCTTTATAGTGGCAAGCGAGCTAGGACCACGATCAATCATGTCGCCAAGACAATAGAACACGTCTGACTCGGTTGGATTAATACGCTGTAGAGCACGCCTAAGCGGCTCCACATGACCGTGAATATCAGAAAAAACGTACGTTGCCACAAAAACCTATTCTGTCGAACCTTCATTTGCAAGCGTCTGACCATCAAAGTTCAGATTTTGCGTAAGCTCTTTTGCAGTATCAAGATTAAAGTCTGGCGAGAAGAAAACGTCAAGTGCATAAGGCACATTTGCCAGCGCATGGTCATACAAATCCCAGAAGCTCTCTTTGCGCACCTCTCCCGTAAAAGGATCAATCCACTCATTTCCCGCTCTGTTATCAAAATCAGAATCAGAAGATTCCCTTGCCCCGTGCGAGAGTGCCTCAATCAAAGAGAACCTATTTGTACCAAAGGTACGCTCAAGATGACCAAGTAGCTTTCTTTTCTTACCTGTTGGCGAATATGCTAGATGTTGGATAATCCTAAAATCAACAGCAGCTGACGAGAAAATCCTGGTATCGGTAGGTTTTTCATACGTCCATAACAACGCAAAGAAAAACACTCTATCCAAAACGTAAAGCGTATGCAGCGATGCCTTCAAAACCTCGCTATACGGCCTATAGGTAGCTACCGTTTTACCAAGATGGGCGTAAAGAATTGCCTCATCAAGGTCCTTCTCGATTTCTGCATGCACTTGATTTTTGGCAGATTCATCCAAGCCCTCTACGCCCTGAGAGATAAGCATGTTTTGCCAGTAATAGACAAAAGGATGAGCAGCGGAATCAAGCATATAGTGGCAGAGAAATCCTGCAATATAGGCGCGAGCGACCGCAACGTCTTTGAGTGGCAGAGGTGCAATTGCGTCTCGCATAGAAAGAAGAAGTTCGGGCGTTTTTTCTTTATGCATGATCGACGCATATTTAGCGTAGCGATGCAGCAGTGGATCTGCTGCTAAATAAAACAGCGGATCTGGACCTTGGTTGCCCAACAAAAAAGCTTCTCGCTCTTCCATCGTAGAAAAACCAAGTTTGCCTGCAGCTATATCAAAGGCATCCTTGCCAAAGAAGTCATGAGTCAAAATTGCGGGCATGTCCATTCCTTTCAGATTGCTACAAACCATTTTACCCAGCAATGGCTCAGTGCGTTAGAGAGAATATAAGACAGTATGTAGTCACTATTGTGAATAAGTTGCCTCTAAGCTCTCTTCAGCTACCGCCCGCCGATTAATAAGCCTTACCCCCTGTAGTAATACTTAAATATTTGATATCTTTAAACATACTTGGGGGAGATATTTTCTGTCTGAGCCATCTAGCTTGTATTGCGACTACAAGTTGGGAAAGTAAGGATCTAAGGAGTGAGGCATTCCTTACGGCACAGTAAAGAAAAACCTGCAAAGACAGAGAATATCTAATTGAGGGGAGCAATCATGGCATGCTGCTATGAGAAGCTTATCTCTGCAGGTAACAAGAGTCTCTGCAGAGTCAAAACATCACGTTCTTCTAACATAAAGAAGCGTGAGTAACATGAATACGGCAAGAAAAATCAAACTCTATAGGATGCTTACGGCCCTTGCCTATGGCGACGCCTATGGCATGCCAACAGAGATGATGTCACCACACCAAATTGATTTTGCATTTCCTGATGGAGTTCAAAGTCTTTCAAATCCACCTAAAAATGACTTTTTTGGAAGACCTTTTACCGCAGGTCAGACTACAGATGACACCGCAAACGCAATCATTTTGACTAAAAACATCATTGATAACCAGGGGGTTTTTAACCAATCCCGCTACTTTGATGCGCTAGAAAATTATGTGGCAACAGAGCCAAACGCTGCCCAGGTAGTTGGTCCTTCCACAAGAGCTGCGTTAGCCAATCGACTTTCTGGCCACTCGCTCAAAACATGCGGTCGCCTTGGAACCACTAACGGATGTGCCATGAAATGCGCACCGCTGGCTTCAATTGTGAGCTGGAAAGACAAACATGCGCTCATTAACAGCGTTACTGAGCTTGCGCTTCCTACGCACGGAACCAACGTAGCTATCATGGGTGCAGCAATGATTGTTGCCGCCATAAGCAGAGGTCTTTCTGAAAACTCGTTTACGGTAGAGGATGCTCTTGAAACTGCTTTAAGTTATGGACACCGAGCTTTCTACACAAAAATTGGTACACAAATGCCTATGCCTAGCATGTATCAAAAGTGCATCATGGCGCTGGAGTTTTGCGAGGGTGCCAAAAACCTTGAGGCTCCCCTAGCAGCATCAAGAGACATCTACGACTACTGTGGCTGTGGTTATGAAACCATAGAGACTATCCCTGCAGTTCTTGCAGTGGTAAAGCTCTCACAAGGAAAAGTCTCTAAAGCAGCGAGAATAGCCGCGGAGATGGGTGGAGATACAGACACCATTGGATCTATTGCCTGCGCTATTTGCTCACAGATTCACTATGACGTTTTGCCTGATGAAGTACGTCTGCTTGAGCGCGTCAATGGATACCAGTTTGAAAAACTTGCAAACGATTTGGAAAACGCCACTTCCCTACCGTATGATGTAGCTATCTAGTTTGCGCTCTTTGCGCCATAGCATACGTTTCTTGTAGGAGGCGCCATGAGCTCCTGTGCTCTTATCGATTTGCATGTTCATCTTGATGGATCAATCCCACTTCCTGCCGCAGCTCAACTTGCAGCAGAAGCGGGACTTGATTTCTCTTTGGCTGAACTCAAAGAAAAGATGCAAGTCCCAGCTCATTGCCATAATCTTAACCAGTATCTTGCTACATTTGAGCTGTCGCTCAAGCTTATGCAGTCAGCGCAGGGCATTCGTACGGTTGCAAAGGCATTTCACGAGCAACTTGACGCAGAGGGCATTCTCTACGCTGAACCCCGCTTTGCACCAGGGAGTCTTACCGCAGGAGGTCTTTCTCAGCAAGAAGTTCTTGAGGCTGCTCTTGCTGGTAGAGCTGACTTCTATGCAGAGCATCCACAGTCAGCGCTCCACACGGCATACCTTATTTGCGCTATGCGTGGCACAGGTGAAAAGCTTAAGCACAAAAATGAAGAGTCAATTGATCTGGCTGCAGCGTACCTTGGAAATGGCGTCGTAGCAGCAGACTTAGCAGGAGCAGAAGCGCTCTTTGCCACAAAGAATTTCTCGTCACTTTTTGCTGAAGCACAAAGAAAAGACGTTCCTTTTACTATCCACGCGGGAGAGGCTGCTGGTCCAGAAAGCATCAAGGCTGCACTTCGACTTGGCGCACAACGTATTGGCCACGGTGTTCGCTCTTTGGAGGACACAGGCGTTATCCAGGACCTCAAGGCTGCAAATGTTGCTCTTGAGATTTGCCCTACCAGCAACCTTCAGACGCACATCTTTGAGTCAATAGAGCGCTTCCCTCTTGAGCAACTGCTTGATGCTGGTCTGACGATCACTATCAACACGGACAACATGACTGTCTCCAACACTACCCTCTCGCGCGAGTTTGAGCTTTTGCAGCAGCACTGCGGTCTAGACAAAAATACCGCACGTGAGCTTGCTGAAAATGCTGCACGTGCGGTATTTAGTGATTCTAGCGAGAAGGACCGTCTACTTGCCCACCTTAGGCAATAGTAGCCTCATATCCTGCCTGAACAACAGCGTCAACCAATGCGCTATCAGCAACATCAGAAGACAGCTCAACTACAGCGCTCTTCTCGTCAAGTGAAACGGTTGCCTTAGAAACACCCTCGACAGCCTCAAGAGCCTGTGTAACGTGTGCAACACAGTGCTGGCAAGACATGCCCTCTACGTTTAGTTTCTTCTCCATATAAGATTCCTCCTTCTGTGACGCGGATGCGTCGTTTGTGGACTTAGTTTGAACGTCAATGACTGGTTTTGTGTCATGAGCGTCTTGGCGAGTTGCTGAGCTGGTATTCTTTGGCTTCCAGGTACGCAGGCGCAGTGCATTGCATACAACAAAGACTGACGAGAAGCCCATGGCAGCTGCACCGATCATAGGGTTCAGCGAAATGCCAAATGGATACAACAGGCCCATAGCAACAGGGATACAAATGGTGTTATAGAACAGAGCCCAGAACAGGTTCTCTTTGATGTTGGTCATAGTGGCACGAGAAAGCTCAATTGAAGTTGCAACATCAGCTGGATCAGACTTCATCAAGACAATGTCGGCAGACTCAATGGCAACATCGGTACCTGCACCAATTGCAATTCCCACGTTTGCTCGAGCGAGTGCTGGAGCATCGTTGATGCCATCGCCAACCATGACAACATTTTCTCCAGAGTCCTGGAACTGCCTAATGTAGGACTCTTTTTGGCTTGGCAAGACATCAGAGATAACCTGGTCAACGCCAAGCTCCTTACCTATGACGTTTGCTGTTGTTGCCTGATCGCCAGTAAGCATGACTGACTTAACACCCATAGCACGAAGACGAGCAATGGTGGACGCACTAGTTTGCTTTACCTTATCGGCCACAGCAATAACACCAAGAAGCTTACCCTCAAGTGCAAAGTACAGCGGTGTTTTTGCCTGTTCAGCTAGCTGCTGAGCCTGGGAAGTCAACTCTTGTGTGCTGATACCCTCCTGCTCCATAAGACGAGCGTTTCCTGCTACAAGGCGTTTCTCGCCAACCGTTGCTATAAGGCCACCACCAGCAACCTGTGAGAACTCCTGTACATCAAGAGAGCTGCCTGCAGACTCTCCAAGCTTCTCTTGAGCATACGTAACAATAGCCTGCGCAAGTGGATGCTCGCTCTTTTGCTCAAGCGCATATGCGTACTCAAGCAGCTGCTGCTCGGAAGTTCCACCTGCACAAAGTACGTCAGTTACGCTCGGCTTGCCCTCAGTGAGCGTTCCGGTCTTATCAAGAACAACCACGGTTGCTCGGACTGCGCCCTCAAGCGCCTCGGCAGACTTGACCAAAATGCCATTTGAAGCGCCCAAACCAGTGCCTACCATGATGGCAGTAGGTGTTGCCAGACCAAGTGCACAAGGGCACGAAATAACCAGAACAGCAACAGCGTGCGAGAGAGCAACCGCAAAGTCACCAGGTGCCACAAAGACAAACCATGCTGCAAAGGTTACCAGCGCAATTCCAATGACAACAGGTACAAAGATGCCAGCAATGCTGTCAGCAAGACGCTCGATAGGTGCTTTGGAGCTTGTTGCCTCGTCAACCAGGCGGATAATGCCTGCAAGTGTAGTGTCATCGCCAACAGCGGTGGCACGCATCTTAAACCAGCCGCCGGTAGATACCGTAGCACCTGTCACGGAATCGCCAACGGTCTTACTTACAGGAACGGGCTCTCCGGTAATCGCGGACTCATCGACAGATCCTTCTCCCTCGATGAGCTGGCCATCAACAGGAATTGACTGACCAGCCCTTACCACAAGAATGTCTCCCACCACAACGGTCTCTGCAGGAACTTCCTGCTCAATACCGTCTTTGACGAGAATAGCAGTCTTTGGGGCAAGGTTCATAAGTGCGTTAATTGCACCTGTGGTATGACCTTTTGCGCGAGCCTCAAAGAACTTACCCAAGGTAATCAGAGCAAGAATCAAACCTGCGGACTCAAAGTACATGCCATGCATTGCATGGTGAGCTGCAGTCACATCTCCTGCGACAAAAGCGTTTGCCATCTGATACAGACTGACAACGCTGTAGGCAAACGATGCTGCAGAACCTAGCGCAATGAGCGAGTCCATATTAGGAGTGCCATGCAGCAGAGAACGGAATCCACCAATAAAATAGTGACGACAAATGAACAGAATAGGAATGCAAAGCAAGAGTTCGGTAAGAGCCAAGTTCATCATGCCATTCATGCCAGAAACAGCAGGTGGAACAGGTGCTCCTATCATCTCACCCATGGCAAGATAGAACAGTGGAATGGCAAACGCCATTGAGGAAATAAGCTCGACTCTCTTCTGCCTTACTGCCTTTTCTGAAGCATCGGTAGCATCTGCCTTAGTAGCTGCAGTAGAATCTTTTTTGTCACTACGAGGTGTTGCCTCATAGCCTGCCTTGCTTACTGCGTCAGAAATCTGCTTGAGGGTATCTGGATTACCGTCGTAATCAACTTCCATAGAATTCTTAAGTAGATTAACGCGAGCCTCAAAGACACCAGAAACAGAGTTTGCCGCCTTCTCTACGTGCGCAGAACAACTTGCACACGTCATTCCTTGTACATCAAAAACTTTCTGATCCATAACGCCACCTTACATAAAACGCTTAAAGAGGTCCATGACCTCATCAATAACTTCTGTATCGCCTGACTGGATGCGGTCAACTACGCAAGACTCCAGATGATCCTGCATTACTTCTCTTGAGATGGCCTTAACCGCAGACTCAACTGCTGCAAGCTGAATAAGGACATCTCCGCAATAACGATCCTCGTCAATCATTGTTTTAATGCCATTTAACTGGCCGATTGCACGGTTAATACGGCGAGAAACTCCACTTTTAAGCTCGCTTGAGCGAGGAGTAGCCTTGTGATCACAATGACAACAAGTTTCCTGTGGTTGGCTGTCTTTCTGAGCCATCTGTCCTCCTTTGCATACCCTAAGGGGGTATTAGTTTCTGTAAACAGTATACCCCCATAAGGTATTTTTATGCAACAAAAAAACAGCAACCGAAGCCGCTGTTTTTTATCTACCTATAAAAGAGAAACTCAGCACTCAAAAATACGTGCTACTCATCATCCTCTTGATCTTCTACACTTCCCTCAACAAGACCTAAAGTACTCTGTGCATCTTCAAGGCTCTCTAATGCAGTAACACCTCTGAGCTTGCGGTTCATAGCCTTTGTTCTAGTAGTAAGAATCTTATCAATGGTGGTTTCTGCAGTTCTAATCTGTTTCTGAGCCTTCTCAAGCTGAGCTTGATACGTCTCAAACTCTGTCTTAACTGCAGAGAGTACCTTTTGAATCTCGTCTGCATGCTTCTGAATAGCAACAGATTGGAATCCCATTTGAAGACTGTTAAGAAGTGCTGCCATAGTGGAAGGACCACACACATTAACGCGATACTCTCTCTGTAGCTGCTCAAGCAAACCCGTCTGACTGACTACCTCTGCATAAAGTCCCTCAAAAGGAAGGAACAAAATAGCAAAGTTAGTTGTCTCTGGTGGGGCAATATACTTTGTAGAGATATCTTTTGCCTCTGCCTTAATTCGAGTCTCTAGACCCTTTTTAGCGGCAGCAATCGCCTCTTCATTTCCTGCATTGATTGCATCCACTAAATGCTCATAGGTATCCCCTGGAAACTTTGAGTCAATAGGAAGCCAAACAGTCTCCCCTGACTCTCCAGGCAACTTAACTGCAAACTCAACACGCTCAGTAGAACCAGAAACAGTAGCAACATTCTCTTCATATTGCTCTGGAGAAAGAATGTCTCTTAGAATTGCGCCAAGCTGAATCTCTCCAACAATTCCGCGAGTCTTAACGCCAGAGAGAACTTTCTTTAAGTCTCCAACACCCTCTGCAAGGCCGCGCATTTCTCCCAAGCCTTGATGAACTTGCTCAAGTTGCGTAGATACGCGCTGAAACGATTGAGTCATACGCTCATCAAGCGTTTTCTGGAGTTTCTCGTCAACGGTCTGACGCATAAGCTCAAGCTTTGCTTCATTCTCTTTACGCATGTCGCTGAGCTGTTTGTCAACAGTCTCTCTGACCTTGCCAAGCTGCTCGGTTGAGGCCTGAGAGGTTGCCTTCATGTTGTCATCCACACGACGCTGAAAAGCATCAAAGCGAGCATCAAGCTGAGCAATGCGCTGATCAGTCTGCTTCGTCTGATTTTGCAGCGTTGAGGTGAGCTTTTGATCAACTACCTCTCTTACCTTCTCAAGCTTTGTATCCATAAGCTCTTGCATTTTTGCCATGTTATCCGTAACACGACGATCCAACTCTTGGGAGCTTCTTATAAGCTCTGCAGATGATGTTTGACTTTGCTCTTGCAGCGTCTTTACTTGCGAAAGCTTAGAGGAAAGTGTGACAAGGCTCACGATAAGTAGAATGGCGACTACAGCCAAAACTAACAGCACAAGTAAATCCACAAGACTCCCCTAACTCATAGCAGAACAAACAAACGCAAACACAGCAAACGCAATCTGAGTGTTAACCAAAAATGCCGTAGATTACTTCTGCAATGCTATTGGTAATGCCCTCTACGAAATTCACAAATGGATTATCGGAATTAACGTCTTTATCTCCATAAGGATTAGTGAAGTAATCCCAGAACTCTTCCCAATAATTTTGCTGACGATAATACCTATAGGAATCATCATCTTCAGTGCGATCCTGCTTATCATCAGTATCGTTGTTTGTTTCGTTCTTGCTGTTCTTTTCTTTCTCTTTCATAGAAGAAAGCGTCTCATCAGAACCAAGCGTGACGTTGATAGTAAGGCGGTCTTCTCCACGCATGATTTCTACAGGAACGGTCTCTCCAATCTTGTGAGAGCGAACGGCAATAATAGCTGCATCAGCAGAAACTACGCGCTCTCCACCAATAGAGACAATAACATCACCCTTTTTAATACCAGCACCCTCTGCAGGACTATCATCAAGAAGGCCTGCTACATACGCACCGTAATCTACCGAAAGATCATTGCGCTTTGCAACTCGAGGAGTAACGGTCTGCATAGAAAGACCAATATAGGCATGCTTAACTTGCTGGCCAGAAAGAATCTGATTTGCAATATCAATGGCATAGTTAGAAGGAATTGCAAAACCAATACCCGCAAATGACTTGGTATCTGACGAGAACAACGTACAAATACCCACAAGCTGACCATTAGAGTCAACCAGAGCGCCGCCAGAATTACCTGGGTTAATAGCTGCATCAACCTGGATGAGGTTTGCATAAATAGTGGTTTCTCCACCCTCTGTCTCAAGCATATCTCCACGAGAAAGAGCAGACACGATACCTGCAGAAACAGAGTGATCAAGTCCAAATGGGCTACCAACACTCATAACCCAACTACCAGGAGCTAAGTTATCGGAATTACCAATCTCAATTGGGGTTAGGCTATCTCCCTTAAGGTCAGCATGAAGAACAGCAAGGTCAGAGGTTGGATCTGTACCAACAACAGTACACTCATACTCTTTATCATTAACGGAGATAGAGAACGTATCCATACCCTCAATAACGTGGTAATTGGTAAGAATGTCTCCATTTGTGTTCAATACAACGCCAGAACCGGTTGAGCCTGATGAATCACTGGTAGCCTTAACGGACACAACCGAAGGCAAAACCTTAGAAGCTACCGTTTCTGCCGTCTTAGTATCAGTTGGTTCTGCAGCAGGACGAGACGTCGCTGCTTGAGAAATAGTTGCCTGACCAGATACTACAGGAAGCTTAGAAATTCCCTCTCCCAAAGCAATGGTAGGAACACAAGCAACGGCAAAAGCAATTACACAAGCTGTTCTTTTTACACTTGAGCTTTTGAACATAGACATAAATCCAGTCTGCTCAACTGGCGAGAAACGCTTATAAATAGCGGAATCTGTGGTTAAACCATGTGCTTGGTTCTCCATAGACATCCTCCTTAACATCACTTTGATGCAAACAACTAACGCAAATAATTCTGCGCTAAACATCAATTTTTCAATATGTGTATTCTACCCGTTATACCGGACAAAAATTCGTTTCTCATTATGAGAAAGACGCGCGGAAATCCTGCTAGTAAGAAAGAAGTTTGCAGATCCCATTAAATGCAGTTTATACCTGCGATTATGCTCTAAATAGATAGCCTACACCACGAACCGTCTCAAGATGAGCGGCTGCTTGAGGACCAATCTTTGAGCGAACACGCCTTACGTGAACGTCAACTGTTCTGGTACCGCCGCAGTATTCAAAGCCCCAAACGCGCTGCAAAAGAGCCTCACGTGAGTATGCACGAGACGGATGGGTTGCCAAGAATGACAGCAGCAGATACTCCATATACGTAAGATCAACAGGAGATTCATCAATATAAACCTGATACGTTGCCAGGTTAATCTTTATGTTGTCAACAATAACCAAATCTCTAGAAGTGCTCTCGGTACCTGGCCACAAAAGCAGCGAGCACCTAAGGCTAAACTCCTGGATAGTTGCAGTAGACAAAATAAAATCGCTCTTGCCCTGAACAGGCAGAACAAACTTAGAAAGATTATCAAGGTCAGCAACAAACAGGCGAGCAATTCCGCCATTTTGCGCAGAATAATTCTCTACCGTGCTAATAACATCCTGGGACAGGTCTTTTTGATCAAGAATGATAAGGTCAAAGGTATGACCAGAAGCCGCAGCCTGAGAAAATGAGGCTGCATTTGCAAGAGCAATAGACACATCAATGACATGCGAAAGTTCACGCATACGTTCATGTAAGCGTGTCGTTGCAGATACAAGAAGAATATTCTTGTGATGCATCGATTCCCCCTAGGATAAGCTTAATCTTATAAAGCATACCACAAGCTGCGAATAAAGAGCAGATATACCTTATTATCTGCAATTAGGGCGAGAAGATTTTCTCGTCTTAATTTATTTTTTCGTTTGCGTATTAATTCTAAAAAGTATTGGTTTTACGCAATAGCGCCAATGAACTCAGCTGTTCGAGGGTTTTGTGGATTGTTGAAAATGACATCAGGAGTGCCTTGCTCAACTACCACTCCTCCTTCCATAAAGACCACGCGATCTGCCACGTCTTTTGCAAAACCCATCTCGTGCGTTACCACAATCATGGTCATACCAGAGTTCTTTGCCAGATCACGCATAACATCCAAAACACCACGAACAAGCTCGGGGTCAAGCGCGGAAGTAGGCTCATCAAACAGAAGTACATTTGGATGCATAGCAACGGCGCGAGCGATTGCAACACGCTGCTGCTGTCCACCGGAAAGCGCACCAGGCTTGAAGTCTGCTCTATCAGCAAGGCCAACAGCCTCCAGCTGTTTTAGCGCCTCTGCCTCTGCCTCCTCTTTTGACTTTCCTAGAACCTTAATCTGACCAATCATTACGTTCTCTTTAACCGTTAAATGACCAAACAGATTGAATTGCTGAAAAACCATTCCGACATCTCTACGAAGCGCATTTACCTCTGTCTCGTTTGTGCCTGTAATCTCTTGGTCCTCAATAAGGATATGGCCTGCAGAAGGTGTCTCCAGCAGATTAATACAACGGAGCATAGTGGATTTACCGGAGCCCGAAGGACCAAGCACAACCACAACTTCACCTGGCCAAACAGTCAGGTTAACGTCATTTAAGACATGCGTTGATCCAAACGACTTATTGAGGTGCTCAATACGAACAATAGGATGTTCACCTGCCTCAAAAGTATGGTTAGTAAGGGGCTTATCGCGCTCAAATGCCTCTTGTGCAGCGACTTCAGCATCCAAGGCGGGTTGTTCTGTATCCGACTTCTTTTTGAAAGAAAAGAAAGACATTAGTTTTCCTCCTTGGAAAGAGCTTGGGTCTTACTATCTGCGACGCTTGCTGTTTTACCTGTTTCTGACTGCTCCATGCGTTTCTCGATAGTGCCAACTACCTTAATGAGTGGCAGGGTAATTGCCAAATAGAACAGAGCGGCCGTCATATATGGCGTCATGTTTCCCGTTGAGGTGGTGAGGTTTTTAGCAAACATCATCAGCTCCATAACACCTACAGAAGAAAGCAGCGAGGTATCTTTGTAGGAAGTAATAAAGTCGCTGGTAAGAGGTGGGATAACCCGACGGATAGTTTGAGGAATGATAATAAACGTCATGGTCTGGAGACGATTCATACCAAGAGAGCTTGCTGCCTCATACTGACCCTGCGGGATTGATTGAATGCCCGCGCGGAAAATCTCAGAAAGATACGCAGAAGAATTGATAGCAACCACAATAAAGCCAAGCAGATTGGTGTCCAGATTGATATTTAACATAGGAAGGCCAAAGAACAGAATATAAATCTGCAGGAAGAATGGGGTTCCACGCAACAAATTGATATATACCACCGCAAGTGCACGCAGGAGCGGATTCTTGGAAATCTTTAGCAGCGCAAAGCCCATTCCCAGCACAATGGCCACAGGATAGGCGCAAATTACAATTGCAAGACAAACCAGCCATCCAGGAAAAAGCATCATAACTGAGGAGACAATCAGTTGAGGCTTTAAGAACATGCCCAAAAAGTGATTGGAGTTCCACGCTTCAACCCAAGGCTGAGCATCAAGCCAATTCACCAGAGCCTGAACTGGCGTGTTAGGAATAATGGTGATTTCGGGAGAAGAAGCAAGCTTTTGAGTTCCCTGCTCAGTGGTATAGGTTCCCTCGACAGAGTACGAACCGCCGTCAGCAGGAAACTTCATGCCGGAAATCTCTACACGAATCAGCTTTTGAGCATCCACGGGTGTTGCAAAAGAGATCACAACCTGCGTTCCCTGGACGCTTGCAGTTGCCTCGATCTTCTCGCGCGTAAGACCTGAAAGAACGGTCACCTTAGTAGTTGCGCTCTGCAGATCGGAGCCCTCTGGAAGCTGCAAAGTAAGCTGAGAGACCTGCTCGTCCTCAACTGTTCCCTCCCAGGTCAAACGGGTCTCTTTGCCACCGATAACGCCATTGCCTTCTGTCTGATTTGACTTAGCTGTTGCCTTATTTGTGGTGAGAGCAAACGCACTCTGAACAGAAAACACGCTCAGAGACATAAAGAACAGCCCACTCAAAAGAAGCGTAGCGAGAAGAACTACAAGCAGCGAGGAGTACGCACGATTATGCGAGAGCGTTGACTTAGCTGAATTATAAGCCGTACTCTGAGGCACAGATTCAGCTTTGAAACTCGCAGATGACATGCACAAGGACAGTTGCTGTCCTGACATAGTTTTGTGCAAAAGTGCAATCACGTGATACTCCTTTAGAGCTTGAGATGCGATAAATCCTGATGAAAACAGTGAGTGCTTGAAGCCAAATCTGACTTCAAGCACTTTTGCTGAGCTAGTAAAACTAGATGTTAGAGCCAAACCATTTGGTCTTGAGAGCAGTCATGGTTCCGTCCTTCTCCATGTCTGCAAGAACCTTGTTGATTGCCTCAGTTAGTGCAGGATTGTCCTTAGAAACAGCAATGCCATACTGCTCACCTGTTGGAATTTCTTTTGCAATAGTCAGATCAGAATATGAAGTGCTAATCAGGTTGGAAGCAACAGGCAAGTCAATGACCATAGCATCGTACAAACCGGTTTGGACTCCTGCCATTGCTGCAGCAACATCGTCTACAGAAACAATAGTTGCCTTTGGAAGGTTCTCCTTAGCCCAATCCTCGCCGGAAGTACCTGTCTGAACAACAACCTTCTTAGAGGCGTCGTTGAGCGTCTGCTCGGTCTCGGTGCTGCCAGACTTAACAACCAGGGACTGATTGGAGTCGAGGTAAGAAGTAGTGAAGTCTACCTCCTGTGAGCGATCGTCAGTGATAGTAATACCTGCGATAGCAACGTCTGCTTTGCCACCCTGCTTAATAGTTGGAACAAGGGTGTCAAACTTCTGGTTTGGCAGGTACGTAACCTCAAGATTGAGTCTTTTTGCAATCTCGGTAATAAGATCAACGTCAAAACCAACAGGAGTGGTTGAGTTACCTTCAAAGTACTCAAAAGGCTGGAAACCAAGCTCTGCTACAACGGTCAGATGACCCTTAGTTACCAGCGTATAGCTTGAATCAGAGGATGAAGTAGTACCCTGTTGCGCATTTTCTTGCTTAGATGACGAGCAAGCCATAAGACCAACAAGTGCACATACCATAAAAACAGCAGCTACGCCCTTTAGGACATTCTTTTTTACGGTAGTAACCAGTGACGATTTCATATTTGCCTCTTCCTGAATAAATCTGAGCTGAAATTCATTGGAATGAATTATAGGAAGCAAATATGAAAAATCTACTTATAATTTTCATCGCATTTCTCGTTTTTATTGCATAAAAATGGCGAGAAGCTACATTTGTTTGTATATATGACTACTATTTAGTCATTCTATCCAATAAAGCCCAGGTAAAAGTAATTTTTTCAGTTCATAAAACGGTAACAATTCGAATAAGAAGGCTACATTCTTTGCGTGAAACAAGGGTTTCTCGTCAAAAAACCCTGCTCTGAAAAAAATCAGAACAGGGTTCAAAGGTACCTATAAACGCAAGCAGAATAGTTGCTTAGCAACCAGCGTAGTATTTCTGGGTATCCCAGTCAGTGACGGTAAGGCAGAACTCACGCCACTCCTCTGCCTTGCGCTCGCACAGATACGAGAAGATGTGCTCACCAAGAGCGTCTTTGAGAAGCTCCGACTGTTTGAAGCGCTCAAGTGCCTCTCCAAGATTAATTGGGAGCTTCTCGCCATAATCGGCAGGATTTCCGCCTACAAACTCCTCAGGAAGCAAGAGGCCTTCTTCAATACCCTTAAGTCCAGCCATAAGCGTGACAGCATTAGCCAAATAAGGGTTTGCAGTTGGATCAGGAATACGCAGTTCAGCACGGGTGGCAACATGCTTTCCTGGCTTATGCGTAGGAATACGAACCATAGCAGAACGGTTTTTACGACCCCAGGTTGCATAGGCAGGAATAGCATCACGATCAAAACGCTTATAGGAATTAACCGTTGGGTTAGTAATAAGCATGTACTCGGGAGCGTACTTAATAAGACCTGCAATGTAGTGTTGAGCAAGCTCAGAAAGGTGGGCCTCGCTCTCAGTCTTTGGAGCCCAGAACAGAGACTCGCCATCGTGGTCAAGAAGCGATTGATTCAAAAGCATGGCTGAGCCAGGGACACCCTGAAGAGGCTTTGGCATAAACGAAGCAAACACACCGTGAAGTGTTGCAATATGTCTGATAACCAGACGAGCAGTAACAATGTTATCCGCGCAAGTTAGTGCTTCTGCATAACGGAGCTCAACGCCGTTTTGAGCAGGGCCAGCTGCATGGAAAGAATACTGAACAGGAATAGAAAGATTCTCAAGTGCACGAGACGTGGAGTATCGAAGACTATGGCTGAGATCAGCAGAATTCAAATCAAGGTATCCAGCCTGATCAATAGGCTTTGGCTCAGTCCCGCTCACAAAATAAAAATACTCAAGCTTAGGGCCAACATTTGCAACATAGCCAAGGTCTTCTGCCTTAATAAAAGCATTTCTCAGTACAAGGCGTGGATCGCCTGTAAAAGCCTCACGTCGAGGAGTCTGAATATCGCAGAATACGTTTGCAACTACACCGTCATCTGTCTTCCATGGAAGAATCTGGAACGTATCTGCGTCAGGGAATGCGAGAAGATCGGACTGCTCCTGGGAAGCAAAGCCGTCAACGTTGGAGCCGTCAAAACCAATGCCCTCAACAAAAGCCTCTTCTAGCTCCTCGGGGGAAATGGAGAGAGCTTTTAATCCGCCGAGCACATCGGTAAAACAAAGACGCAGGTAGCGAACGTCTCGTTCCTCTACCGTGCGAAGAATATAGTCAATTTTCTTATCCGTACTCATACGGTCCTCCCGGGTCAGAAAACTGGAATCGTAACTACCATGACACATTCTTGTTACGGCTATGTTTCCACTTCCCTGAAACCGGGCGAATGGTAAAAAATTGTTAATGAAATTGTGACAATTGACCTATTGAGCGTCAAAAGCCTTATCAACGTCAGAAATCATTTTCTGAGCAACACCGCAGTGACCATCTCCACCATGATGAGTGCCGCAGCTACTGGAAGAAGAGCATCCAGAACAAGAACCCTCTTTTGCGCTCTTAAGTTGAGAGCGGACACAAAGAGCAACAAGAGCAATGACAATAAGGACAACCAAAATATCAATAGGACTCATACAGATACTCCTCAATTTGTTAACTACGGCATACTATACCCTCATTACATGCTTGCATACGCTAAATCATAAATTATTTGCAAAATCTAAATTCTTACCAAAACAATTGAGAACTGCGCTCTCAGTCAAAGTGAACTGCCCCCCATTTCTTATGTCCAAGTTTTGGGACGCAGTTC
>NZ_JRND01000016.1:0-54591 GCF_000758945.1 Lancefieldella parvula DNF00906
AAGACCACGTAAGCGTCTGGGTTGGAAGTGCCCTTGGGAAGTCTACCATTACCAAACGTTGCACTTGCTTTGACAATTCAAGGCATAAAAGCAGCATTATTTGGAATCAGTTGAAAGACACGCGTGAGATTGAAACATTAGAGTTACGTCCCAAAAAGTGGTCTGGAAGCCAAAATCCACCAACTATAGGCCATTCTTTAGCAGATTTTGAAGAACGAGGATCACTAAGAAGCCATCATGCTTCAAAAGCGACACCTGTGTAGTAGATTTCAAAAAGCTGTGTAGTACATTTTACGACGAGAAAAGAGGTCTTCTCGCCACGTCAACTCAATTAGCTGGGACTTTGCAAATGAAGGCTGTAACAGAGCTCAAAAAAGTACTACACAGGTTTTCAAGAAGTACTACACAGCTCCACTTTTGAAGCGAAACCAAGTCAAGTCCAAATATCACTGCGCATCTTCGATCATCCTCACTGCAAGATGATCGGAAAATTGGCTGCTTCGTTCTCAGTTCTAAAGGGTTCAACCATATTCTCAGGAAGTCTTACATCAAAGGGAAATTCCCGATGTTGCATTAAATGCAGAAACAATGATGATACTTGCTACAATTATCAGAATGGAGGCGTCCAAACTGCTGTACAACATTACCACATGGATTTCTGAAACTTTATCAACATAAAAGCAGCAGCAAGGCTACCCTGCTGCTGCCCATTTACCCAAAGAGTACAGACAAGTCCAAAGTACAATTTACGCTCTAAGCTAAGAAGCCAAAGTACGCTCCAATGACTCCCAAAACCATAGTGCCTAAAATGAGCCACATGGGATTGATCTTCTTAGCAAGAAGCCGGTAATAGATCCAAAACGCACTCATACCAACGATACCAGGCATGATGCTGTCAAGTACGGTTTGAATGGTGGTTGGATCCTGGCCCTCAACGGCCTGACCGATCTGCACGGGAATAGTTGCCCAGAACATGTCTTTTGTCATACCACCAATAACCATCGCACCCACGATGCCAATGGCAGCTATGACCTTCTGCATCAGCCCGTTTTCCGATGCCTTCTCAAGAAAGCCCACTCCCATTGAGTAGCCCTTCTGAACACCCCAAACACGAAGCCAGAACGCGGGAATGTTGTAGATAAGCAAAAAGACAATAGGTCCGGCTGCATTACCGGCCTGACAAAGTGAAATGCCTACGGCTGCCGCAACGACACGGATGGTAGTAAGGAAAATAGCATCTCCAATGCCGGAAAGCGGACCCATGAGAGCGGCTTTGACATCGTTGACCGAATCGGGCTCAATCTCGCCTCGAGCAACACGTTCCTCCATGGCCATTGCAATGCCGCCGACAAACGGGGCAAACTGTACCGTGATATTGAAGAATGCCGCGTGACGACGAAGAGCTGCCGCATAGTCATCGGGACGGCCGTGATAAATCTTTTTGAGCATTCCGGCAACCATAAGACAAAATGCAAGGTTCATCTGCTTATAGTACGTCCAAGAAAACTCCATACCCAAAGCACCCGTATTGAGCGAAGACTTGATAAGATCGCTCTTGGTAATCTTATACTGATTATTATTCGCAGATACGTCAGTTTGAGCCGTAGCAGTTCTGGTCTCATTAAAAGTCATCGTCGTCATCTCCTTCCGTTGCAAGCTGAGGACTACCGGAATTAGTACCAAAGTTCAGCAGGCCGAATTTCTCGATAACAATAATAATCGCGATAAGAGCAACACCCAGCGACGGAACGTTCATATACGAGGCAAGCAAGAAGCCCAGGAAGAAGAAGGGCAGGATCTCGCGCTTGAGAACAAGTCTGCCGAGCATAGCAAAGCCCATGGCAGGAAGAATATTGGCGGCAATACCAAAACCGTCCATAATGAACGCCGGAATCCAGTCAAGAAGGTTCTGTACGGCACCGGCACCCAAATAATATGCCAGGCCAACAAGAAGAACGTTCTTTGCAAGGCCGATAAGACCAATCGCCCAGTGTGCTGCATAAATGCTTTTAAGATTACCCTTTGATGCACATACGTCGGCCTTGTCAACAATAATTGGCATAATGCCATTGATAACGTTGCTGATGGCGAGTGAAAGCGTAGCAATAGGCATGGCCAGTGCAAGCGCTGCCTCAGTACCCTTACCCAACGTAATGGCAAAAGCACAGGCGAGAATACTGCCCACCTTTTCATCAGGCGGCAGATATGCACCGATGGAAATATTTCCCATAAAAAGAAGTTCAAGACTGGCTCCGATAGCCAATCCCGTCGGCAGATTTCCCAGAATAAGACCAATCAAGGGACACGTGACAATGGGTCTGAACGCATAGAGTGTGCCGAGTTGATAGTCAAACATCGCAAATGCCGTAACGAGCGATATCAGCAGTGTCTGTACAAGCATCTTTCCTCCAATCAAACTGTCTCAAACGTTACGTTGGTCGTACAAAATCATGCGGGACTACCTACCAAGGACATTTTTGATATCAACCTTGGGATCGTCAGCAAGGGGTCGTATCTCCACCTCCACCCCCTTATCAAGCAACTCGTAGATGATCTTCTCCTCTTCAGGTTCAAGGAAAACCTGACGCGCAACTTCACGCGTAGTTGGGCTTCCCTTGGTATTGCCTAAATTGAGACTTGTGATCTGTGGACAGCCGTCAATAAGCTGCTTGGCTTCTGCAATGGTCTGCACACAAATGAGCATGCGATATGCATCCGTTACGCCTGAATTGATGGCCTCGATTGCGTGAGCCATATCCTTAATAACCAGCTTGCAATCGGCTGGTTTGCCCATCTTAAGCGTCATTTTCCAAATAGGATCATTTGCCACATGATCTCCCACACAAAAAATGCAGTTGGCCTGCAGGCCCTGAACCCAAGAAACCGCAACCTGCCCATGCAATAGGCGATGATCGACCCTCGTAAGCAAAATCATATTCAGCCTCTTTTCCCAAAAGCTAGAAAGTTTCATCTTCTTCAACTATCGATACATCGTTTACAAACTTCGGGCGTACATCGTTGTCTGCTACAAGTTGTCTCAAAAGATCTGCCGTATCCTCAGTCTCATTGGAGAGAAAGAGTGTAAGAACCAGCGGAAGATTTATATTTGTGACCAGATACACGTTCTTGCGAGAAAGCATGAGTTTGGTGAACTCGTTGTTTATGCTTCCTCCCATGAGGTCCGTAAGTACCACCACATCCACGTTATCGGAACAAGCATCTACAAGAGCCAAGGCTTCTTTCTCAATGTCATCATTTCCGTCTACAAATGCGTTAAATATGTCTACGTCAGCATGCTCCCCAACCAAAAGTTTCACGCTCTCGTAAAGACCTTTGGCAAAGTGTGCATGAGAAGCAATGATATAGTGCCTGTTCATGAATGAATCTCCTCCAGTGCCCTTCTATAAGCCGCAAGTGATCTTCTGTCCGCAGATGCGGGATCGGCGTAATATTGCGAACCAACAATCTCAAAACTCAGGTGGCCTTTGTAGTCATTTCTTGTCAAAGCAAGAAGATCGGCCTCCAGGTTCCTCTCGCCATCTCCCCACGCCAAATGCGATACGGTTCCCGCATCCGTGAAATGACAATGCACGACATCTTTCCCAAAGGCATCAAAATAATCCTGTATCGTTTCATGGACTCGCCACATGGCACCCGTATCAAGTAGAACCTTGAGGGAGCTGCTTCCAACCTCATCAATCAACCTGCGAAGATCCTCACACCTGTTGCAAAGATTTGACTCTTCCGGCTGAAGCGCCTCCACGGCGAGTACGATGCCTTTGCAAGTGGCATACGATGACAAATCACCCAACATATAAACGCTGCGCTTCCAGGCTTCCGTGCGTTCTTCATCCAGAAAGCCCCAGCCCGGAGTTACGACAACTATTTCCACTCCCAGCTCGGAAGCAACGTTAATGGCACGGAGAAAGTAATTCTTGGTTCTTTTAATTGATTCTTCTCCTCTGGCAGCAATGTTGGCCGGTTTGGGATTGTTCTGCTCAGGACAGAGCGCGCATACGTCTAACCCAAAGCTATTGGCAAGACGGGTAATCTTTTCAGGCGTATCGTTTGAAGCATAATCAAGAAAGAAGTGCATGGGTCCGGTCCAAAGTTCAACGGCTTCAAACCCCGAATCTGCCGCAGATGCAAAAAACGCTTCCAGCGAGAAGAACCTGTGGGAGCAATTCATTGCCGCAGGACGAAATCGCACATCAGAACCCATACCAACCTCCTTTCCAATCTCTGCACCACTTGAACACTAATACTCAAACTGATGGTAGTAGCGGCGATATTTGAGATTGTGTTTGGTTACCATCTCGTAGTGTCTGGCTAAACGATCAGTCGTAAGAAGCGAGATAATATAAGACGAAACGATCGTACGGAATTTCTCGTCAAGACCGGAAACGGCGTATTCTTTGGTATCGATAACGGTAATATCGGTATCACCGGTACGTCCGCTCATAAGGAACTTCTCGACACGTTCATCCAGCGCACGGCACTCGTCCTCACCTTTGAAGAGAACCACAGGTACGCCGGGCTCCACAAGCTCAAGCGTTCCATGAAAGAAATCGGCTGAGGTGATATAGCGTGTACGCTTCCACTGCATTTCTTCAAGAATGCACATGGAGAAGAGGATTGTCTCGCCCCACAGCGCACCGGAGCCGATAAACATGGTGTACGGCGCAAGAGCATACTTTTTGGCAAACTCTTCGGCTTTTGATTCAAATCTTTTGCGAATGTCGAGAAACGCCGACCATATATTCTTGGTTTGCTCGATAAATGCATCGTAATCAGGGAAGAAGCCTTCACGGTTAAGAATGCGCAGACCAAAGCAGTCGGCCAGATAGTAGCCCTTTTCGCAACCACCGCTTCCGTGATCGTTTTTCATAGACACACATCGATCAGCGCCAACAACTTGTCCGATAGGACTGTCTGCCTGAGTCATGGCGTATATCCTTACACCCTTGTTTTTCATGGTCTTGAGCGCCTGCAATACCTCGGGAGTGGTACCGGACTCGGATGAAGTGAGAACAACGGACTTCTCGGTCATGGTTTTGTCGCCCATGACATTAAACTCGGCTGCATGAAGCAGCGTAACTTGATGGTCAGCATCCGCATATTTATTCATAAGATACTGCATACGCAAAAATTCATCCCACGTGCCGCCCACACCCAAAAGATACAGCCGATCAAACCCCTCGTTACAGACATCGTCGGCAAACTGTTTCATACGCTGACCTACGGCGTAGAGCTCTTCTCCATCCTCAAGATAACCTTCTTGATCAAAGTGCATAATCTCTACTTTTTCGGTTTCTTCCATATTGCTTTCCTTCCTCGCAAAACATCCCAATTGCTCTTCCTCATAACCGCAATGTCTTACCAATTAAAGCGCCTTGTGGATGCGAGCACATGACCTTCAAAACGCTTTGACCTTCCAAAGAACCATCGAGATACAAGTTCATACTTTTTAGTACCATTTTTGTGTATAAGATAGCAAAATACCGAACCACTTTAACGAAAAAAGATCATATTTACGTACCCATACGGGTAAATGGTATTAAATTGTCGCTCAGTGGTATATATGAGGTTGGCTGCTTGACAAAATACCCGAATATCAATGGGAAACCGAATAGCCGCCCAGGTCCCCTCTTCTGAATGCCGCAACGTATTCAACGGCCTTGCTGTCTTCATCATAGCTCACGCATTCGTATGAAATAACAGGCACACCTTCGCTCACACCTAAAAGATGCGCATCTCTCATACCCAAGCGAACCATATCCAGATGCTCAACTGCGGATACCACCGGGTGACCAAACATGCTGTAGGCTTCATACAGTGAAAACACTCCGACATCCACGCTCTCTATCTGGGGAAATAATGGGATGGGAATATAGGTTTTTTCTATCATAAGGGGGGCATCGTTTGCATAATTCAGGCGCTTGATGGCGAGAAGATCGGCGTTGCAATCTATTTCAAAAAGATGTGCAAAAAACTCACCTGCCGGCCTCACGGTCTTTGAAAGAACCTTGACTGAAGGTACCGCACTACGTGCACGAACGCTCTCGCGAAATCCCGCAAGCTTTACCGCATCCGACTCCCCCAAATGCTCGTTCATGACATAGACACCCTTGCCCTGAACACGTCGTAAAAGACCTCCCGCCACAAGTGCATCGACGGCGTTTCTCACGGTCAAACGTGTTACGTCAAAGCGCTCGGCAAGTTCATTTTCCGAAGGTATAGCACTCCCAGGCTGATAGAAACCATCCTCTATTTCGTCACGGATGGCTTCACGTATTTGAAGGTATTTGGGCTTCTCGATATGCTGTAAGTTCACCTGCGTCACCAAAACGTCCTCTCAAGGCTCATTGGCCGACCGCATAAACTGACAAACGTATACCTGTCGGGCCGTATGACGGACTTGTAGTACTCAAGAGGCTCTTTATCTCTCCCAAAGTTAATGCCCGATTGGAAAAAAACCGCATCTCCCTCGTACATGTCGAGAAGATCAGCTTCTTGAGAATCAAGATGAGTAATGGAAAGGGTATCCGTGCCGTGTGCAAGAGAAAACCCGTATTCGTTTCTCATCACATCAAAGAGAGATTCTTTTGAGAAATCATGACTCTCGATACCGGGACATAATGCTTCGTTCACATAGGAAGTCTCAATCATACAGGGGAGACCATCCACATAGCGCAAACGCATAAGCTGCAGGACGTTACAACTTCGATCTATAGTCAGTTTTCGAGCGACGTGAGCATTACCCGAACAGATTTTTTGACTAATCACCATGGAGTTAGGTGTATGTCCGGATTTTCTGACATTGTCGCTAAATCCGTATGTTTCTGCCGTTCCCGTAACCGAGATTGGACGTTCCGGAGCCACGTACGTACCCGATCCTTGACGACTCTCTAAAACATGCATGGTAGTGAGATGGTGCACGGCGCTCCGTAAAGCAGAGCGCGAGATTCCCCACATTTCACACATATCCCGCTCGGAAGGAAGCTTGTCACCTTCCTTGAGATGGTTGACCAAGATGTAATTCTTAACGCTCTCAAGTGCATTATCAAGAGGCGGGATCTTCTTGCGTGACACTACCTGCCTCCCGATCTACCCTTATCCGCTTGATCTCGCATGGCGAGTATATCTTCGCAGACGTTGCCGGCTCCTTCACGAAGCAGCTTATACATACGCGATGCACGCAGTATTTCTCGCCTCACCAAAGGAATACCCAAGACAAACTCTTTACCGTCGATTCCTTTAACGGTGAGTATGACGTTCATTGAGGTGCAATACTTGCCATCTTTTCCTGCATTAGCACGAGAAACGGCCGCGGGATTCATGAGCACACTCTCAAACAAATCTTTACGGCTCATATCCTTATTGACATCAATGCTTTCGTTTTCGATGACCTTGCAATCCAATATGTCAGCATACTCGTGAATGGCAGGTTCCATTCCCGGAAGCGACACGGCCCATTGCTGATGTGTCTCATCTTGATAGATGGACGGCACCGCAGAGAACTTAGGTGCTTCAAAGATGGCTTTTGTAACTGAAAAGCCCTTATCGGCCAGTTTTTTAGAAACTGATTTTCCAAAGAGTGTCACATCTTCTCCGATTCGTATCCCGTATAGAAGGGTCAAGCAAGTGTCACATGAATTTCATTATATACAAGACAGCTTTATTTAGAATCAGTTGAAGGACACACGTAAGATGGAGAAGTTGGAGTTTAAATGCACTTTACTCGAATATTCCTTCCCACAATCTCTTATGCCCCCAAGGTATCGATCGGAATAACATATATCCCATCCGAGCGCCGTCTACGCGCCATCGTCCCTTTACCGAGCAGCACAGCCATAAAGCTAGGCTTAGGATTTCTTGCTGCAGGATTAGCAGCCACCTTTCTCGCAACTCTTATGAGATTCGCAGCCGCATCTTCCACTTTAGATTCCCCCATCTTGATTTCAATGGCTGCCCATCGACCATCCGTCAATTCAATAATGGCATCAACCTCAAGCCCATCGGCGTCCGCATAATATCGTAAAGATCCCCCATACGACTTAGGCAAAGCGGAAACGTAAACGGACAAATCATGAATGCAGAGTGACTCAATCAATAAACCAAAAAGCTGTCCGTCTTTAAGTAAGCGTGAAGAGTCGACACCTAATAAACTGGCCACGAGAGACGTATCGCAGAAATATCGTTTTGGTTTCGTGCGCAGCCTTGACTTTGACCTGATTGGCGCATCCCAGCCCGAGAGCTCCTCAATAAAATAGTTGCGTCTAAACTCTTCAAGGTATGAGGATATGGTCCCATCCACCGGAGCTATATTGTCAAAGGCAGCAATATCATCTCTCACGGTACCCAGCGTTGCACTCGTTGCTACATTTCGTGCAAGAGATGCAGCTATGCGGCGGGACAGAAGTGGACTTTTCCCCGCGCGAGGCATGCTTACATCAAAAAGCGCATTAAGATACTCATCGGTAACGGCCCTTGGATCCGCCAATTTTTTTGTTTGAAGAGCCGGCCACCCACCGCGGCATACAATATTGGCTAAATCGGCGAGATCAATATGAGATTGAGCCGGCTGGAAGGAATCTTCAAAGAGTCCCAAAAGAGATACTGCTCCCGTAGAATCTCCAGTCTCTGCAAGACTCATAGTATGCATACGCAACCGTGCAATGCGTCCTGCTCCACTATGTCTTTTTTCATCCTCGGGAGGAGTGGAGGAGCCTGTCAAAATAAACTGTCCCGGCTTATTTGCACTATCATCAATCCTATGACGTACAATATTCCATATAGCAGGTATATCTTGCCACTCGTCAATAACATGAGGGGAATCACCAACAAGAGCAAGCTGTGGATCATCCATATAAATCTGTTCGGATTCATCCACACGTGTCACACTCTCGCCAAATGACTGTGCCGTCCAGGATTTTCCCGACCAACGAGGACCACAAAGTTCTATACCACCAAAGGTATCCAGAAGGACCTGCACCTGTGAATCAATAATACGAGGAATGTATGTTTCCGGCTTAAACTTTGAATATCTCATAAGACCCCCTTCCTCGTAAGAACTATTGTAATGCCTGATGATAGCACAAATTCAACTCTTCATTGATGATTTTCGAGGATTTCCATTTATGATTTTCGAGCTAACTCAACTATGTTTTTCGAGCCATTACATTGATGATTTTCGAAGGATTAACCGCAGTGAGGGTTCACTGAACACCATTGCTCTTTCTAAAGTCCACCGGCGAGAAGCCCTTGTTCCTTCGAAATGCTTCCGTGAACGCACCCGGTTTGCGGTAACCGACCGCCTTACCGACGCTTGCAATCGGAAGATCGGTTTCCTTGAGCAGCCGAACAGCCTCTTCCATTCGTTCCCGTATGACATACGCAGAAGGTGAAAGCCCCGTCGCGGTTTTGAACAGCCTTTTCAGCTTGGTTTGCCCGATGTACAGCTCTGAGGCAAGCCGTGCACAGGAGAGGTCTCCACTCAGGTTGTCGGCAATGTAGGCACTGATATGGCAGATAGCGCGTGTATCATCCTGAGACAGAGCCTTATGTTCTTCGCTTCCATCTTCTCGGGTAGCGTATTCCATAACAAGAGCGACAGCCTCTGCAATCACGCCCTCATAGAACAGCACCGCGGCAATTCCCTTGCCCTGATACGCACGTGCCTTGCGGAGCAGATCGACAAGTTCGGGAAGATCATGTTTTCCGTCAACTTTGATAAAGGCTTCCCGGACATCTCTGATATCCCCAAACCTGCTTTGTAGATAATCCCGATAGTAGTCGGGAGAAATAGTGATAGACGAAGCCCTTGCTACGGCCCCTTTTGAGAATCGCATCTCATATTCTTCATTCTCACCCCCAAGATATACCATGATGGCCCCCGGAGCGAGCGGCGCACCCTGACGTTGCACCATACCCTTGACATCATCGTAGCATCCCAGGCAGATGTGCTCGGTACAGCGGTACCGCATGATCCCGCTTTTTGCAAAGTTCATCCTGAATGCATTCACGGCAAAAAGACTTCCGCGAAAGTACGCCCAGTACTCACCGGATCCCAGCTCATTTTCAAAGGTGTGTAGGACGCCTTCAGGGCCATAACCACGAACTTCCTTCAAAGGCTTGAGATCCCATCCCTGAAACGCCCCACGGTAAAGATCTGTCTCAATACTTTTCATCTTCCTTCCTTTCCGCTCGTCCGGTTCCCAGGCTTCTTCCTTGATCAGGCCTTCTCATTCCGTATAGGGACGCATCTCATCAATGCAGTTGTCAGGAACATGCTGTTTATCCATTATAAAGCAGAGTTTCCTATAGCTAACAATTGATCGGCGAATCGATCGATGTGCATCGATATAAAGAGTCGACAGTAAGGAGGATCATCTATGAAAGCAGAAGTTGAAAGCTCCAAAAATACCAGGTGGGTCATGCGCGACGTCCTTACATTTGTAATATTCAATCTCATCATCATGATACTTATCACGGTGGCAAAAGTAGTCGAAGACATGCTGTTGGCACCACAAAATACGTTCTTCGTCGGATCATGGCTGTTTCCGTTACTGGCAACACCGTTCTATCTCGTCATGGCCGATCGCATCGGCAAACGTGGCGTACTTTCCGGATCGATCCTCATATTTGGTGTCCTCTACACCTTCATGGGCGGACCCTACTGTGCACCGGTCGCTATTGTGGGCGCAGTCATAGGCGAGCTGGTTATGTGGGGTAAAGATTCTTATCACGATATCAAACGCGTCATCGGCGGCTATATCGTCTATTGGGTGACGTTTGGTTTTTATGGAATCATACCGTATGTACTGTTCAGAGAAGCCTACATGAAACAGTTGGAAACCTACTACAATGCCGCCGACGTTACCGCGATGATCGCCCAATATACCGAACTCCCCTGGATCCTTCTGATGATGGCTTTGTTTGCAGCGGGAACGATCGTTGGCGGCCTTATTGGATCAAAATTCTTGAAAAAACACGTCCGTAAAGCGAAAATCGCATGAACGACATGGAAGAGACGGACATCAAGTGCGGTCTTCTCGGCCTTGATCCAAGAACACATCTGTTGTCGTTCTTTCTTGTGGGGATCGTATCCATGCTGATAGTGAACCTCCTTGAGACGGTGCTTTTACAGGCATTCGCTACAGCTTATCTCGCCGCAAACGGACGGACGAGAAGTGCGACAAGGACCTGTGTGAGCTTCACAGTCATATGCGGCCTGAGCTTCCTTCCCCTCCCAGGGCTGTACGGAGTTCTTTTTGTAAGCATGCTGCACATGATTCCCCCGTTTACGACCGGCTGCGCGTTCTTCTCGCTTTCTCCTTCGGCGATCATGTGCGCACTCGACCGGTGGCATCTCCCGCAAAAATTCCTCGTTGGGATCTGCATGATATTCAGATTTGCCTCGATCCTTCCGTTTGAGATGCGCTCAATACTTCGCGGAATCCGCATGCGGGGCATCTTCCCCAGCTTACTGGGTATTGTGAGACACCCCGCGCTCGCATACGAATGCTTTTACACGCCGCTTGTCATGCGCTCGCTGAGACTCTCAAACGAACTCGCCGCATCGGCCGAACTGCGAGGGATTGGGATAGGTACAGGACGAACGTCGGTATATCACGTGGGATTCACCTTGCGCGACGCAATGTGCGCTCTTGTTGTAACTGCAGCCGTCGCCGGCATATATGCGTTGGAGGCGGTTTTGTGAGAGGTACGGAAACCGTCGCTTTGAAGAACGTTTCGTTTTACTACCTCGACGAGTCTGAGCTTTCAGATGAAACATCAGCTGATAGTGAGGTATCAGCCGGCAGATACGAATCTACGGAAAGCTGTGTACAGGATATCTGCCTCAACATCCCGGCAGGCTCATGCACCGTACTCTGCGGACGCTCCGGCAGCGGAAAATCAACGGTTCTGCGCCTGATCGACGGCCTCGCAGGAACCTTCTTTCCCGGCGAGAAGAGCGGAGTGGTCCTTGTACACGGAACGGACGTGTTTGATCTGTCCCCGCGCAATCGCACGAAAAGCATAGGCGTAGTCACACAAGATCCGAGAAGTCAATTCTTCATGGGGACGGTAGGCGACGAAATTGCATTTTCCCTGGAAAATCTGGGTACTGATCCCTCAGATACGATCAAGTTCGTCCAAGAGGCGGCAACACTCAGCGGTGTCAGCCGACTTCTTGCCGAGAAGCTCACCGAGCTCTCAAGCGGACAAAAACAGCGCGTCGCTCTTGCGGCTGCAATAGCCAACCGTCCGCAGATCCTGATACTTGACGAACCCACCTCGAATTTGGATGCAGAGGGGTCTCAGTCGCTTATCAAGATCCTCGGAGAGCTTAAAAGAAACGGCGTGGCACTGATCATCTCCGAGCATAGACTCCATCAATTTTTGCCTGTAGCCGATGAGTTTGTATATCTTCAGGAAGGACGCATAGCCGCTCGGTGGGATGTCGAGAAGTTCACGTCTCTTTCCGAACACGAAACGGCAAAGTTTGGGCTTCGACACCCCGACATGAAATCCGACTCTGAAATCAAGTCCTATCCCGCAAAGGATGCGGACGGTTGGCACATGACAGATGTGACCTATCTATACCCTTCAACAAAACGCGGAATCAAGGGCATTACCGCTGAATTTCCATTCGGATCCGTAACGGTCATATGTGGTGAAAACGGAACAGGCAAAACTACGCTCGCAAAAGTCCTTGTAGGAGCCGCTCGAGAGCAGAGAGGCATCGTCGCCAGAAACGGGAAACATCTTTCCCGTAAAGAACGCCGCCTCCTCAGCTACTTTGTCATGCAGGACGTTGACTATCAGCTGTATGCCGGCAGCGTAGCGGACGAAGTGGTGCTTGGCCGACAGGTGGATGATGCACTCAAGGCACGCGCCTGGGAGGCACTGGCAGCTTTTGGTCTGACGGATTTGGCCGACCGACATCCGGCCAGTCTTTCCGGCGGGCAGAAGCAGCGCGTCATACTTGCGACGGCATACTGCTCAGATGCCGAGCTTATTGTACTTGACGAGCCCACAAGCGGACTTGACGGACACGGGATGCACGAGGTGGTGCATTGGTGCCGCAAACTCGCATCCGAGAAAAAAGCAGTTGTGGTTATAACGCACGACGAACTGTTGGCGCAACTGGCAGGCGATTACATCGTTGACTTGTCATTGCAGAAAAGAGATTGATGTCTCCATGAGTCACATTACGCCAAAAAACCGGACGGCACGTCCCAGTGCATTTTCAAAGCTTTTCTATTTTATGCGGCCCGACAGGAATCGAATGCTCTTCTCGCTTCTTCTAGCATGCATAGGCGAGGCGGCAGGCATGGTTCCTTATATTGTCGTTGCCTTACTTGCCGCGGGATTGGCGGAAGGGACGCTCACGCTTGAGTCAGCTGCTCTCCTATCAGCCGCAGCAGCAGCGGCCCAGATTGCAAAGTTCCTGTTCACCTGGCGCTCTTCCATGATCAGCCACGGGATCGCCTTCAAGGCTCTACGCACCATGCGTGAGCAGATGGCAGAGAAGATGGCTCGTGTGCCCATGGGGACCATCGTCGACACGCCGACGGGCACGTTCAAGAACCGGTTCGTAGACAACGTGAACCAACTTGAGGACGCCATTGCGCACTTCATGCCCGAGCTTCCAAGCACGGTATTTGCGCCGCTTTTGGCAATGATCATCGTATTCGCCATCAACTGGCGTATGGGACTTGCCGGGATTGCCACGATCCCCTTATGCCTGCTCTTCTATCTTGGCATGATGCGGGACTATAAGCCCAAAATGGCCCGCTATATTGCGAGTGAACAGCGGATGAACTCAACGCTGGTAGAGTATGTCAACGGTATCCAGGTGATCAAAGCGTTCGGACGCACCGCATCCTCATACGGCTCGTTTTCCGAGGCAGTAGCCGAGTATCACGACTCCACGCTTGCATGGTTTCGCCAAAGCTGGATATGGATGGCGGCGATACGGGCTATCGTCCCCTGTACGCTGCTCTTCTCGCTACCGCTCGGCGTTTGGCTGCTTTCGGTCGGACGGATCGCATTGCCTGCCTTCATGGTGTGCATCACCATCCCATTGGGATTCATCGGAGGAATACTCAAGTTCTCCCAGGCGGCAGGCCAAATTTCACGTATGGATACCTGCCTGAACGTAGTCTGGGACTTTTTAGGAGAGCCTGAGCTCTCACGGCCAAGTGAGCGCGTAATGCTTGACGGCAAGTCATTCACTTTTGAGAACGTCTCTTTTTCTTATCATGAGGGTACGGAGGTGTTGCACGATATCAACTTTAAGACGGAGCCGGGGCAGATCACGGCTATCGTAGGACCCAGCGGATCGGGCAAATCAACGGTAGCTAAGCTTATGGCCGGTTTCTGGGATGTACGTTCCGGATGCATTTCATTCGGCGGTACCGATGTGCGAGACATTCCCTTCGAGCAGCTTATGGAGCACGTCTCGTATGTGGCACAGGACACGTTTTTGTTTGATAGGACCATCGCCGACAACATCCGCATGGGCATGCCGGATGCAACCGATGAAGAGGTCGAGACTGCTGCACGTGCAGCCGGCGCTCATGAGTTCATCAGCCGGCTTCCTCAAGGGTATCGCACTCCTGCCGGTGAGGCAGGTGCAAGGCTTTCCGGCGGCGAGCGCCAACGCATCACCATTGCCCGCGCCATCTTAAAAGATGCTTCCATCGTCATTCTTGATGAGGCCACTGCCTATGCCGATCCTGAAAACGAAGCTCTGGTAGAGCGAGCCTTGAGCAAGCTTGTAGCAGGAAAAACACTTGTTACTATCGCCCACCGCCTATCAACGATCACAGGCGCCGACCAGATCCTCGTCATGGACGGCGGACGCATCGTTGCGCGCGGACGTCACGGTGAATTGCTGAAAACCTGTCCTTTGTATGCTCGCATGTGGAAAGAACATATGAGCTCTACCGTCAACGCAGAAGAGGAGCCCTCATGTTTGCAATAATGAAACGCATCCTTGACTTGGCCGGAAGCTTCTCACCGGCATCACGCCGCAGCCTCATGGCAGGCATGGTCTGTAATGTCATTAAAGCGTTCTTCATGTCCGGAATGCTCATAGCGGTATGGTGGGCCCTTGAGATGCGAAGTCACCTGAGCGCCGGAGTTGCCCTGCAATGTTTAGGGATCCTCGCCATCAGCGTAGCGGGTCAGTTTGCCTTCCAATATCTCGTGGACATACAGATGGACGCCGAGGGGTTCCACATCTTCCGTGATCTGCGGCTACGGGTGGGCGACCGCTTAAAAGGCGCTCCCATGGGCTACTTCTCAGAGCAGCGTCTCTCGGCGATAACCACCACGCTCACTACCACGGTGCACCAACTCGAAGAGTTCATGACCATCTGTCTCACGGGACTCTCGGGCGGCGTAGCCATGGCAGTGATCATGAGTCTGTTCTTCCTGTTTCAAGCGCCACCGGTTGCCTTCATTACCTTTGTCGGCATTGCCGTAGGCCTTATTGTTTTGGATTGGCTGAGAAGACGCTCGACCGCCGTCACACGGGAGGTCACTGCCGCACAGGAGGAAATGACTGACAAGGTGATCGAATACGCCCGCGGCATGGCTGTATTGCGGGCATTCGCGACACCCGATGACGCACTTGCCGCAGCAAAGGCATCCTTTGAGCGGAAACGCCAGGCAGATTACGATCAAGAGCAGGCGGCACAAGGTATCCTCAAGCTCTATGCGCTCGTGTTCAACCTTGCAAGCTGCGGAGTTCTTCTCGCCGCATGCACACTGTATCTGACAGGCGCTCTGTCTCTCTCGTGGGCGCTCACGCTGCTGGTTGCCGCTTTTATGATCTACGGAGAGCTTATCAGCGCGAACAACAGTGCGTTTCTCACCAAGAAGATCGAAGGAGAGCTTAACCGCATTGACGAGGTATGCTCGGTGCCAAAGCAAGACCTTACGGATGAGACGCTCTCGCCCGACGGATTTGCCCTAGCCATGGAGGATGTCTCATTCGGTTACGGTGACGGCCGTCGTGTCATAGAAGGAGTAACACTCTTTATTCCCGAAGGCTCAACCTGCGCGCTTGTCGGCCCGAGCGGCTCGGGTAAAACAACGCTGGTGAATCTGCTTGCGCGCTTTTGGGATGTCGAGAAGGGCCACGTTACCATCGGTGGCATTGATGTCCGCGAGGGAACGGCGGAAAGCCTGCTTGCAAACATATCGATGGTGTTCCAGAGCGTATACCTGTTCAATGACACCGTCGAGAATAACATTCGCTTTGGTCGCCCCGATGCATCGCGCGAAGAGGTCATCGCTGTGGCCAAACGCGCACGCTGCCATGATTTCATCATGGAACTTCCTGACGGATACGACACGGTGCTTGAGGAAGGTGGGGCAAACCTTTCCGGTGGAGAGCGCCAGAGAGTATCCATTGCACGCGCCATCATGAAGGATGCGCCGATTGTCATCCTTGACGAGGCTACGAGCTCGGTCGACCCGGAAAACGAGCACCTGCTTATGCAGGCAGTAACGGAACTGACACGAGGAAAGACCCTTGTTACCATTGCACATCGCCTGAACACGGTGCGCGATGCTGACCAGATCCTTGTGATCGACGGCGGGCGCATCGTTCAGCGTGGTACACATAATGAGCTAATGAAGGAGGCTGGTATCTACCGGCGCTTTATCGAGATGCGCCGGGAAGCTGCTGGATGGCGTATCATACGCTCTTAAACTTCATGGCTACAACTCTATTGTCACTTATAACTTTTCGTCACAGTGGCAATTGCCGCATCCGTCTCTCCAGCAACTGTCTGTAAGAGTGCACGGTCTACTTTGGCACCTCCACGGCGAGACCATTCGCACAAGGTTTCAACCCAGTACATTACCATGGCTGACGCCTTAAGGTGCATTGAGAAAGCATCATCATGTGCCGTACGTAGTGAAATTTTGGAAGTTCTTCTCTACATACAAACTTCTCAAGAATTTTCTCAAGCTTTTCAAGGTTTTTACCCTGCTTTTTTGCGCCAAATAGACAACAAAAGAGCTTGGTTGCATGCAACCAAGCTCTTTTACATAACAAGTTATGAAGGGCCAATACCTTAGCTTAGGACAACGCCACCAAGCCAGCCCCACCTTGGAGTACTCAAAGCACCAAGCTGAGAAATCCAAGAACTCAAGCTCTGGCTTCTTACAATACCAGAGAGGCAGTGCCTGACCATACCGCCGCCAATGTAGATGCCAACGTGGCCATAAATCAAAGCTGCAGCAGAGCCACCAAGGGTTGGAACAGCAATAATCATGCCAGGCTCAATAGCGCTCTGGTCAGTAGAGTAGCACCAGGAGTAGTACATATCACAGGCGTTGCCATAGAAGGTACCAACACCTGCATTTGAGAAGACATTGGAAACCCAAGCAGCACAGAAGCCAGCACCGGTAGATCCGGTATAGCCTGCAGCATTAACAACTGCAGCGGCAGAACCGGAACCAGCAGAAGAGGTTCCTCCTCCGCCACCGCCATAGTAGCTACTACCACCACCGCTGTCGCTTGATGCAGCAGCACGTTGAGCAGCAACACGCTCTGCCTCCTGCTGAGCAGCAAGAAGTTCAGAATCACGCTGGGCAATAAGCTCTTTGACGTTGTCATCAAGATTTGCAACAACGTTTGCTGCGTCTGCCTGACGAGCAGAAATGTCATTAAGCTGAGACTCCTGGGAAGCACGGAGATTCTCAAGTTCAGCCTTCTTATTCTCAAGCTCGGTCTTCTCGGACTGAAGAGCAGCCTTATCAGACTCAAGAGCGGCCTTCAGGTTTTTAACTTCCTCAATCATCTTCTGATCGGACTCAGAAATCTTATCGAGATAGTAAATATTAGAAGTGAGCTCCTCAAAGCTTGCAGAAGAAAGAATCATCTCCAAAGCACCGGCTGGGCCAGCCTTGTAGTTGCTGGACATACGAGCACCAAGTGCTTTTCTCTTCTCGGCAATCTGAGCTTCCTTTTCAGAAATCTCTTTCTGCTTAGCATCAATCTGATTCTGCTTATCTGCAATCTGATCAGAAATAGCGCCAATCTGAGAGTTAGTGTCATTGAGACTTGCCTGCATGCTAGAGACCTCATTAGAAATCTCATCAAGCAGCTTCTGAGCAGCATCGTAATCACTACGAGCAGCATCAATCTGAGCCTGGGTAACACCAAAAGCAGGACGGGTATTAATCAGGGATGCAGTAACGGCAGCGGCAGCAATGCCCATGCCGGCAAAAATCTTAAGAGCATCACGACGATTGAAAAGAGCAGCACTCTGCTCCTCAATGGTTGTGCCTTGCTGTTTCTTTAAACTCATAAGGGTCTCCTAGAACGTTTAGTAGTACGGTGTGACCTTTGAGAGACTATTCTACCCGAGATACACGATGATATTCAAAAAGATACGTAATTTACAAACTCTCCGAAACAAATTTCGGGGAGTTTTGGCTCTAAATTGTGAGGTCAGAGATAGGATTTAGCGGTTTTCAATATGTGCAACATTTTTTATTGAAATGGTAATCCTGCCATCAGACTCGTGAGAAAATTCTAGGTAACCTGGACGATCCGTTAGGTTTGAAGGGAATGAAATCTCAATTCCCGTATCGGTGCGGATTTTATGATTCTTTGCAATTCTGTTAGCAACACCGCGTTTAACAGGAACTTCTTCGGGGAGCTCTCTGCTTGCCACCTGAGCCTCGTACTTTTCCTGAATCTCAGGACGCTCCTCAAAGATACGCTTACCAACCTTAATAGGGTCTACTACCTCTTCTACCTCCGCTGCTTCTGCAACGGCGGCCTTAGCACGAGACACCTCAACAGCAGGCTCAAGTCCATACTCTTCAGCCAGGTCTTGAACAATAACAGTTACCTCACCAATAACCTCATGACTAGACGCCTCTGATGTGCACTCAAGGAAAAGCTCGGGGATGATGAACTTTCCCTCTCCTGCTACAGAGCGGTCATGGTCGTGGAAGTCAATGGCACCTGTATCCAGGTCAATGACTGCATACGAATCAACTTTTTGCGTTGGAGATGGCAGCGTTGCGTCTTGGCGCAAAATCTCGTTTGCCGAGCCGTTCACATCGTGGATAAAGGCCTGCTTGCGTGGGAGAAGCACTATGGCAAAGAGGCGTCTTCCCTCACCCTCAAATGCCTCAGCCTGAGCGTCCTCATCATCTGCAGCAGCACTGGCAAGTGCCTGACCTGCGTCGGTATCAATGTAGTCTGCTACAAGAAGATCACACTGCTCAACATCATCTGCGCGACGAAGCTCTTCCCAGAACCACTGAGCAATCTGATGAGAAAACTCTACAAACTCAACGTCTCCGTGAGCATACTCCTGAAGTCCTCCAGCAAAATTGCTGGTAGGAGCAAACTCTCCGTGCCTAGACTCTGGATTTGCCGTAATTTTACGTAGTCTACGCTGTACGTATGACTTTGTCTGACGATCCTCTAAATCCAAAGTAGATTGAGAGAAGTATTTAGTTCCCGTCTCAAAATCAAAGACGTGAAGAATTGCCTTAGTAACTCTAAGCATGTAAAACCTCGTTTATTGCAGATGTTTTGCTGGCGAGAAACCCTAGTGCTTGACGCACATCAGAGGATCGCCAATCTTAACCAGTGGACGACCACCAATCAGCGTTCCGGACTCACCAATGAGGTCAATGCGCTCGTACTGATCTGCATTAACAACGGTAACAACTACAACGTTCTCATATCCTGCTTCTTCAATAGCAGCAGCATCAAATGAAATCAGTGGAGTACCGGCCTTGACCTCATCGTTAGCGTGAACGTAGCGGATAAAGCCCTTACCGTTCATCTCGATGGTACCAACACCAATGTGAATCAAAATCTCAATACCAGTATCAGTGGTAAGGCCAATTGAGTGATTGGTTACGTTAGTTGCGGTAACGCGAGCATTGCAAGGAGCATAGACACAATCAAGACCAACGGGCAAAATGCCATAGCCCTGGCCAAAGAGACCGCTTGAGATTACCTCATCGTGAACCTCTTGTACGCTTACCAGGACACCAGAAACTGGTGCATAGATAGTGTCTTCCCTAGTAGCAAATGTAGCCTTCTGAGGCTGCTCTGCTCCGTTAGAAGGAACAAACACATTTTTAACCTTTGACCAAAGACCCATGATGCCTCCTTGAGTATGTGCTCTACACAGATACCATCTGACATAACGTTTCTATTTTACCTAAGCGAGAAGGACGAATGCTCCACAGAGGAACATCCGTCCTTCTTTCACGAATTTACAACACGAAAGTGCAATTTACTGCATCCTCTTTGCTCCCCTGAAGATGATTGAACGTGCAGCAAAATAGGTAACCAGGAAGTATCCACCATACAAAGCAGCTACGACTGCAACTACTCCACCAATGCTGCTAGCTACATCAAAGTTGCCAATCGACTTGATGACAGAAACCATAATAGACATTGCGCATGTTGCGTGCGCAGCTGCCATAAGCAGTGGGAACAGGAAGTACACGCCAATCTGAACAAAGAGTGCGCGACTTGCAAGGCCCTTCTCGGCACCTAGCTCTGCCAGGACTTGGTAGGCACGGGCGTTATCCGATGCCTCGGAGAGCTGTTGAAGTGCCAGAATAGCAGCGCACGCAATGAAGAGTACCAAACCAATATACAGTGCCAAATACGTCACAATACCAGAGAGTCCAACAGTAGATTGAATGTACTGAGAAGCAGTGACCACAAACATTAAAGAATATGGGTCGGAATCGTTGCCAGTTAGGCCACCATCGTCAAAGTACTGCTTCATCTGATTTCGGAACTGAGCTTCAGTAGCATCACCTGGAGTTTGGTAGTTACCTAAGATATAAGAGTTGGTCAAAACGGTGCTTGAAGGGAAACTTTGATCAGCAACAACCACAATTCCAGCTGCTGGCATAAGTGCAGGACCGCCTTGTGTCTGCGCAATGTCGAGCGTTCCGCCAACAGCATGAAGCTTGTGGCCCTCAATGGTGAGCTCGGGATTGTTTGCAAGAGAATCCTGCCAGTATTTTGTGAGATTAGTATCTAGCGTCCAAACCATATAGCCGTCAGTACCAAAGTCAACAGGCTCAAGCCCAGATGCAACGCGCAGTTTGTTGTACTGAGAAGCTCGCATCAAAGTTACGTTTTTCTGCGCAGGATCTTCCTGGCCACTATAGCCGGTAAAGTAATCACTAAAGCGCTTGCCTGTTACAGCATCAATAGAGCCATACGTAAAACTAGGCGTTGTTGGATCACTTTGAGCGTAGTACGTATCTACCTGGAAGGCGTTTTTGATAGTTTTATCCCACTCTGGATCTAGCTTCTGCACTACAGAAAGGTAGTCGTACGAATCTGCTGGACCAGGAGTATAACTGCGCTCTGAGCCTGGATTGATTGCTACAGAAACATCGTACGTTTTAAGCTTAGAGAAACTGGCGTTCATAGAGTCAACAAGCGAGAAACCCGTACCAAGTCCACAGACTGCCACAAAGAGCATAGCGCAGACTAGAGAGATAGAAACCCAAGCAGTATTAACGCGGGCGTTAAACTGACGCAGGATAAATGAGTGAAGACCCTTGTAGTAGAAGCCCTTCTGCATCTGCATAAATCTGAGCAAAAAACCAGAGATTGAGAAGAAGAAGAGTGCTGTGCCCACCGATACCAAAGCAGTGGCCATGGCAAACTCGTCATCTATCTGTTTTAAACCATTGTGCTGAAGCAGAGTATAGGAATAAGCAATGATTCCAAGAGAGGCCAGGAAGAGCAGCACTGAGACAGTAAGATTCCTTACCTTAACGGTCTGAGTTACTTTGTCTGCGTTAAGAAGGTCAATAAGCTTATAGCGGGACACCGTGGTGACGTTAAAAATCAGCGCAACCACAAACATAACTACAAAGTAAATAACCGTTTGAATCAGTGCAGTTTGCGAAAAGACAAATTTGAACGAATCAAGAGTCGTATTGAACATGTGGGCCGTTGCAAACATCATAAATTGAGAGATAAAAATACCTGCAACAAGTCCAACTACCAGGGCGAGAAAACCAACAAGCAGTGTCTCAATACTCATAATCTTAGAGACATTTCTCTTGGTCATACCCAGTATCTGGTACATACCAAATTCTTTTTTTCTACGGCGAATCAGAAATTGATTAGCGTAGACAACAAGAAATCCCATAATAACGGCAAGAAAAACGCTTACTCCAGAGATGGTATTACTTAAGAGCTGAACAATGCGTCTCTGGTCTTCAGAAAGATCCAGCACCATGGATTGCTGAGTAATTGAATTGAAGGAATAAAACAGTGCAACGCCTACTGCCAATGTCAGAAAGTAAATGCTGAAATCGCGCAGTGATTTCTTGACGTTACCAAGCGCGATTTTACTGTACATCAGCACCCTCTCCTCCCAGGAATGAAACAACGTCCATGATCTGGTCAAAGAACTGCTTACGGGGTTTCTCGCCGCGGACTATCTCATTAAAGATGCGACCATCTTTAATGAAAATAACGCGATGAGCGTAAGAAGCTGCATATGAATCGTGAGTGACCATGGCAATGGTTGCACCATTACGGTTGAGGTTCTCAAGGCTTTCAAGAAGCGTGCGGGCGTTCTTTGAATCCAGAGCGCCGGTTGGCTCGTCTGCTAGGACCAACGAAGGGTTGGTAACAATTGCTCGAGCAGCAGCAACACGCTGACGCTGACCACCGGACATCTCGTAAGGGAACTTGTCCAGCACCTCAGTAATCTGAAGCAGCTTGGCAACGTTTTCTACGCGCTCCAAAACTTCCTGAGCACGGACGTGACCAATGGTTAGTGAGAGCGCGATATTCTCGCGAGCAGTAAGGCTATCAAGCAAGTTGGCGTCCTGGAAAATAAAGCCCAAGCGGTCACGTCTAAAGGCAGAAAGCTCTGCACCGCGCAGGCTGGAAAGCTCTTGGTCATCAATAAAGATGTGGCCCGCAGATGCCTGGTCAATGGTAGAGATGCAGTTCAAAAGAGTCGTTTTGCCAGAACCAGAAGGACCCATGATAGCGATAAACTCACCGCGAGCGACAGAAAGATTAATGCCGTCCAGCGCCTTAGTGATATTTCCACGAGTTCCATAGTACTTCTCGAGGTTTTGACAAACCAAAACGGTGTGAGGGGTAAGTGCTGAAGATTGTCCAGCCACAACAGTTGACTGAGTTGGAGCTGTTTGAGTAGCTGCCATGTTGCGTCCTTTCATTGAGAGCGAGTAAATCTTGAGATATATACTCCGTCACTACCGTTCACGTTGCCATCGATTGACCTTACAGAAACCTTACGCTTTTCTCACTTTGATGTGTCAAAATATCACTATCAAGCATACGGGAGGGGCATGCTATGAAGTTAGTAATTAAAAGATTTGGGCAGCTTACCGCTAAAGAGTTATATCAAATTCTTTCTCTAAGAGCAGAAACGTTCATTGTTGATCAGCAGATTATGTACAACGATCTTGATAACGTTGATCAAGTTTCTACCCATGTCTTTTATCAGGATACTGACTCGGTAGCTGCATATTTGCGCATCATTGATGCAGGACAGTCATACAACTCCCCTCTTATTGGTCGCGTATGTGTTAGCAACAAAGGCGCTGGTATTGGCTCAAAGCTGCTGCACGATACCCTTGATTACCTGGCACAAGAAAGTAGTGCTTCCAAGGTGTTAGTTGAGTCGCAACTCAAAGCCCAGCCCTTCTACGAGCGCGCTGGATTTACGCAGGCATCTTCTAAGGTACTTGATCACTTTGGCGTCCTTCACCATGTGCTCTCTTTTGACCTTGATGCATATCGTCAGGCGAGAAACACGGTCAATATTGATGATGCTACTGTGTCTATTCGACCTCTTGAAGCAACCGATTTGCGCTCGCTGCAGAAGCTTAGCGTAGAGACATTTGTAGATACCTTTATTGACTCAAATACAGCAGATGACTTAGCAAGTTGCATGGACTCGCTCTACAACACAGAAAAGCTTGCCCGTGAGTTTGCTGCTAAACACTCATATTTCTATTTTGTTGAGGTAGAAGACCAGGTAGCTGGCTACCTGAAGCTCAATACACGTTATGAGCAAACCGAGGGGCAGCGCGATGACTCACTTGAAATTGAGCGCCTCTATATTCTTCCGCACTACAAAGGCCTGCACCTTGGATCAAAGCTCATGAAATTTGCCCTTGATTTAGCAAAAGAGAAGGGAAAGAAGCGCGTGTGGCTGGGTGTTTGGGAACACAATGAGCCTGCTAAGGCATTTTATTCACATTGGGGATTCACGCGCTTTAGTCAGCATACCTTCCCAGTAGGAAGCGATCCTCAAACGGATGAATTGTGGGAGCTCACTCTGTAAGCTATGCTTTTATCGCAAGTCAGTGAAGGACTGATTAAACGTAATAGAAAAAGTTGAACCTTTACCAATGGTACTGCTCACAGCCAGCTTAAGGCCCATCTTATTACAGAGTTCATAGCAGAGATAGAGACCCATACCGGTAGATTTTGCGTACTTGCGACCATTTTGACCGGTAAAACCCTTATCAAAAATTCGAGAAAGATCCTCTTCAGGAATACCAATGCCATTATCCTTAATGAAGAGAGTGGTTGAAGTAGTTCCCTCACGTGGCTCTGAGACAGAGGCAGAAATCCAAACGTTCTTCTCGCCAGGTGCAAGCTCTGGATTTGAATACTTTGCAGCGTTAATTAGGAGCTGTCGCAAAATAAATTCAAGCCATTTTGGGTCAGCCTTGACCACGTGGGCCAAGTCATCAAAATGCGGAGAAACACCAGCGTCAATGAAGACGCGTGCGTTGTTTTTAAGAGCATCTTTTACGATGGACTGCAAATTGACGTCTCGAATAGAAAAATCTCGATCTACAGATGCGCTGCGTGCATAAAAGAGCGCTTGCTCTACCAGAGTTTCAATCTTGGTAAGTTGCGTTTGCACGTCATCCATAGGTAGCGATGGATTATTCTGAGCAACCAAATGAGCTGCAGCGATGGGAGTCTTAATCTCATGCACCCACATCTCAATGTACTCGCGATATTCCTTTGATCGCATATGCTCATCGGCAAGCTGATCCATCATAGACTTGGACATGCTTGAAAGTGCGTCTTTAAAAAGATGTTCTTCCAGCGTTGAAGGCGTATCCAGCATGGTAGGAACCAGATAGCTCTCTTTATCAGTTGCTGCTAAATTCTCAGCAAGCTGCTGGTAAAACCAACGACGATGAAAATAATCGGCTAATAGTGCAGCTGTTCCCACTACCCATAAAACCAAAATACAGTAGGCAATAGCAAACGCGTTAAGCCCAACGCCCTTAAGCATAAAGCCAATTAACGTGCTGCTAGCTATAAGCGCAAGAAAAAAGATAGTTCGATTTTTTAGATACTTAAAAAACGTCATGACAGCCTACTCAATAACGTAGCCAAGTCCGCGGCGTGTCATCACAAAGTCCTCAACGCCAATGCTTGCAAGAGTATTTCTAAGGTGGCTAATGTTTACCGTCAACGTATTGTCATCAACAAACTCATCCGACTGCCACAGCTCTTCTTGAATACGTTGACGAGAAACAACCGTTCCTGCATTTTGCATCAAAAGTGAAAGTATCCTGAGCTCGTTTTTGGTCAGCTCTACACTTTTCTGATTTGCAGAGACCTTACAGGAAGAAGAATCAAGCATCACACCTGCATGTGAAAGCTTTGTTCCTGTTGTGACATCGCTATTTGCACGCCTCAAAACCGAGGTTATGTGCATAAGCAAAATCTGGGTGTTATAGGGCTTGGCGATAAAATCGTCCGCTCCTAACGAGAGCACCATAAGCTCATCAAGGTCTGTGTTTCTGCTGGTAACTACAATGATGGGAACGTTTGAGAGCTGTCGTACTTCTCGACAAATCTGTTGTCCGTCAATGCCAGGAAGGTTAAGGTCCAACAAAACCAGGTCTGGATGAGCGGCAATAATCTGTTGAGGTACAGACTCAAAAGACGTGAGAGCCTGGGCCTCAAAGCCGTTTCTTTGTAGCAGGAGCACCAACTCTTGCTGAATCTGATGGTCATCCTCTACTACCAGGATTTTTGTCATATGTGCTCACCTCCTGCTGTGCTATGCAAGTCCTACAAAGCGCTGGGCGTTTTCCCACAGTATGGTATACGTCTTCTCTTTGGGGATATCAAGTCGCTGCCAACGAAGCTCCGCCAAGCGCTCAACCGTGTGCACCACCATCGCTGGCGTACACTCCCCTCCACGTAAAGGCTCTGGTGCCATGTAGGGGAAATCAGTCTCTGAGAGCAGTTGTGCCTCTGGGCAGGAAATCATTGCAGCTCGAATATCATCTGAGCGCTTAAAGGTTGCTGCGCCACCAAAGGCCACGAAGCAACCAAGATCTGCAAAGGGCTTCATGATCTCAGGACCATCGGTGTAGCAATGCAGGTCACAGCCAGCCTTAGGCACTCCCATACGGTTCAAAATTTCAAGCGCCAAATCATGAGCATGTGTATCATCAGCACCATCACGTAGGTGTAATTCAACGCGTTGATTATGCTCGTGTGCAATGGAGAGCTGGCGCTCAAATACTTGGCGCTGGACCTCTTCTGAAACCTCGCAGTACGGTCCAAAATCAAGGCCAATCTCTCCCACGCCAACACAAAGAGGATACTCAAGCAACTCAAACAAGCGCTGTTCAGCTTCTTGGTTGTAGTCTGGTGCACTATACGGATGTGCACCAACTACAAAATACGTGTGCTCAAACAAATACTCTGCAGGTAAATCGCAGGGTATGCAGAGATTTGCCTCAGCCAGCTTTGTATAAGCAGCGCGAGCCTTGTTCAAAGTATCCTCAAACCATGCAATAAAAGCGCTGGTGTCTGCCCACTTACGAGGGAACTCCGTTGCAATATCTACGGGAACAATAAGCATGCGAACGCCCGCTGCTGCAGCACGGGCAAGAGACTCTGCAGCGCTGTGCTCGTGGAGGCTGCCCAAATGACCATGGGTATCGGCAACAGGCGCCAAAACACGCGGCGCTGGGCGAGGCGTACCGTAAATATCATGGAATAGCTGACCGTCAGAAAACGAAAGTGCTTCTACTTCTTCTGCTGGTAGATGATGCTTTTTCTTACTCACTCAAAGGCTCCAAAGCAGCCGCAAGACAAATAAAATCTTGGCTGGTCAAAACTTCTGCACGCGCCGTAGGCGCAATTCCTGTGGCGAGAAACACCTGGTCTAGCTTGTCTTTATCAAAACCAGAGGCGCTCATTGAATTACGAATGGTCTTTCTGCGTTGTGCAAAGGCGGCGTCAATGACCCTCATGGTATGCAAAAGCTCTTCTTCAGAAAGAAGTTTGGAGGTCAGCGGGTTTCTCGCCTGGGTGCGATCAAGACGGACCACAGCAGAGTTGACGCGTGGTGGAGGCATAAAGTTGCCAGGACCCACTTCAAATCTGCCAGTAACCTGCGCAAATAAAGACAGCTTTGCGGTGTAAGCGCCATATGCCTTGGTAGAAGGCTTGGCAGCAATTCTGTCGGCTACCTCAGCCTGCACCATGACTACCGCTCGCTCAAGCGAAGAAAGCTCCTGGAAGAACTTGAGGATCAGCGTAGCTGCCACCTGATACGGCAGATTAGATACAAACTTAGTTGGCATCGGAGCGCTCGTTGCTGCGTCATGAGCAACGGTCGGAAGCGTGCTGTAAGCCTCAGCAAGCTTCTGCTGCGTAATTGCCAGAGCATCTCCCATAACCAGCGCAAACGAGTCTGGATGAGGCTCCTTGCAGGTTACCGCCAAGACTTGCTCCAGTTCAGAGTCTGCTTCAAGTGAACAAACCGCACGGGCGTTGTCGAGCAAGGCCACCGTAAGGGTGCCCAAACCGGGCCCAACCTCAACGACCACGTCGGTAGGCTGAACCTCTGCAAGCTGGACGATCTTCTCGATAATATGGTCTTGTACCAGGAAGTTTTGGCCCAGCCTGTATTTGGTGGCAAGGCCAAAACGTTCCAGCGTTTCTTTAGTGGCGCGCTGATTAGCTAGCCACGATGTCTGATGCGATGCGTGCTCCGACACGATTACTTGCTTGCAAGACGTGGGAACAGAGCGTCTCCCTTAGAGACAGCCAGGCCGCCCTGAAGCTTGCCCCATACGCACTCGCTACGGGTATCGGTAGAGGTAATCTCTGCCTCGTCAAGGCTCATACGACGAAGAACCTCTGCAGATGTGGTAGGCATAAATGGCATAAAGAGATGTGCGCAAATGCGGATAGACTCAAGCAGCGTATAGATAATCTCTGCAAGCTCTGATGCGCGCTCTGGGTCTTTTGCTACCGTCCAAGGAGCAGCGTCCTCAATGTAGTGGTTAGCTGCGTGAACAAGCTCCATGATGATGTTCTTAGCGCCCACGTAGTCCATCTTCTCCATGCATGCGGCATAGCGGTCATAGATGCCCTCAGCCAGCTTGCGCAGTGGATGATCTGCAGGAACAGTAGAACCATCAAAGGTTGGGGTGACGCCCTCAAAGTATTTATCGCTCATGTTAAGAGCGCGAGAAACCAAGTTACCCCAGCTATTTGCCAGGTCAGCGTTATAGACCTGCTCCATGCGCTCGAAGGAAATGCCAGAGTCCTCACCAGGAGTGACGTCGGTCATGAAGTAGTAGCGGTAGCCCTCAACACCCAGCAGGTCCAAAACGTCCTTAGGTGCAATGGCGTTTCCACGAGACTTACTCATCTTCTCAACAACGCCGGTCTCAGAATTGCGGACGTTAAGGAAGCCGTGAGCAAAAATATGCTCAGGTACAGCCTCACCAAGAGCCATAAGCATTGCAGGCCAAATGACGCAGTGGAAGCGGATGATATCCTTGCCAACAACGTGCATCTGAGCTGGCCAGAAACGCTTTCTCATGGCAGCAGCCTCTGGACTGTCTTCACCGTAACCAACAGCGGTGTAGTAGTTGAGAAGAGCGTCAAACCAGACGTAGGTTACGTGAGACTCATCAAAAGGAACCGGAACTCCCCAGTCAAAGCTGGTACGGGATACAGAAATATCCTGGAGGCCAGACTCAACAAAGCTTCGAACCTCGTTTGCACGGAAATCTGGCTCAATGAAATCTGGGTGCTGAGCATAGAGCTCAAGCAGTTTATCCTGGAATGCAGAGAGCTTGAAGAACCAAGACTCCTCAGAGACACGCTCAAGCTCACGATGGCAATCTGGGCAGAGATGTGCGCCCTTGCAACCAGCCTCTTCATCGGCCTTCTCTACCTGAGTCTCGGTGAAGAAGGTCTCCTCGTGGATGCAGTACCAGCCATCATAAGATCCCTTATAGATGAAGCCAGCCTCACGCATGCGCTCCCACAGATACTGGACTGCTTTTACGTGGCGCTCATCGGTAGTACGGATGAAGTCGTCATATGAGATATTCAGCTCTTCATAGAGTCCCTTGAAGAAAGGAACCTGCGAGTCACACCACGCCTGTGGAGACAAACCGTGATCAGCTGCAGCAAGAGCGACCTTCTCGCCATGCTCGTCCATACCGGTGAGGAAAAATACATCGTAACCAGCAGCGCGTCTAAAGCGAGCCTGGATATCGCAAAGCAAGGTGCAGTACGCAGTTCCTAGGTGTGGCTTTGCGTTGACGTAATAAATTGGGGTGGTAATAAAGTATGACGGCTTGGCCTCGGGCATAATGACTCCCTTTGTGTAAGTTGCAATAACTTATCCAGTATAGAGCAAATGCTGGGCGTTCTTTGTGTTGGTATGGTGATTATGCCTCGTGAGCAAGAATTTCCTGGTATGCCTCGTCACGCGCAATACCAAACTTCTGAGCAAGCTCCTTGGCCAGAGCTGATTTTCTCGTACCAGCAGCAAGACCAGCCTCTATTGCATCTTCAAGCGAGAGCTGAGACTCTCCTTCTGCCTGCGATGATACAGAGGCAAGCTCTTCATCTGTAGGAGCTGCAATGACCAGAACACACTCGCCTTTAAGATTCTCTTTTGCAGCAAGTGTCTCAACAAGACAAGGAGCCACGTCGCGCACTACTTCTTCGTGCAGCTTAGTAAGCTCTCTGACAAGAGCCACCTGCCTGGTTGGAAACACCTCGGCTATGGCCTCGACCGTTGCAAGCACTCTAAACGGAGACTCATACAGCACAATAGTGCCAGGAATTTGCGCAAGCTGCTGCAAGCGCTGAACAATCTGTCCATGCTTTCTGGGCAAGAATCCTTCAAAGAAGAAATGATCACTTGCCAGGCCCGATGCAACAAGCGCGCAGGTCACCGCAGAAGGACCCGGAATAACCTCCGTTGCAAGACCTTCTGAAAGCGCCGCGTCTACCAAATGCTGACCTGGGTCAGAGATGCCTGGCATACCGGCATCTGACACAAACGCAACACGTTGACCCGCGCGAAGCCTCTCAAGCGTTGGCTCAATTTGCGACTCAATAATATTTTGATCACAGCGCTGTAGCGGTACATGAATGTCAAACGCCGAGAGGAGCTTTGAGGTCACGCGCGTGTCCTCACATAAAATGACATCTGCTGCTGCAAGCGTTTCTTTAACGCGCGCTGACGCGTCCGAAAGGTTACCAATAGGCGTGCCCACAATAGACAGTTTACCTGCTAAAAGAGTAGATTCTGTCATTACTCGAGCATTCCCCTCTCAAACGTTGCAAGCGCAACGCGTGCGTCCCATGCAGCCAAAAATGCGGAGGTCTTCCAGGTCTGGAAGAACCATGCAGGACACGTATTGTACACTTTGAGCTGGCCGGAAGTGTAAATGCGCTCAAGTGCAATTCTTCCCTCTGCCGTCATAGCGCCGTCAATGCTTGGAAGTGATGCTGACCACTTACCCACCATGACCGGCAGACCGCCTGAAGCAGAAGTCTTCAAATACGCTTCGTTTTTATCAATAAGCTGCTGTACACCCCTAGGACCTGAGCAATCAATTCCCTCGCAGGGTTTATCAAGGTGTGCATCAAGCCAAACGTTTTGATAGGCCTGCTGGCTCATAAAACGCCTAAATCCCTGAGGCCAGCCACCATCTGGAAGAATGACCACAGGCTCTTCTCCCGCCACAGATCTAATGGTCTCATAAGCACGGCGATAATAGTTTCTAAGCGAGTGACCAGGAATACCATCTGTGAGCTTAAAGCCCCTGCGCACACGAGGCTTAACCTCATCGGCTACCTCAATGCCATAAAAACCGCTGCGGTGAGCATAGTGAAGAGCAAGTTTATGCAGAATAGAAAGCGACTTCTCCCCAGAAATTCTCGTGCGCGGAGCACCACCTGGCTGGTCATTCAAGCCATCAGGCAAACCTGGATTTACTGCCAGTACAAAAATAACGTGCAGGCCAAGTTCTTCTGCCCATTCAAGAGCTCTATCAAGCTCGGTAATGCAGCTAACATATGGAGTCCCCGCAGCTTCTTCATCAAAAACGTACCAAGGCACAGAAATTCTTACCGCATTAAAACCACGAGCGGCAATGCTGACAAAGTCAGAACTCTGAATAAATGAAGAACGATGCGCTTTAACAAGATTGTGGTAGTCCTCAACGCCCAGCGCTTTAATGAGCTGAGCCTCATCAACGCACCCTGTGCGTGCAAACGGCTCAGGAGTTACCCACGGTTCAAGCGTAAGCCAACCAGTTAAATTGACACCCCGCAACGCTCCGTGAGCCATGAAATTCCACCTCGCCAAAAGATAAAACCTCTACATACGTAGAGTATACCCATCGAGGTTACGTTGCTCGCACGAGCTTTAAAAAACAACAGGTTACTTCATATTTTTTGAATATATGGCGCAATTGTTAGGGGTCTCATCAACCTCAACGGAAGAGACGGGCAAACCTTCTGCCTCAAGTTGCTCAAACAGATACTTTGCCAGATTTTCTGCTGTTGTTCTAAACGGCAAAATGGTAAGTGAGAAACCCTCTTCTTTAAGACAAGTCAGCGTCTTTTCAGAAAGAGAACCCTCCTCAATCAAAAACGTATGATCAAGGGAATCACATAGCGCGCGGACCTTGCGCTTAAAGACACCAAAGTCCATAACCATATCTTTTTCTGTACCAGACTCACCAAGCTCTGCAGTTGAAATGCAGGCAGTCACATGCCAGCGATGGCCATGCAGGTTCTCACACTTGCCGTAGTAGTTGGTAAGAAAATGCGCTGAGTCAAAGGCATATTCAGTCTTAAGCGTATACATTACTCGTTGTCCTTTGAGCCGCGACCGCGATCATCGCGTCCAGCTCTTCTATGTCTACGACGTGCAGCGTTTTGTGGCTGAGTGTCTCTAGATGTAGCGGTAGGCGCACCATTAGAACCAGAAGTATTCTGTGGGGCGTTCTGGGTCTTCATGCCCGCCCTATCACCTGGACGACGAGTCCTTTTTGCACGAACTGGTGCCTGTGCCTCATCAGCTTTCTGTGGTGCCTGAGGAGCATCTGTCCTTCTAAAACGCTTACCCTGAGGCTGCTTCTGCGCAGGAGCTGTACCCTGCTCATTTTTCTGAGGAACCTGAGTATTTGCAGCACCTTCATCCGTTGCGTGATGACGGCGGCGGGTACGACGAAGCGTATCTGTTGCAGCATCAAAAGTACTAGAGCCAGGGTTGACCTGAGCATTCTTCGAGGTTCTTACACGACGGGTGCGAGAAGAACTTTGAGCACCTTGCTCTTCTCGAGCGTTTCTTGCACCGGAATTCTTGACGTTTTCCTGCCTATTTGCAGAGCTCTGCTCAGAGCGCTCACGCTTGCGCCTTGGAGTCTCTGTGACAAAGAGATCAGGGTTAATCTCTGGTTCTTCATCAACAATCAAACCATTTGCTCTATCAAGTTCTGCCAGAGCCATCTGAACCTCAACAGATTCAAGACGCTCAAGTGCAGCGCGAGAAACGCTGTCTGGCCTGCAAGAACAGCCAAGGTCTTCCGACTTCTGCTGAGCCGCAGGAGATGTGTCCATGTCAGCAAGAGGAATACGTACCACCTTGCCACTCTCAAGACGAAGCGCAATCTCCTCTTTTGGCGTGTTGTACTCAACAATTTTTGCCATACCCAGAGGAGTCTCAATAACAGCATTGCGCTTTGGAGCACGGTTCTTAAAGTCGCGATAGGCTTCAAACTCATAGCGCAAGCAGCACATTAAGCGACCACACGCACCAGAAATCTTAGTGGAGTTCAGAGGCAAATCCTGCTCTTTTGCCATACGGATAGAAACTGGCTCAAAAGAGAGACCAAACCTTCTACAGCAGAGCTCTTGTCCACAGTGACCGTAGCCACCAATAACCGCTGCTTCTTCCCTGACGCCAATCTGACGCATGTCAATGCGCTCATGAAGCTCATGAGAAAGCTCACGAACAAGCTGTCTAAAGTCCACACGATCATCAGCCGAGAAGTAACACACGACCTTCTCGCCATCAAAAAGGTACTCGACGCCAATGGGCTTCATCTCAAGTTCTTCTTGAACAGCAAACTTCCTGAACACAGGAAGCGCAGCCTCGCCCTTAGCGGCAAGCTCTTCTGCGCGAGATAGATCCTCTTCAGTTGCTACACGAACAACGTCTTTGAGCTCGGCTTTGTTTGTCTTGTACTCAAACTCCTCCTGAGAAATCTCACGAGGATCAGCAACAGCAAGACCAATCTCTAGACCGCGCTCGGTCTGACAAATAACGTGGTCACCTTCAAGAACGCCGGACTCCTTTGGATCAAACCAAAGGTCGCGCGCGGCGTATTCAAATTTCACCGGGACAACGGTGGGCATGTAAGTGCCTCCTTGATATGCAGCAGCATAACCTCAAGGGTTAGCTGGGGAGAAACGGAGCGGTCCAGGTTGTATTGAGCCTCTTGCACCGCAGCAAGAGCCCCCAAAACACCCTGAGTATGAGTTTGAGATGCAACGCGGTCAATAATGCCTGCTGCATCCGTATTTACTATCTCTTCATCAACCGCTTCGCAATTTAAAAGTACGTCGCGAAGAAGCGATTCCAGAATTGCCAATATTTCTATGATACCCGAACGCTCGCGCGCTGTGAGTTCTCGCTTATTTGCAGCTTCAACCTGCTTCAAAGCAGCACTCGTGAGAAAGTCCTCGTTTTGAGCAAGCGCCTCTTCTTGAGCGCGTCTTACGTCACCAAGGGGAATTTTTGCAGCTTCTATCAGCTCTTTTGCGGAAGTAAGCACATCCCACGAGTCATTTCTGAGCAAGTTACCAAAAACATCAATGAGCTGTCTGCGAATGTTTTTGCGTGTAGAAGACTGCAAAAACTCCACAGCTCTACCAGGGGTTCCTGTTGCTGCAAGCGCAATACGAGCTTCCTGCTCTGTGGCAGAAATCTCTCGCATAATAGCGGCCTTAGCTGCAGCATCAGTAAGCGTTCTAAACGCAACTACCTGACAGCGAGAAACAATGGTGGGAAGTACCGCAGAAGAAGAGCGCGCAGACAGAATAAAGATGGTGTCTGCAGGCGGCTCCTCAATAGTTTTGAGCAGCGCATTTGCTGAGTTTTCTCTGAGCAAATCGGCGCGGTCAATCACGTAAATCTTATGAGTTGAGCGCATGGGCGCCAGACTAACGTCTGCAATGAGCTGGCGAATCTGTTCAATGAGATAGCCATTTGCGGAAGCTGGAGTAAGTACGTGCACGTCAGGGTGGGTACCGCGAGAAATACGAATGCAGTCGTCACAGGCAGCGTCGCCACCTTGAGCACAGAGAACACACTGCGCTAAAGCCTTGGCCGCAAGTCCTTTACCAGAACCAGGAGCACCTACAAACAGATAGGCATGAGCAAGCTTGTGCTCATGCAGTGCACGCGCAAGCAAATTCTGGACCTGAGGTTGATCCTGAAGGCGCGTTAATGCCTGAGGAAGTGGATAGGTGTTCTGCGTAGTATGTGCGCTCTCTTGAGTCATAAACGGATCACTCACCAAGCTCACAAATACCAGGAATAAGATCAGCTAACAGCTGACGAGTACGCGCGCGTACCTCGTCAATACTGCCATCTGCATCAACAGCTTTTACGCGCTCTGGCTCATCTTGCAGAAGCTGCTTATAACCAGCAAAAACACGCTCCTGGAAGGCAACGCCTTCTGCTTCTAGCCTATCGGCATCATTTTGCGTAGCACGTGCATGAGCAACTGTTGGCTCAAGCATAAAGACAAGGGTTCTATCAGGAGAAACCCCACAGCTTCCCAAACGATTTGCACGGTGTACAAGGTCTGTATCAAGACCGCGACCAGTTGCTTGATACGCATAGGTGGAATCGTAGAAGCGATCACATAAGACAACCTTGCCCGCAGCTAGAGCTGGGCGGATAACCTCCCCCACCAGCTGAGCACGACTTGCTTCGTAGAGCAACAGCTCACACTCATCACACATCATGCCGTTTTCTGGGTTAAGAACAACGCCTCTAATCTGCTCAGAAATAGCAGTTCCACCGGGCTCGCGAACAAAGACCACGTCAAAGCCAAGAGCTTCAAGGTCTTCTCGCAGAAGAGAAGCTTGTGTTGACTTGCCACAGCCATCAACGCCTTCAAGCGTGATAAACAAGCCCTGTGATGTACGTGCGTCTTTGTTCATGCTTCCCTCCCTCTTAACTATCTCACGATACAGGCAGATTGTGTTTCTCGCCATGAATATTCTAAAGGTTTTGCGCATTTCCACATGAAGAGTGCTCAAAAATGGGTAAAAATACGTATGGAGCGGGCGTTGGAGAGGGACGCTCGTTCTTCCGAAAACGGTGCACCTCTCGATGCACCGTCATACGTTTACTTTTTTGCTGCCTTGGTGGATTTGGTGCTCTTAGTACTCTTACGAGCGCCTCTACGCGAGGCAGTTTTCTTTTCTTTACCAGGGCAATCATAGTTTGGACAAAGCTTCCAAGGACCACGCTGAGTAGTAACAACCACCATAGGAGCGCCACAATCCGGGCAGACCTCATCGGTCTTCTCGAGCTTTCCACGAGCAGGCAGAGGATAGCTGGTCTCGCACTCCTCGTAGTTGGTGCAGCGAATAAAGCGCTTACCCGTGCGCTCTGACTTATGAGCTACCAGATCCCCGTGCTTGCCATTGGCCTTGCAGGTTGGACACTCACCCACAATAAGATCTGGCTCTGCGTTTGTAGGGCAAGCGGGATTGATGCAGGTCTCATACGCACGCTGCCTAAACGGTTGCACCTTTACGCGAGGAGCACCGCACTCTGGACAGACGCCAGCCTCTCCCTCAAGCGGCTCAACGCGTCCCTGAGGCAGCGGATAGGTAACATCGCAGTCTGGCCAACCCATGCAGCCTACAAAGCTTCCACGAGTCTTCAGAGAGCTCTTAGCAACCAAATCTTTGCCGCACTTAGGGCAGGTTCCCACCTTTGCGTCAGCAGTAACCGCATCAGCAATGGCCTCAGACAAGTCTTCTTTATGGTCAATAAGCGTATCAATCATGCCCGCAAGCAGCGCTCTTGAGTGCGTAACAACACCATCACGCGTATCTTTGCCCTCAGCAACGCTTGTCATATCGGACTCAAGCTCTGCCGTCATATCAGGCGAGGTAATGTGTGGAGCAAACTGCGAGAGCGCATCAACAATTGCCATACCAAGCTGACTTGGCTCAACAGGATCATTCTTGAGGTATTTACGCTGGTAGAGCGTATCAATAATGGAGGCACGCGTAGACTTTGTACCAAGGCCTTGCTTCTCCATCTCTTGAATAAGCTTACCCTGGCTGTAGCGAGCAGGTGGCTCTGTCTGCTTAGCGTCAAGCGACAAAGACTGAATAGAGACAATCTCTCCCTCACCAACATCAGGAATCTGATCGTCTTTCTTAAGGCCAAAGGGATAAATCTCTCTAAAGCCTGGCTCTGCCAGCACGGTTCCATTTGCAACAAAGGGCTGACCAGCAACGTCAAGCGTAATCTTAGTGCCGCTCATAGTAGCTGGACCCATAAGAGTTGCGAGGAACCTTCGAGCAATCAAGTTATAGAGCTTCCAAGCCGCAGGCTGCAAAGCATCTGGATTTGCAGCTGCTGTTGGATAAATTGGTGGGTGGTCAGTAGACTCCTGCTTACCACGAGTGGCATGAAGCTTTGGCTGACCCAAAAGCTTTTTGCAGGTAGGAGCATACTGAGGAACTGCAGATAATGTACGGACACAGTCCTTCAAGTCAAGAGAACTTGGATAGACCGTGTTATCAACACGAGGGTATGAAATCAAGCCGTCCATGTACAGAGACTCTGCCAAACGCATAGTTCTAGCTGGCGAGATACCCTCTGCAGCTGCAGCTGCCTGAAGCGACGTAGTGTTAAACGGAGCTGGTGGCTGCTGCTTTCTGCTACGAGACTCAATCTCGACAACCGTTGCCTGTGTCTGATCTTTAACAACGGCGTAAGCTGCATCTGCTTCAGCTTGATCCCAGAACCTTGCGGTCTGATGAACCATCTTAAAGGTTGCATCCGCATCATCTTCTGGAGCAGCAACACCAGAAATAACCCAATAATCTTCTGGCTTAAATGCCAAGCGCTCACGCTCGCGCTCAACAACAAGTGCCAGCGTAGGAGTCTGAACACGACCAGCAGAGCGCGTATTGCCCAGACCTCCAAAGCGTGCAGAGGTCAGGTAACGGGTCAGTACAGCACCCCAGATAAGGTCGATATACTGCCTGGACTCACCTGCTGCAGCCAAGTTGTAATCAAGATCCACCAGGTTATTGAAGGCAGTCTCAATCTCTGTCTTAGTAAAGGCGGAGTAGCGTGCACGAAATACTGCCAGATTAGGATTAACCGAGAGAACCTGTGCCAGCGCATCAGAGCCAATAAGCTCTCCCTCGCGGTCAAAGTCTGTGCCGATAATGACAGACTCTGCCTTCTTAGCAAGGTTCTTGAGGGCGCGAATAATTTCTTTTTCTGCAGGCTGTTTATCTACAGGAGCCCAAATCAAATAGGGCAAGCTGGGGATTTTCCAGCCCTTAAGGTCAACGCCATCTGCCATAAAAGGCTTGCGCTTAACCTTATAAGGAGGACGCTCAAGGCCATCTGGAACATCTGCAGGAAGGTGTTCCCCTTCTGCAGTTTCTCCATACCAGCCCTCTTCCTTGTCAAACTTGAGAGCCAAAGGAAAATCCGGTTGCAGAATATGACCACGAAGACCAATAGCGACATGGTCTTCTCCGCCACGTCTAAAACGATAAACAGGAGTGTTGTATACCTTGTCTGTCTCAGGCTTACCCGATTCAGACAGAAGGCGAGCAATCTGCTGCGCTGCGTCGTTTTTCTCGGTAACAACTAGAATCAAAGAACAACACTCTCCAAAGTAAAAATGAAACTATTAGATTTTGTCTAGCTCATGCTGCTCGTAGTCCTCGCGGCTCCACTTAAGAGCGGCTTTGCCATCACGGGCAATAATGACGTAGCGAGCAACGGCCAGAGCAACTTCGTACAGCAGAATAAGAGCTGCAAACATCAAAATCATGGTGACAGGTGATGCGTCAGGAGTGACTACTGCAGAAAGAATCATCAGGCCAACATAGACATAGCGCCACTGCTCACGCATATCCTTGTAAGGAACAAGGTGAAGAATAGCCAGGTAGAAGATAACTAGTGGAAGCTGGAACGCAACGCCAAAGCCAATCTCAAACATCATAATAATGTTGAGATAATCGCTTGCCTCATTAATAGTTCCTGCAAACTCCTGCGACTGACCAATCATCCAACCAATTGCAGTGTTCAAAATGATGAAGTAGCAGAACAGCATACCCAAGAAGAACAAGGTAATCATGGCTGCCACGGTAGGAACAACCCACTTGCGCTCTTTAGCGTTAAGTGCAGGCAAGAAGAAAGCCATAATCTCCCAGATGATAATAGGTGTGCAGATAATCACCGAGAAGAAAAAAGCTACCTTAAACCTGATACTAAAGCCGCCGAGGACCGAGATAACCGTAAGCTTACCATCGGTCAAAAACTCCCTGATAGGGTCAATCAAGATCTCAATCAATGCAGGCGTTGCAAAATAAATAATGATCGCGGTAACAAAAAGCGATACCACCACAATGGTCACGCGGCGACGGAGTTCTCCCAGGTGATCAAAAAGTGGCATACGAGCTGGAGTAATAGGCATTACACACGAAAGCTGGACTTATGCGTCCTGGCTTTCTCCCTCCTCTCCAGCAACTTCTTCTTTCTTGTCTTCTGCCATAGAGCGAGAAGAACGTGCAGATCCAAGGTTATAGAGGTCTTTTGCAGATGGAGCTGCAGCAGGAGTTTCTTCTGCAGCCTTAGGTGCCACGTGCTTAGTTGCCTCTGTAGAATCATCGGAGAAAGCAACAGAAGACGTAGCTTGTGGTGCAGCAGCAGGAGCTTCTTCAGCAGAAACGGCCTCTGGCTGCTCAGCCTCCTGGGTCTGCTCAGCTTGCTTATTCTGCTCAGCCGCCTCAGCAGCAGCCTTCTCAGCTGCCTCGCGCTCCTCCTTGAGGCGAGCACGACGCTCAGCAAAGGTCTCCTGGTGATCTGTATCCTCGCGGTCAGCATCAGATGCAGCATTTTTGAGCTGCTCGGAGCGCTTGGGTTTCTCGTGAAGTGCATCCGCTGCAGGATCAAGTAAATCTGCACGGACAACTTTATTAAAGCCTTCTTGAGCGTTCTGGAACTGTCTGAGAGCACGGCCAAGCGTACGGCCCATACCAGGTAATTTATCAGGACCAAATACTAAAAATGCAAAGAGCAGAATTAGTACGAGCTCTGTTTCTCCAATGCCAAACACAAGCGATACCTTTCTGGAACAAACATAAACAAGCTCTTTGAACGGTTACATCAAAGAGCTTGCAAGTTACTAAACCTACTTGCGAACGTTAAGGTCTTTATCAACCCCAAGAAGCGTAAAGACACGCTCCACGTTTTTCTGAGGGTTTGCAACAACAAGCACAGAACCGCTCTCTTGTGCTCGATGTGCGGCACCCACTAAAACGCCAATGCCCGTCGAATCAATATAAGCTACCTCAGCAAAATCAGCTTCAACTTCTTTTGCTCCATCGGCGAGCGCAGTATCCAAAGCATCACGAAGCTCGGAGGCGTTTGATACGTCTACCTCACCCTCAATGCGAATAATGGCCTTTGTATCTGTAATTTCAGAGCTTATCTCTAGTGCCATAACTCCTCCTTACTTGGTGTTATTTGAAGAGGTAGAGGTGTTTCCGTTTAATGCATCAAGAACTTTCTGCGCATTATCCCTCACACCGGCGCTATTATCGGAATCCTTTTCAATTGCCTTCTGCAGTGCCTCTTTTGCAAGATCTACTTGATCAGTAACACGATACATCATTCCCAAATTAAGCCAACCGTTAGCATAGTCTGGAGAGCGATCCGTTACTGCCTTAAGTGCCTCAACAGCACCTGTTTGATCTCCTGCGTAGAACTGTGCAATGGCCCTATCAACACGGACTTCATCAGAATCATTTGAAGCAAGATACGTATCGTACTCAGCAATTGCTTTGTTAATCAGCTGCAAAGACTGCTTCTGAACAGAATCATCTTGAGAAGAACTCTTAAGCGCCATTCCCCAACCTAAATAGGTACGAGCCAAATCAAGATGTGCTGGCAGATTATCTGGGTTTGACTGAATGGCAGACTCTTTTTCTTCTGCCTGCTTCTGATAGACCTGGTTAATAGCCTCAGGAGAATTCTGCTGAGTCTGATGCTGCTTTTGCGAGTTAGAGAAAATGCTGGCAAGAGAAGGTAGCATCATAGAAATAGCAATAAAGAGCGAGAATACGCCAATAGCAATCTTCATGCTTGTAGAAGGACCTGGCTTTTTAGGAGCCTCATCGGGCTTGCGATCCTTTGCCTTCTTTTTTGCTGTCTGGTTTGCCATGGCAACCAGCTCTTTTTCTGCCTTCTGTTCTGGTGTAAGTTCTGGCTTTGAAGTATTAGTTGGCATTCAACATCCAATCGCTTTTTCTAAACATAACTTATCAAGATACGGCAGAATGGGCCTACTTTCAAAGGAAATACCAAAGTTACACAAGCTATCCCCAGACGCTCTGACCGCGATCAACTTTTGCCAGTCGAGCACTTACCTGTTTAACAGCAACAATAAAGACATCAAGTGCTGCATCAAGCTCTTCCAACGTTGGGTAACTTGGAGCAATTCTGATATTAGTATCAAAAGGATCTTTACCGGCTGGCCATGTAGCTCCTGCAGGTGTCATGGTAACGCCCAGCTCATTGGCGCGAGAAACAATTGCGCGTGCAGAGCCAACGGGACCATCAAACGAGACAAAATAGCCACCCTTAGGATGAGACCAGGTTGCAACGCCTAGATCTCCCAGACCCTCCTGCAATTTGCGTTCAACCAGTTCAAAACGTGGTCGAAGCAGCTCGGCATGCTTTTGCATATGAGCTTCAATACCTTGAACATCTTTGAGGAAACGCACATGTGCCAGCTGCGAGATTTTCTCGGGAGAAACTCGAGCAACCTTGAAAGCGCTTTGGATTTCTTTAATGTCTGCAGGACTTGCAGCAACCCAGGCCATGCCTGAGCTTGGGAAGGTTACCTTTGCCGTTGAGGCAAAAGCAATTACCAGGTTCTTTTGAACATCGTCTGCAGCAACCTCTGCAAGTGCATCAAAGATATTGAGGAGCTGAGGAGCCTCAGATTCTGGTACAAAGGCGTGAATTGCATAGGCGTTATCCCAGAAGATTCTAAAGTCAGGAGCCGCAGGTTTGAGATTTGCAAACGCACGGACTACCTCATCTGAATAGGTAATGCCCGTTGGGTTAGCAAAACGTGGCACACACCAAATTCCCTTAACAGAACTGTCGTTTTCAACAAGCTCCTTGACAACGTCCATATTGGGGCCGTCATCGGTCATAGGTACTGCAATATTTTCAAAGCCGTAATGCTGTGTAATAGCAAAATGACGGTCATAACCGGGAGCAGGACACAGGAACTTGAGCGTGGTACCCTGAGCCTTTGCAGCCGCCATCTGCTCTGCCCAAGAAGGCTGACCAGCAAGACCATGGGTTACGGCATGAGAAATAATGTCGTGCATAAGGTTAAGGCTAGAAGAGCCATTTACGATGACCTGATCAGAAGGTACACCTGTGAGCTCTGCAGCGAAGGCTCGCGCAGAAGGAAGACCCCAGGGGTCTCCGTAGTTGTCTGCAAAAGAACCGCCATCAGTCAGGTCAGAAGTGGAGTTCAACTCGTCAAGCATAGGCTTAGACAACGCCGTCTGTGCAGGGCTTGGCTTTCCGCGAGCCATATCAAGTTTGAGGTTTTTCTCGCCAAGTGCACGAGCTTCTTGTCCAATAAGCTCAAGAGCCTGGTTAAGCTCAGCATCGCTCATCTTCTGATAAGCGTTTTGCTCAGAGGTTGACTTTGGCTGGAACAGTTCGCGAGAAACTAGCTCAAACATAACACTCCCCTTTTTGGTCTTTGCGTGATACAAAGTATAGGTGATTTGAAAATCGACGCGACAAGGAGAATCATGGCAAATTCTGCACAGCCTGGCATGCGCTCGGAGGCATATGGCGAGCTCCAGCACCTTGTTGACAACCTTTATAAGCACAAACCTTCAGGCACAGTCACTAAGGTTGACGTGCTGATCCAAGCCGAAGTAGATGATCTTGAAGAAGATTTGCAAGAAGTTATTGAGTTGATTCCCTCTGGCACATATGTCCGCACTCGCCTCTGCGATCAGATTAACTCAATTGTTACGGCGCACGGTTGGGGCTTTACCTACGGCACCGTCGAATAGTCATAGCTTATTGATTTTATATAAGTGATAAAATTGCATATATACGGGGTCTTTTTCTAACAAGTTGGAGGCTCGTTATGTATGACTCTTGGAAAGATTTTTTCATTAGCATCTTTAATAGAGGTATATTTTTTGATGCTTCTACTCCAATAGCTTATCTTATTAATAAGATAGTCAATATTTGTTTACTTCTTATATGGCTATTCACCATTGCCTTGATGTGCCTCTCTCCTACAGGACAAGATGCCTCAATAGGAGGAGTGAACATTCTACGTGCCAGTTTTTTAATAACTTCTGCGTATTATTTTGTGGGGCTCTGCATTTTATTAGTCAAGGATAGAAAGAGTCGTACCCCTCATTAGGTTCATTCTTGTACGGCATCTTCCCTTAAGCCGCTCTGCCTTTGGTGCTTATAGAACTCTGCGATATGTACAAAAAGCAGGCCCAAGATTGCAGAAGCAAACGATGCAGCAAGAACGGCTACTTTAGCTGCAAGAATCTCCCCTGCGTCTGGGAATGCAAGGTTAGAAATAAGAATTGACATGGTAAAGCCTAAGCCACCCATAAGACCAACGGCTGTAATCTGAATCCAGTCAACCTTTGCAGGAAGTTTGCAGATTTTAACCTTTACCAACAGGAATGTCACAAGAATAATTCCCAATGGCTTTCCAAGAACGGCGCCAAAGAATACGCCGTGAGCAATGTTGCTGCTAAGAAGCGCACCAAAATCTGCTCCCACGAGCGTAATCTGCGCATTAACAAACGCAAAGATGGGCAGAACAACAAAGTTCACAAAGACAGAAATGTAGTGCTCAACGCGCTGAAGTGGTGGAGTTACGTGATGCATGACCTGCTCGATTGAGTTAGCTCCATGCGTAAAGTCATGCTGACCTAAAACGTGATGTTCATCGTCGTAGTGATCATCAAGCTCACGAGCACGCCTAGAAAGCCAACTACCCAGCTTGCTCAGACGAACATCAGAGTGAGATGGCAAGAAGAAGGCAAGGAGAACACCTGCAAGAGTAGCGTGAATTCCTGAGTGATACATGCAAACCCAGAGCACCAAACCAACAAGCAAATACGGACCAGAAGAGTAAATCTTCAGGCGATTCATTCCCCACAAAATGACAAGTACTCCAAGAGAAGCTGCTAACCAGGCAATATCTGGCGTGTGACCATAGAAAAGCGCAATGACCACAATAGCCAGGATATCATCAGCAATTGCAAGTGTCTGGAAAAAGACCTTGGTTTGCGGACTAATTCTGTTGCCCAACAGCGACATAACGCCAAGCGCAAAGGCAATATCGGTTGCAATTGGCGTTGCCCATCCATGAGGGGCAGTGCTTGCGTTAAGCGCCAGATAAATAAGAGCAGGAACTGCAACGCCACCAACAGCCGCAAGCATAGGAAGCATTGCCTGTCTTGGCTTTCTAAGCTGGCCAACAGTTACTTCATACTTGAGCTCAATACCTACCAGCAAGAAGAAGATTGCCATAAGGAAATCATTCACAAAGGTTTCTAGAGCCATATGTGCATGAATCATTCCAAGCGAGAAACTCATTTGCACTTCAAGAATTTCTCGAACCACCTCATGAGCAGGTGAGTTGGCAACTACAAGCGCAATAAGAGCTGCAAGTACCATGACTGCTGCCGCAATAGTGCTGTTAGAGGTGATTTTCTTTAGAGAAGAGCGCTGACTAATTCTTCTTACAACTGCGGGCTCTCTATAAATACTAGACATTATCTGCCGTTCTCTCTTTATCTAAATGGTATTGACCGTTAGCTATGAAAGTTTTTCTCGATGTATATGCCTAGTGTACCGTCTACCTACCGTTGAGGGCAACTTGTCATATCTCAAGAAAACGGGGTATATCTCTATGTAAAATGTGGGTAATAGAAAGTCAACGTTTAGCTACTTGTAGCACGTATATATTTGGAGCGGATAATGGACACTAAACGAATTGCCATCATCACAGACTCAGGAACTAATGTCCCACCTGATTTTGTTGCTGAACACAATATTCGTATCACCCCACTTCGCATTAACTATTCTGACGGCTCTTCCTACGAGTCTGGTATTACCATCACGCCAGCTGAGCTTGTTGCTCGCTTTGAAGAAGAAGTTCCTAAGACATCACTTCCTTCTCCTGAGGGCATTAAAGCTGCCTTTGATGATGCAAAAGCAGCGGGGTACGAGGGTGCTGTTTACGTTGCTATCTCCTCTGGACTTTCTGCTACCTGCGATACTGCTCGCATGATTGCGGAGTCCATTACAGACTTCCCTATTTATGTTGTTGATACCAAAAACATTGGCATTGCTTCTGGCCTTATTGTTATTGAGGCTCAACACCTTATTGAGCAGGGCCTTTCTCTTGAGGAGATTGGCGCCAAACTTGATCAGGCTTCTCTGAACACACGTGTATATTTCTCCGTTCCAAGCCTTGAGTATTTACGCAAAGGTGGCCGCATTTCTGAGGCAATTTATCGCATTGGTTCCATGTTGAACATTAAACCTGTTCTTACCTGCGATGAAAATGGCAAATACACCATTGCCAAGAAGACTCGTGGTTGGCAGAAGTCTCTAGCAGGACAAATTGCTCTGGGAGCAACCTTTGCTCAGCAATTTGACCGCGTTCATGTAGGAATTTGTTGCTCCGCGCCTAATATCATTTACTCCGAAATGGAAGCCATGATTAAAGAGGCAATCCCTAATGTCACCGACTTTAGGTATGTCGAGGCTGGCTCAGACCTTGTTGTCCATACGGGACCAGGTCTTGTTGGCTATGCCGTATTTGGCTACTAACAGTTAATCGCCTCATGCAACTAAGAACAGCCGCCCACTCAGGCGGCTGTTTTCTTGTAAAGAGTATGTGTGGCGAGAAGATCTTCTCGCCCTATGCGTTTAGGTTACAGCAACGGCTGATCAGCAAAGAATCCCTGGTCGTCAAGAAGATTGGAGCCGTCAGCAGCTTCAGTAGCCAGCTGATCGCAGCGCTCGTTAAGCGGATGACCGGCGTGGCCCTTGACCCACTTGAAACTTACCTCATGGTCTTCCATGGCGGAAAGCAAACGCTTCCAAAGATCAACGTTTTTGACAGGCTCTTTTGATGCTGTCTTCCAGCCTTTTCTAATCCATCCCGAGACCCATTTTTGATTAAACGCATCAACAACGTACTTAGAATCGGAATAAAGCTCTACCTGGCAGGGGCGCTTAAGAGCCTCAAGTGCAACGATGACGCCGAGGAGCTCCATGCGATTATTCGTAGTAGTTTTATAACCCTGGCTGAACTCTTTGGTGTGCTGCTGGCCGGAGGGATCGGTGTACAGAAGCACGGCCCCATAGCCACCAGGACCAGGATTTCCTCGAGATGCACCGTCTGTATAGACCGTGACGTGCATGTATGAGGTCGCTGCCTCCATACCAAATCTCCTCTAGAACGCGCCTCTTACGTGTTTACTTTGCCTCAGCCCAATTGGAACCATAGCTGACATCGGCAATGAGAGGAACACGCAGGGTAACAACGTCTTCCATAGTCTCTTTTACCAGTTTAGAAACTGTCTCAATCTCTGACTCTGGAACTTCCAAATCAAGTTCGTCGTGAATCTGAAGAATCAGTTTTGACGCAAGACCTTCATCACGCAGGCGTTTCTCGACATTAATCATTGCAATTTTGATAATGTCTGCGGCACTTCCCTGCATAGGGTGATTCATAGCGGTGCGCTCGCCAAAGGCAATAAGCTGGCGATTTGACTGGTTGAACTCTCTAATGTGGCGCTTACGCCCATACATGGTTACCGCATAACCAGTCTCGTGAGCAGTGCGGACAGAATCATCCAGATAGGCACGAACGCCAGGATATGCGTCAAAGTAGCGGTCAATCATCTCTTGCGCTTCCTTGCGGGAAATCTTCAGAGACGTTGCCAGACCAAAGGCCTGCTGACCATAGACAATGCCAAAGTTAACTGCCTTAGCACGGCTACGAAGTGCTGGAGTGACCTCTTCAACAGGCACGCCAAAGACGCGTGCAGCAGTTGCGGCATGGAAATCAGCACCAGAGTTAAATGCTGCTACCAGGTGCTCATCAGCCGAGAGATGCGCAAGCAGGCGAAGCTCAATCTGAGAGTAGTCGCAGGCGAGAAAAACGCTGCCCTCGGGAACGGTAAAGGCGGTGCGAACACGATGTCCCAGCTCAGAGCGGGTAGGAATGTTCTGCAGGTTTGGATCAGAGCTGGAAAGCCTTCCTGTTGCAGCAACAGTCTGATTGAATGTGGTGTGGATGCGCTTATCGCCACGAATAAGCGAAGGAAGCGCATCGAGATAAGTTGATTTGATCTTGGCGCGCTCACGATATTCAAGGACGTCAGCAACAATCTGGTACTCCTGCGCCAGGTCTCCAAGCACCTTTGCGTTGGTGGAGTAGAACCCGGTGCGCGTCTTTTTGAGGCCATAAGTTGGAAGTTTAAGCACGTCAAACAGGATATGTGAAAGCTGGCTTGGAGAATCCAAGTTAAAATCCTCGCCTGCTGTCTGGTGAATGCTTGCCACACGCTGTGCAATATCTTCACCCAGCTCCAAAGACTGCTTAGCAAGCTCTTGAGGATCAACGTAGAGACCACGACGCTCCATCGCAGCAAGTACAGGCAAAAGTTGCATCTCCAGAGAAGTAAAGAGCTCCAAAGAACCATCGTCTTCAAGCTTTTTAGTGAGCACAGGCACAAGAGCCCTTGCAGCTACAGCTCTTAGTGCTGCAGCTGGAATCTCATCTGTAGGCTCAGGAAGCTCAGAGCCAAAGTACAGCTCAACCAAGCCGTTGATATCAAAGCTTGAACGATCAGACTCAAGCAGATACGCGGCAACACCCGTGTCAAAGAGGTGATCAGAATCAATGGTCTCAATATCCAGTTTCTGTGGCTCAGACGAATCAACAGGGCTTACCTCGTGTAGCAGCGCCTTGACATCGTCTGCAGCAACACGGGCTTCTCGCAAAATACGTAAGAGCGCTGCGGTGGCGTTTTCTCCTTCAAATTTGAGGAGCGCCTTTTCTGTAGACACCCAAAGCGTGCGAGAAAGGCTAAAGAGGGCTCCAGCGTCCGCAGCTGAATCCTCAGCAACGCCAATCCACTCCTGGTTCTCAATTGCAGCAGTGAGCGCAGCAGATGCATCTCCTGCCTGCAAAAACACTGATGGAATAGGAAGTGCAGGTGTAGCAGAGGCGGTTTGTGCGACTGCGCCAGCGGCAGAGCCACCGGCCATGCGAGCAAGCCTTGAGGTCATACCGGTAAAGCCCAAAGCAGAGAAAGCCTTGACCACGTCATTTGGATCAAATGTTGGGAACTGAGCGTCGTCCAGGTTGATATCAAGCGGCGCATCGGTGCGAATAGTTGCCACCTTACGGGAGAGCAGCGCGTCATCAATATGCGCGCGAAGATTTTCTCCCACCTTGCCCTTAACCTCGTCAGCGTGAGCAATGACCTGGTCAAGCGAGCCATACTCCACAATCAGAGCAGCGGCTTTCTTGGGGCCAATTCCAGGAACGCCTGGAATGTTGTCTGAAGAATCTCCCTTAAGGCCATAGAAATCTGGAACAAGCTCTGGCGTAATACCAGCGTAGAGATCTGCCACAGTCTCTGGCGTCATAATTGAGACGTCAGAAACGCCCTTGCGCGTAGAAACAATCTTAACGTTTTCTGTGGAGAGCTGGTACATATCGCGGTCGCCCGTGAAGAGCAGCATCTGATAGCCCTCTGCCTCACCACGGCGGGCAAGGGTACCCAAGATGTCGTCGCCCTCCCAGCCTTCAAGCTGGCAGACAGGAACATCCAAGGTCTTGAGCAGCTCCTTGACTATGGGAAACTGTGCGTGCAAAGCAGGGTCCATAGGAGGACGCTGAGCTTTGTACTGCGGCAGCATATCAATGCGAACCTGCGGTTTTCCCTTATCAAAGGCACAAATCACGCCGTCAGGCGAGAAGGACTCAACAAGCTTGATAAACATGTTGAAGAAGCCAAACAACGCGCCAGTTGGCGTACCATCTGGAGCTGCCATTGGCTGACGGATTGCATGGAATGCTCGGTGCATGAGCGAGTTTCCGTCAATAACGGCAATGGTCCTACGTGGTTTAACTGCACCTTCTTTGATTGATGCAACCTCGTTTTGATCTGTAGTATCAACTGGCATAGTAGTATCAGACATACCTGCTCCTCTTTGTTTGCGTACCTCTATTGTACTAAGACTTTCTCCGCTTATGCGCGCCAGAGCCTCTGGAAACAAAGCCCAGGTCTCTTCTAGCGGCGACTAAATTTTTTGTAATCGTTATGTTTCTGTTTGTATCCTCGCCACTCTGCCTCTGCCAAACGTGCGAAAATAACAACCAACATAACGTGCCCAGCACGCGAGAAAACAGACTAACTGCCAGCATTTACCCACAAGGAGGGGCTGTGGCTCACGACAAAGTTTCTCAGGAATTTGGCTCACTTCTCTTTACCGACGCAGACATGCAAGAACGCCTGCCAAGGCCAACGTACAAGAAACTTCGTAGTGTCATCCAGGACGGCAAGCCGCTTGACCTCGACATTGCAAACGAGGTTGCGCATGCCATGAAAGAGTGGGCGCTAGAAAAAGGTGCTACTCACTTCACCCACTGGTTCCAGCCTCTCACAGGCATTACTTCCGAGAAGCACGACAGCTTTATGACTCCTCAGGGAAACGGCACTATTTTGATGTCCTTCTCGGGAAAAGAGCTGGTACAGGGCGAGCCTGACGCATCAAGCTTCCCTTCTGGCGGACTTCGCGCCACATTTGAGGCTCGTGGTTACACGGTTTGGGATCCTGCAAGTCCAACCTTCATCAAAGATGAAGTTCTCTGCATTCCAACAGCATTTATTTCATACACCGGAGAAGCTCTAGACAAGCGTACTCCGCTACTTCGCTCTCAGGTTGCCCTTGAGAAGCAGGCCAAGCGCGTTCTTGCACTTTTTGGACAAGAGCCTTCTCGCGTTGTTACAAACATTGGCCCTGAGCAGGAGTACTTCCTTATCAAAGAGGAAGACTTTGAGCAGCGCCCTGACCTTATCCTTTGCGGTCGTACTCTCTTTGGTTGTGAGCCAAGCAAGGGCCAAGAGCTTGATGAGCACTACTTTGGCGCCATTCGTCCAACCGTCAACAACTTCATGAAAGAGCTTGATGACGAGCTCTGGAAGCTGGGCATCCCTGCAAAGACCAAGCACAATGAGGTTGCTCCTTGCCAGCATGAGCTTGCACCTGTCTTTGAGCAAGGTGCACTTGCTATTGACAACAACCTCCTGACCATGGAGAAGCTCAAGCTTCTTGCAACTCATCACGGTCTTGCCTGCCTTGAGCACGAGAAACCCTTTGAGTACGTCAACGGCTCTGGTAAGCACGACAACTGGTCGCTCTCTGCAGATAACGAGAATCTGCTTGAACCTGGTGATAAACCTGGCGAGAATCTCCGCTTCCTGGTCTTCCTTGCATGCCTTGTTGCCGCTGTTGACTCTCATGCAGACCTTCTGCGCATGTCTGTTGCTTCTGCTGGAAACGATCACCGCCTTGGCGCAAATGAGGCTCCACCTGCAATTGTTTCCGTCTTCCTAGGCGCCGCACTTTCTGTAATTGTTGACGACCTCATCACAGGCTCCGATGTTCACGGTGCAAAGCGCACTCGTATGGATCTTGGCGTACCAACACTACCTGCAGTCCTTAGGGACAATACAGATAGAAACCGTACCAGCCCCTTTGCGTTTACTGGTAACAAGTTTGAGTTCCGTATGTGCGGCAGCCAGCAGAACCTCTCTGATCCTAACGTCATTTTGAACACCATTGTTGCCGAGCAGTGTGACCGCTTTGCAAACGATCTCTCAAATGCTTCTGAGGAGAACTTCACTAAGGAAGCTTTGAGCTGGGTTATTGACACCTTTAAGGCTCACGAGCGCATCCTCTTTGAAGGCAATGGCTACTCAGGCGATTGGGAGAAACTTGCCGAGGAGCGCGGTCTTCCAAACCTCCGCACCACCCCTGAGGCACTTCCTGCAATGGTTGCTCCAGAGAACATTGAGCTCTTTGAGCGCTACGGTGTTCTTTCCCAGGCAGAAGCACAGGCTCGCTACGTTGCAAAGGCAGAGCAGTACGCTAAGGTTCTTAACATTGAGGCTCGTACCATGCTGTATATGACGCGCCACATGTATCTGCCTGCACTCTTTACCTACTCAAGTGATGTTGCCTCTTCAGTTGCTGCTAAGCAGGCTATTGGTATCAAGAGCGCTGCAGAAACAGAGATTGTTGAGAAGCTCACCGCAGGTATTGACGAGATTTATGCAGCTACCAACAGCCTTGATGAGATCAATACCACAGCTCACCAGATGAAAGATCAGCCTCAGGAGCAGTGCGAATACTACTGCAATGAAGTTCTTCCTGCTATGGCCCGCCTGCGCAGCGCCGTTGACTCCATGGAGCTCATCTGCGGACACGACTGGTGGCCAGTTCCTAGCTACAACAAGATGCTCTTCTACGTCTAATTCTTCATCAGGGCTTCTTGGCGAGAAAACCGGTCTTCTCGCCACTCCACCTATACAGCAAAACGGCTCAGTTTACCTGGGCCGTTTTTTGTATTCAACCTCTTAAGATATGGCAAAGGTTATGCGTTGACCAACTTGCTGTATGCAGCATGAACGTCTTCGAGCTTGATGAGATTGCCTTCAGCATCGGTGGGAGCAGGAGCTATCTGCATTGATTCGCTCACTGCTGTCAAATTTAGACGGCTTGCATACCAAGGAGTTGGCGTTCCCTCAATAACTGGCGAGAAGAACGAGTCCATTTCTCCCATGTGCTCAGCAGCGTCTCGTTTAGTAATAAATTCCTGCCATAAATACGCTGAATACGTATGTTTTGACCCCTGACATACAAACGACCTTATCGTAGAGAAATAAGAAACGCCTGGCAGAATGACTGAAAGATTATCAAAATCGTCTTTAGTAATTGCCCTATACGCAGCGCTCAGCGGACAAACACAAGCCCTATACTTGCCAAATCCTGTGTCTCTAATAGCTTGATAGGTGCTCTCAGAAAATGCGTCAACATTTTCAAACAGACTTTGGATAATTTGAGCGCCTTTATCCAGTCCATACTGACCTAAAAAGAGCGATTCAAACTTCTTTCCCGCATTCGTAAGTGTGGGGTCAGGAATAACATACCTTCCACGCAGGCCATCTGTAAGAAGATCGGTCCATTCGTGAGGACGCAAAATCTTTTTCTCATTAAGGCGTTCTTGATTTACCAGTAAAACCAATGGATCTGCAGCGTAGGCATACCAGTATCCGTTGGCGTCAAAAAACTCAGGGCGCACGTACTGGTCTGTTGAAGAAACTTCATATAGCTGACAATATGCGGAAGCTTCAAAATTTTGCATGAGAGCTTCACTTGCCAGAAAAATAACATCGGGTTTCTCAAAACCCCAATCAGTGTCAGATTTAGTATCAGAAGTTTCAGACTCCGCGCTCTTACCAGAAGCGTATATTTGCTTAATAAACTCCTGAATTTCTTCCTCTGTTGCCTCACCCACCGTAACAGGCAGAGAAAACATTCTTGAATATGTTTCTACCAGGGGCTTTACCGCTTCTTTTGAGGTGCAAAGCAGATTCAGAGAGCCTTCTCGTTGTGCAAGTTGAATAAGTGCTCGAGCATAGCCTGGAACTTTTGAATTGAGCTGTGGAGGAAGAAGTTCCTGCTGAACATAAGAAATTCCTGGGCTTAAAACGTTTGCTACGGTTGCTATTACGGGTGCAGCAACCGCTGAGACAGCCAGGATGATAAATGAGGTTCGTGTAACAGAAGTGGCAGTTGGTGGAGTGATCTTCTCGTCAGGATCTTTTGGTCCAAAAGTTTTATGCAGCTTCTGGCGCAGACAATCTGGGATAAACTTCACGCTACCTCCTTACCTGCTACTCAGTCCATCTGGTCGAACAAATTTTATCCAAAAAAGGCTTTTAGTCCAATCAGGATAAGCACCGCACCACCGACCATCTCGGCGCGGTCGCCCAAAAGCGAGCCGAGTTTTTTACCAACGAACAATGCAATGGTGCAGAGGATGACGGTAATAATACCAAAGAGTGCCGAGGCAACCAAAATGTCTACGCTATGTGCCCTAAAACTTACACCAACAGCAAATGCATCAATTGCCGTAGCAACAGCTTGAAATACCAACTTGCCATAAGAGAGTGTTGTAGCGCCTTGCTGAGCTTCTTCCTCATCTTCTTCAGAAGCATCTTCTTTGAGCGCCTTATAGCCGCTGTACAGCATGTTTGAACCAATGAAACCAAGAATAACCAACGAGACAATACCTGCGTACTTCTCAATCAACTCTGCTGCAATGCCACCAACAAAATAACCGGCAAGAGGCATACCAAACTGAAAGAGACCAAAGAAAAGAGGCATACGCATAAGACGAGAAAACCTATGGTCATCAAAGGCAAAGGTGTTAGAGATAGTGACAGAGAACGCATCTGTTGCAAGCGCCATACCCAGCATTAAAATTTCAAGTAGACCCATGTGTCAGTTCCCAAGTATCATTAAATCTTGTAACACGAAGGAGAAATTTTAACGCCTATAAGCTATTTTGGGCTACTCTTATATTGAAAAACTACAAGGAGTCCTATGCCTGCTTTAATAACCCACTATCTGTTTGGCGCAGAAGTGGTTCATGATTTACCACAAGAGCTTGTTGCAACTGATGCAGAGGTCAATGCATTCCTTCTTGGAAACCAGGGTCCTGATCCCTTCCTAGCACGTCATCTTGCCTGGCCAAACCACTCACTTGCCTGCAATAGACTACATCGTCGTATGCATGCAGGTCATATTGTTGACGCGTTTCTCTCTATTCGCGATGGTGTTTCTCGCCTACCGCAGAGCGACATGCCTGCTGGTCGTGCGTTTGCGCTTGGCCTCTTAGCACACTACGCGCTGGATAGAATTGTCCATCCGTTTGTGTATTCCCAGCAAGATGCACTGATTGAGGCGGAATCATCTCTCAAGAATGCCTACAGAGAACTCCATCCTATTATCGAGACAGATTTAGACTCATACCTTCTCTGGCACTTGCGCCATACTACCGTTGAAACGTTTCCCCCAGCTGAGGTGCTTGAAGCAATTGAATCAACCAAGCACGTTGGTGGCGCGCTTTTCTCGCAAGTAGCGCTTCAGGTATTTGACCTTAATGTTGGCGTTGGTGAGTACGAGAAGGCCCTTCAGGATTACGCTCGCATCTACCACACGGTAGAGCGCACTGATCCTAAGTACACCACCAAGCTTCCTGACGTTTTGTATAAAACCGAGAAGTTCATGCGTCCTTCAAACAATTCGTACGTTGCGGCAATGGCCCATCGTATTGTTAAAACCGAGGACTTCCCTACGGCAAACCTCAAGCGTCTACCTTGGAAAGAGCCTTACACAGGAGAGATCAAGACTGAAAGCATTCTTGATCTTATGGATGAAGCTCGTGAGTTCTACAAAGATCTTGTTCAGGCAACTATCTTAGGTCAAAGAATCACCCTGGAAGAGCTAGTTGATGGCATCAATTATATGGGCAAACCCGTTGTAGAAATGGTTGATGACGAGGACTAACTCGCAGCAAAATACAAATGCGTTGAGCATTCAAACACGTAAGAGAAAAGCGGCTACTTGAACTGCGTCCCAAAACTTGGACACGAGAAATAGGAGGCAGTTCAAAACACACCTAAGTCGGATAATCTGTCAAAAAGACATATACATGACGCTGAAAATACCTTAATCATGCAGATTATCTTTATTAGATGTGTAAAATGCCCGCATCTGAGCAGAATATCTT
>NZ_JRND01000017.1:0-124405 GCF_000758945.1 Lancefieldella parvula DNF00906
TCTTGATGAAGAACATGTCAATTCTTCAGCAAAACCTACCAAAGCTGCGCTATTTTGTGGGCCAGGCCTAAAAGTCGATGCTAACATGCTGCAGAATCATAATCACCCGCATATGAACTGCCTCCCATTTCTTGGACATAAGAAATGGGAGGCAGTTCATGAATAGCCGCTTTTTTGCTAACGCTTATCTACAAACTGATGCATGCCGAAGAAGCCGGTTTTACAGAAGTGCTTCTTCCCACGCAGGCTCCTTGAATCCAAGCAAGATAGTATTGCCTGCAACCACCAAGGGGCGTTTAACCAGCATGCCTGTAGTGGCAAGCAACTTATAGGCGTCACTATCGCTCATACCCGCATCAAGCTGCTCCTTGATGTTGTTATCGCGATACACCATGCCTGAAGTATTGAAGAATTTCCTGATAGAGAGACCGCTCAGTTTGTGCCACTCAGCAAGCTCTTCTGCAGTTGGGTTCTCCTCTTTAATATCGCGCAGTGTATAAGAAACGCCGTGCTCATCAAGCCACTTGAGAGCTCTCTTACAGGTAGTGCAGCGAGAATAGCAAAGAACCAAAATGTTTTTATCTGCCATGGCTGTGCCTTTTGGATCAATTATCGATTACATAAACGCAAACTTTTTTGAGTTACAAGCAATCCTAAAATCAATATTCCTAGAGAAATGCCATAAAGCATACCGATAAAGAGGTCATTAACGTTTGATGCTGCGCTCAGGACGATTGCTAAAATCAAAAACATCATTCCAAGAGAAATGTACTTGCTTTTTAGTAGGTTCATCTGTTTACCTCCTATTTTCCTGATTGTAACAAGATAGTTTAACACTCCACTTTGATACTAACCATGCACATTTATGCAGGTGCCTGACCTGTTTCAAGAATTTGCTGGAGCGCAGCCTCATCAAGTACAGGAACACCCAAGCTCTCAGCCTTAGTAAGCTTAGACCCCGCGGCTTCTCCTGCTACTACAAAGCTAGTCTTTTTAGATACAGAGCCGGAAACCTTTGCTCCCATAGCTTTGAGCTGAGCACCAGCCTCATCACGTGTGAAGTGTTCAAGAGTGCCCGTTAAAACAAACGTAAGCCCAGCAAGTGTCTGAGGAAGCTCGTTTTCTGCCTTCTCTTCTTCAAGCACTACACCTGCCTGACGAAGACGCTCAATAACGGCAACATTTTCTGGTATCGAGAAGAACTCGTGTACAGATTCTGCAATCTTGGGGCCAATACCTGGGATTTCAGCGATCTTCTCGACAGGTGCTGTAGCAAGCGCCTGAATAGAGCCAAACTCCTGAGCAAGCAGCTCTGCGACGTTAGCACCAACGTGCCTCATGCCAATACCAAAGAGTACGCGTCCAAGACCACGCGTCTTTGATTCCTCAACCTTTGCCATAACCTTCTTGGCAATAGTGTGACCCACAGGAATACTATCGCCAGAAAGGTGATCTGCAGTATCGGTATCGTAGACACGACCTGTAGGCATATTTGCCAGCATCTCTTCCGTGAGTTTGTCGTAGAAATCAGCTACGTCAGAGAGGACGCCTTCTTCAACCATACGATTAATAAGCTCGTCACCAAGGCCGTCAATGTCCATAGCCTTACGGCTACCCCAGTGAATCAGGCGTTCAACTGCCTGAGCAGGACAATCAATAGAGACGCAGCGGAAAGCCACTTCTCCTTCTTCCTGAATAACAGGGCTGCCACAACTTGGACAGGTAGTTGGCATCTGGAACTCAACAGCATCTGCAGGTCGAAGACTCAAAACTGGTCCTACAACCTCTGGAATAACATCTCCTGCCTTGTGGACAATGATGGTGTCACCCTCGCGCACGTTTTTACGACGAATCTCGTCAAGGTTGTGGAGAGTTGCGCGCGCAATGGTAGAGCCTGCGACAGTGACGGGGTCAAACTCAGCAACAGGTGTGAGTACGCCCGTACGACCAACCTGAATACGAATTTCCCGCAAAACGGTCTGCTTTTCCTCTGGTGGAAACTTAAATGCAATAGCCCAACGAGGAGCGCGAGAAGTAAAACCTAGAGCTTCCTGACTGGCAAACGAATCAACCTTTACCACCACGCCATCAATGTCGTAGTTAAGGTCTCCTCGCTGCTCAAGAGCTTGCGCACAGAAATCGTGAACTTCCTGAGCACTCAGGCAACGGCGAGCATGAGGATTAACATTAAAGCCACAGCTACGAAGCCAGTTTAAGAACTCCCACTGACTGTGAACGTCAAGAGGACCCTCATCGGCTACCGCATAGATAAAGGTCTCAAGGTCTCGATGAGCGGTAATCTTTGGATCCTTCTGACGTAAAGATCCAGCAGCTGCATTTCTAGGGTTAGCAAAAGGCTGTTTACCTGCAGCATCTGCATCTTCATTCAAACGAATAAAGGAATGCTTGGGCATATAGACCTCACCGCGCACCTCAATGCTCTGATTAAGGCCTCTATTCTCAACCTGCTCTAGACCAGCAAGCGCAAGCTCTCGTGGGACGTCAGAGATAGTCAAAACGTTTGCTGTAACGTTTTCTCCTGTGCTTCCGTCACCTCGTGTAGCAGCACGTACAAACTGTCCGTCACGATACGTGAGCGCAACACCTAAGCCGTCAATCTTAAGCTCACAGGTATATGCCACAGGGTTTGTAGGTGATGCACCAAGAGCCTCATCAGTTCTGGAAAGCCATGCATCCAGCTCTTCTAAGTTCATGGCATCGTCCATGGAATACATGCGAGCGGCATGCTGGACAGGCTCAAACTGCTCAGAAACGTAACCACCTACGCGCTGGGTATAGCTATCCTCAGTTACAAGCTCTGGATATGCTGCCTCAAGCTGCTGAAGCTCAATAAGAAGGCGGTCAAACTCAGAGTCAGTAAGCTCTGGATTATCAAGGGCATAGTAGGCGTATGCCGCATGGTTCAAGATTCTATTGAGCTCTGCCGCACGAGCAATATCTTTTGGCGAAAGTGCTGCCATTACTACTCCAAACATAAAAACGTAGGTGCAAGAAATCTTGCACCTACCAGGTATTTATTTGCGTCCTCTTAAGGTTCTACCAAGGGCCTTAAGGGCTTCTCGCCTTGCGCTGCCATATGGTGCAATGGGGTCAATAATCTTGCGCAGAGGGCTTGCATCAGAAAGCGCACGCTCGTGGAACTCTGTGACATCGGCGTCATTTCTAGCGCCTGGCACCATGTCCTGAATAATAACCTCGTAGAACGGAGTGTTGCGCGCGTACTTCCAGAAATAGGACGCCATGTCGCAGCTAGCGTTCTGCCAAGGCTTAATAGCACCAGCAAAGTGAACAATCTTTGGGGCACGACGTGCTGCCTGATAGTCATCAAAGACGCTATTTGGTGCCATTGGATAGAGTTTCTCGGCACGTCCAAAAATGTTGTGTGTCACGTTCCAGTCAGCAGGGAGATAGACAACGCGACCCTGGCACTCACTGTTCAGAATATCTTGATCGTTGTAGATAAAGATTGGATTGGATGCAATGCGCAACCATTCTGGAACAGTGTGATAGCGGCGCAGTTCAGCGGTATTAAAGACCATAACTCCCGCCTGGAAGTACGCATAAGGATTCTTAAGGTTAAGGACATCAAGGCTGTACTTCATGCGGTCTCCACCGCGAACGTTAAGGTTTGCCAGATAATCAATATCAAGCGTTGCCGCAATAAGATTGTTGCCCATTCTTACATCATACAGTTCAGCAACATTACCGTTGACCACAAGGTCAGAGTCAAGATAGACAACCTTGTCGTAAGCAGAAAGAATATCTTGAGCCAAGAAACGGAAGTATGTCTCAACACTAATGTGAGCGTTATTAGTATCTAGCTTGTAGTCTTTGACCATACGCCACACGTTATAGAACGTAATACGAGCATTCTTATAACGCGAGAAGTACTTCTTAACCAGCTCCTGCTTTGATCCGCCAATATTGGTGTTGAGAACGACCACATCGTAGAAACGGTTAGGATCGGCGTTTTCAAGCATTGAACCCATAGCGCAGGTAAGAATTGGAACATAGTTGTTGTCTGCTGCAAAAACAACAGGAACAACGTTCTGACTTGCAATCTCAGGCTTCTCTTCAAAGAGAGGAATAAACTTCTGACGAGGCTCTGGATTAGTAAAGTGAATGCACTGAAGCTCTTTTACCTTCCAGTTTTTGCCCTCTGTACGCAGCATATGCATACGCCAGATATTAAAGAGACGCTCAGTCAGATGACCTGGGGTTCTTAGGGCCTCTTTGCTATAGGTGGACATATCAGTACGGGCAGTCCACTCGTCTACAAGGGGGAACACCCATGCTGCATAGCGATCAAAGAGCTCTTTACGCATGATATACATGTTGCAGAAGCACTGCTGATGACCGTTGAGAAAAGCGTTTACGTCCTCTGCATACTCTGGATGACGCTCAACGATAAGCGCAGCCATGGTATCCATATCCTTTGGATGGAGTAGCGGAGCGGAATGGTACTGCTCAAGAGGTGTATTAGCGCTTCCAGGGAATTTGCTAATATCCTTTACCCCAGTGGTAATGAGGTCATAGCCCTCAATGCACTGAGCAATGGTCTGATCATCAAGACCATATTTCTTGATGGCATCCTCATCAATGAAGTCATCCATAACCTCACCAAACGGATTTTCTGGATAAACCGTATCGGTAAAGTTGAAGTAGCGACGATAATGACCAAAGCCAACATAGCGCGCATTGGTGATGTTCTTCCATGCCCAATACTGTGTAGTCATCTCACAGTACATGGGGTTTTTCTCGGTAATGGTATCGCCCTCATCGTCATGGAGCATATACGTAAAACGATTGGTCTTCTGGCCTGGTCCTACCTGGATAGGCTGAAGGTAATTACTTGCGGGAACATCAACATCTTTATGAGAAGTAATCAGAATGCGAATAGGCTGCTGCTCAAACATCTTTACCATGTGCTTTCTCTCTAGATACTCCATGTGCTCATCGGCAATCTGTTTCATGCGAACTGCCCTATCAAACGACAGTCCCTCATCCTGATTCATCAGATCCGCATACTTCTTTGCATACTTTCTAAAGCGATATGCATCGCTGTCTTCTGGAAGCTCAGTACCAGTGGCAATGGCCTCGTATGCCTCATCTCTTACAAAGCGATAGAGCTCTCGAGCAGCTACCGATGGTCCAAAGAGAATGGCAAACGGCTCAAGAGCTGCCTCTTGATCTTCAGGAGCAAGACGGAATCTCCACTCAGCACTCAGAAGCTCCAACAGTCTATGCTTCATTCCCTTAAAGGAGTTGAGATGCGCAATATTATCTGATTTGCCAATATAGAGTTCTACCTGATCAATGTTGTCCAAGAACTGATAGCAGAACTCTCCAAATTTATCTAAAGAAATACGAGAAGCACCAGTTACTCCGATGCCATAGTGGTACAAAAAGCCTCTGCAAGACTCAAAGCCATCAGCGGTCTGAGCCTTATCTGCCAGGATAAATACCTCATAAGCGTCTTCTGCTCTTACCAGGCGCTCCGAAGTCATCTCTGCAAAGGCGGAGCGGAAAAGTTCTCCACGATACAAGCGCTGCGTAGCTCGCCAATCAAGCTTCTGTCCATAGCCCTCATCATAAATAATGCGAAGGATATCGTCACCCTGAGTAAAGTCTGATTGTTGGTTAATGTAGCTCTCAAAAGACTTCGCATCAGTTGGGTCAACGCCATTTTCTGGAATAACAGTAATGCCAAGGTGGAGAATATCAACAGGATTCTTCTCAATATGAGCAACTACCTGCTCAAGAAAATCAGGAGTAACCTCATCATCACCGTCTAGGCAAAAGACCCACTCGCCTTTTGTATGAGCTGCAGCAGTTTTACGTGCCAGATGGAGGCCTTGATTGGTTGGATGAGTGACAACCTTGAACCTTGAGTCATCACCTACTGCTGTAACAATTTTCTCTGGAGTGGAATCTGTTGAGGCGTCATCAACAATAATTGCTTCAAAATCACCAAATGTCTGATTCTTTACACTTTGAATACAACGCCCAATGTATGATTCGATGTTGTATGCAGGAATTACAAAAGAAACCTTAGGCATACCAACTCCTTATAAATAAGCAATCTCAACTATCTTCTATCTTATCTAAAATATGCCTCTCTTGGGCGGGCAAAAGATGTCTACTCGACGCTCTTCAAGCTCTCAACCATATCAATATTTTTGAGCTTAGGTCGCATGGCAACATATACCAACAGCGAGAAGACAAGCGTGAGTCCAAAGGCAAACCAATAGCTTGGTGCATGGATAGCTCGACCAAACATAACAAGGTCAATCTCAGCAGTTTGAACTACAAATCCCTCAAGGTATGTTCCTAGAACAAGTCCAAAAAACGCTCCAAAGATGGCCAACAAAGCAATCTCTCTAAAGACATAGGCATCAACTTCATGACGCGTAAATCCAAGTACTTTGAGGCTTGCAATTTCTCTAATGCGCTCTTCAATATTGATATTGGTGAGGTTATACAAGACGATAAATGCCAGCAGAGCTGCAGCCACAATAAGAATAGCTACAACACGATTAACTACGGCAAGTGATTCTCTATAGGTGCGGATAGCTTCATTGACGTCATCAACAGTTGCAACTCCTGTCTGGTTAATAAGCTTTTCTCCAAATGCCTCTCTCGTTGCTTGATCTTCGGGAAGCGTTGCATACCAGCCGTCCGCTGCTTGATCTTGAATACCTAGAGAATGCCATGCTGAAGGTCCCAGATACAGATACGACCCAACGTAATTCTCGGCAACTCCTGTAACAGTAAGCGTACTTGGCTCGCCAGAAACGTTTCCGATTCTGTCTTGAGCATAGACCTGAACGGTATCTCCCACGCCTACCCCAAGTCGTTTTGCAAGCTTTTCTGTAATTACAACCGAATCTTCCCCAAGCTCTATTGCTTGACCAGAAAGACGATTGCGCAGGGTAGCTAAGCCCGTGAGGTCTTGAAGAGAATTGCTGGTCATAATAGTTGTTCTTGTCAGTGAGCCCGCTTTTTGTGTAGAAGACTCAAGAAGAACGTTTTCTCTGGTTATGCGGCGGATATTTGTAGCACCCACCTGATTAAGCTCTGCATTAATCTGATCTGCTTCTTCCTCAGAAACATCAGAAGTCATTCCCACTATGTAGTCATAATGCGAGATAGTTGGCCATTGGTTATCAATGATGTCGCTAATGGAATCTCTAAGACCAAAAGCCACCAATAAAAGCGCAGTACATCCGGCAATTCCTACGAGCGTCATAATCAAGCGCCGCTTATAGCGGACAAGGTTTCTGATTGTAACTTTCCACGAAAAAGACAATCTGGACCATAGAGGTTCAACGCGCTCAAGCAAAATCTTTGAGCCCGCTTTTGGAGCTTTTGGAAGCATGAGGCTAGATGGCTCTTCTTTCAATGAGGATAAAACAGCAGCCATGGTTGAAAGAAGCGTGATGCCTATACCGGAAAGTCCAGAGAGTAGCGCACTATCAAGCTGAATAGAATAAGGAGCTCCCCCATTTGGGATGGTATAAATTGACCCGTATGCAGAGATAATAACGCCTGGCAACACTTGACTTAAACATGCTATGCCAATAACGGCACCCAAAAGTGAGGCGAGCAAGGCATATAACAGGTACTTTGCCGCAATCTGAGCGGTTGAATAACCAAGCGCCTTATGAACACCAATAAGCGTACGTTCTTCAGAAACCATACGCGTCATACTGGTAAGTGAAACCAGAGCTGCAACCAAGAAGAACATCAGCGGGAATACATTAGCAATATCATTGATACGCTCAGAGTCTGCTTGATAAGCTGCAACACCAATCTCTTTTGTGCGATCAAGTACATACACATCAGGCTCTTTAAGCTCGTCAATCTTCTTCTGAGCTTCATCAAGCTCTTTCTGACCGTCAGCAAGTTGTTTCTCGACCTCAGTGCGTTGCTCCTCAAGACTCTGTCTTCCCTCGTTAGTCTGAGCTTCTGCACTTTGGAGGGCTGTTTGTCCTGCGCTCAGGCGACTAAGCGACGCAGCAAGTTTTTCTTGAGCCGCAGCTAACTGATCTGCAGTAGCACTTCTCGCCTCACTCAAATCCTGACGCGCCTGAGCCACTTGTGACTCTGCCTCATGTAGTTGAGTTGTGCGCTGATCAAGTTCTTCCCTCGCAGCCGCAAGAGCCTGCTGCTGGGTAGCTAATTCTGTCTCTGCAGCCGTAATCTGCGCTTGTGTGGCGAGAAGGGCGTCTACTTGCGTAGTTGCCAGGCCTAAAGCGCTGAGCTGCTGCTGCGCTTCTTCAAGTGTTGATGCTGTTATGCCTTGCTCGGCAAGCCCCGCAAGATACGCATCTCTACCCGCTTCAAACGCACTCTTTTGCTGCGTAAACGTTGCTTGTCCTGCATTATAGGCAGCAAGACCAGCCTGATACTGGGCCTCTCCTGCACTAAGCTCAGCTGTACCCTGGGCTATCTGAGCCTCTGAGGCAGTAATCTGAGCTTCTGCTTGTGCAAATTGCCGTTCAGCACTGTAGCGAGAAGCTGTAAGCTGCTGACGTCCCGCATCATATTGACGCTGACCATCAGCCAGTTTTTGCTGTTGAGCGGAAATCTGCGCTTCTGCGTCATCAAGCTTCTTTTGAGCATCCCCTAGTTTATCTGCGGCTTCCTGTCTTGATTGCTCCAGCTTTTGACGAGCCTCATCAACCTGAGTTTGAGCGTCATCTTTGAGCTCTTGCAAACGAAGAGCAGCAAGCGACGGATTCATCTGTGTAATGCGTTCTGCAACGCTATCAACAGCGCTCTGATACGCCGATGAGCCGCTCTTATACCTGGTAGCACCCTGAACTGTCACATACACTTCGGTATAAGGGTCATCATCTGCAAAAGCATCTTCAGTGACATACACAAATTGCTGCACAATGCCATTGCCTAACGATGTAGTACCAAAATTGCTGACATACGGATACGTTGGCGCATTTACAAAACCAACAACCGTGTACGAGCCGCCCTTTAAATGAACGCCGTTTGAAGTATCTGGTAGCTCAATCTGTTGACCAAGACTGATATCAGCACGTTTCTTGGGATCTGCGCTCATCACGCACTCGTAAGGTCCTTGAGGAAGTCTTCCTTCAACCACTATTGGCTGGTTAAGCTCACCGGGTCTAAAAGAACTCACACGAGCAGTAGATTGCGACGACGTCAGTGTAGCCATAATGTCTACCGTACGAGAAGGCATAACCGCTTCAACACCCTCAACTGACGCCAGGGCGGAAACGTCCTTCTCGCTTAATCCAAGCGTTGAGATGACGCGAAGGTCATAGAGGTGCTGGTTTTCGTAAAACGTATGAGCCGCTTCTTGCATGTCAGGGCTTGCCATTTTGAGTCCCGCAAAGAAGCCGCAGCCTAAAGCAACAATTCCTGCAATTGCAAGAAATCTGGCGAGAGACCCTTTGATGGTCCGAGTAATCTCGGTAAAAAGAGCGTGTGGCATGACTACCACTCGACAGTAAGCGCGTCAGCTGGGTGCTTATTAATTTCTACCGATTGAGCCTGGCCTTCTTTAACGTGGATAACCCTATCGGCAATTTGAGTGAATGCAAAATTGTGTGTGACAATAGCCACGGTCTTATGCTGCTCCTTGCACATATCCTGCAAGAGCTTAAGAATTTGCTTTCCTGTTTTATAATCCAGCGCACCTGTTGGCTCATCGCAGAGCAAAAGGCGTGGGTTTTTTGCCAAAGCGCGCGCAATAGAGACGCGCTGCTGCTCTCCACCAGACAGTTGAGCTGGGAAGTTATCCATACGATGCTCAAGACCAACAGCGCGTAGCGCATCTTCTGGCTGCATGGGGTCAAGGCAAATCTGAGATGCAAGCTCAACGTTCTCTTTTGCGGTGAGATTAGGAACTAGATTGTAAAACTGGAAAACAAAGCCAATATCATGACGGCGGTAAAGCGTTCTTTCTTTTTCTGAAAGATCGCCAATTTCTTTTCCATCTAAATAAATAGACCCGGAGGTACAGGTATCCATACCTCCGAGCATATTTAAGACAGTTGTTTTGCCGGCTCCTGATGGGCCAACAATTACGCAAAGCTCTCCCTCTTCTATGGAGAAGTTCATGTCATGGACAGCGTTTACCTTAACGGAGCCCATGGTATACGTCTTTGTTACCTCTTTGAATTCAACAAAAGACATACGTTTCTCCTATGAGAAAAGATAATTCTCCTGAACAAGAGGAGGTATGCGTGAGGAGCTACTCCTGTGGAGCCTCTGGAGCTGCAGGAGCCTCAGGTGCGACAGTTGTGACAGTTGCTTCTGAAGCAGGTGCTGCTGTTACCTCTGTAGTTACAGGAACTACAGGAGCAACCTCTGCGCCCTCAGTAGCAAGAGACATTGGAGCAACAACAACCTCTTCCTCCTCAAGATCAGCCTGACGCTGGTCAAACTCTTTCTTAGCACGAACCCAAATGAGAAGTGCAAGAAGAGCGGTAAAGAGCAGGAAGGTAACAATCATGACGTTAAGAATAAGGGTGGTGAAGTTCACTGCCTGGCTGATAGAAATCATCACAGAAAGCTCTGTAAGTGCGGAAGTTAAACCAACTACAGAGAGAATGGAGAGACCCCACCTAAGACGAGGACGGAAACCCCTCAGAAGACCTGAAACCGCAGCAAAAAGGTAGCACAGGAAAATAATGTAGGTAATACGTGCAAGCATCAGAGAGATAGGGCTTGTCTGACGAGTTGCAAAGTTAAATACCGTGTGGAAATAGCTGAGATACTGAACTGGTGCAACAAAATCAATGACAATAAAAATGAGAGCCACAATTGCTGGAATGGCAATCTTTGCTTTGGGGTTCATGAAACCTCCTCGATTTCTTTATACGACCTGTCTATTTTATCGTATAAACCTATGACCAGTGTGGTAAGTCATGAAAGTCTTTTATATGGTCTTGAGCTTCTTGTTCTCTTTCTGCCAAGGCTTCTCGTAAACCTTTCAGAGCATCAAAAGGCATAAATATTTTTGCCCTGTTTGCTCGCGACATGCGAGGGTGTCCGTAGTGCATCTGCGCTGCAAACGCATCCTCTTTTGCACTAGCTTCTGCTGGCGAGAAACCCTGTTTAGGCCTCATTGGTTTCTTCTCCACTACGATGTCCTCCAATCTGAGCGTTTCTCTGTCGTGCAGTTGCTTCGGGGAGCAAGTCCATAGCTTTGAGCAAAGAATTCTTACCAAACTTTTTCTTTATGGCATTGATAGTATCTTGACGCTGGCGTTCTCTTTCTAAAACAGTGTTGTCCTGGAAAAGAGAAGTCTGAATACCTGAGCCCGTTTCTTCTTGAGTGTTTCCGAAGGTAAGACCCACGCGGTGCACACTTTCTGAAGGTATTACGCGCTCGTCAAAGAAAGACAAAACCTCTGCCATAAGCTCATCTCTAGAGTTAGTAGGATAAGAGAGCTTCCTAGTGCCACTGCTGGAGGGAATATGTCTTCTCCAGCTCCTATAATCCCCCGTCTGCCTCAGCTCTTCCATCTGGCTCTCTGTTGCCGAGTAGCCAATATAGATACCAATAGAAGAGCAAACCAGCTTTTGCGTTACAAGCTCTAACGTCAACGCCTCAACCATCTCTTTAAAGATAAGACGCGCGCCCTCTGTATCTCTGTTGTAATCAAAGACCTGTGCCGTTGAGACAGAATGACTTTGAGATTTATAGGCCTTAATATCTGCAATGGTTGTTGGCTCAATACCCCACGCATGATCAATAAGAATTTCTGCATCAACACCAAATTCTTTATACAAAGGCTCTGTGGGAGCCGTAGCAAGCTGGCCCATGGTGTGAATATTCATTGCCGCAAGACGCTTTTGAATACCTGCGCCGATATGCCAAAAATCAGTTAAGGGCTTATGGTTCCAAAGTTTAAGTTTGTACGACTCTTCATCAAGCTCACCAAAGAAATTTGGGCTGTGCTTTGCCGTAATATCAAGCGCAATTTTTGCCAGATACAAATTTGGGCCCAAACCACAAGTAGCAGGGATACCAGTAGTTTTTGCTACGTCTGCACGGATCTTCTCGCCTAGCTCTCTTGCTGTGCATCCGTAAAGCGATAAGTACGGTGTTACATCGATAAATGCCTCGTCAATGGAGTAAACGTGGATGTCTTCTGGGGCAATGTATTTGAGGTACACCGAATAAACGTCTGCAGAGCGCTCCACATACAAAGCCATGCGAGGAGGTGCTACCTCGTAAGTAAGGTTTTTGGGAATCTCAAAAACGCGACAACGCCCAGGAACACCCAACGCACGAAGCGCCGGTGAAACCGCCAAACAAATTGTCTTTTCTGTCCTGGTAAGATCTGCCACAACAAGCTTGGCCTTCATGGGATCAAGACCTCGCTCAACACATTCAACCGATGCGTAGAAACTCTTTAAATCAATGACCAGGTACTGTTTTTGAGAAGGTGTCATGGCTTAGATAAGCACAATACCTTGAGAAACTTTTTCTGCCACATCATTGCCTACAAGATAACGGACAATCTCTAGGCCAAACTTAAGAGCGGTTCCTGCACCTTGGCTGGTAATGAAAGAGCCATCAACACAAACCGCATCTTGCGAAAGATTGGCGCCATTCTCTGAGAGAAAATGCTGGAAACCTGGATTAGACGTAGCCTTCTTACCCGTAAGTAATCCACGCTTTGCATAAATTGAAGGAGCTGCACAAATTGCAGCAAGCGCACGACCATCTGCGGCAAACGCATCAACTGCCTGCATAAGTGGCTCACAAGCCTCAAGATTAGTGGTTCCGGGAAGACCACCAGGAAGCACCAACATGCTGTAATCATCAAACGAGACCTGACTGAGCAGCTTGTCTGTTAAAAAAGTAACCTGGTGAGAAGAAGTCACGCTCAAAGAATCAGATATAGACACTTTGTCACAGGGAACACCTGCACGATACAGGACGTCAACAACGCTCAGTCCCTCAATCTCTTCACAACCATCAGCAAAAAAGACAGCAACGCGCTTGTCAGTACATGGTGTAAACATCTGACTCCCTTCTCGACTAAAACTAGTACAAGTGTACGCCTTTTTACACAAAAAAGGACACTCAAGTTTGTGCTTGAGTGTCCAAAATTTTACCCAGTTAAACTGTTACAGAAAGTACCCTTCAAGCCCCCTATAGCCTGGCGAGAAACCCTACTCCTCGCTAATGCCCTCGTTAATAGCCTGAGCAATAACTTCCTGATCATTAGAACCACGGAGCAAAGACTTAAACTCATCTCTCATCAGAAGAACAGCGGTCTTAGAAAGAAGCTTGATGTGAGTGGTGCCAGCCTCTCCATCTGGAACAAGCAGTGCAATAGCAACATCAACGGGTTTCTCGTCAAAAGAAGGCCACTCAAGAGGGGCGTTGTTCTTGAAGACAAAGACAGCTGCATCCTTGATGGCAGCATCTTTTGCGTGAGGAACTGCAAAGCCGTCAGTCATGCCGGTCTCGCCCATTTCCTCTCGAGCTAGGAAAGCATTGTAAACAGCGTCTGCATTATCAGTTACGCCAGCCTCCTGAGCCTTATTGGCAATAAAACGCAGGACATCATTACGGCTCGCTGCGTTCTGATTAACAAAAACGTTGTCTGCTTTAACAAAACCGCTCATGAATCTTCCTTCCGTATGTTTGAGCTTTGTGGCTCAGTAACTTCGTATGTAGTAATAATACCCGCAATGAAACAAAATTTACCTTGAGAAACTTTACTTTAGAGCCATCCTCAAAATCTGTTGAACATCTGCTGTTTTAAGCTGCATAAAGTTACCTGCATGATCTCCGCCGCGAGCGTCAATAGTGCCCTCAGCCATCTGAAGAATATCCTCTTCAGAAGGGGCAACTCCAAGCTCTGCAAGGGAGGTTGGCATACCAATTGCATGACACCACTGGTTCCAAGCTTCAATTCCTGCAAGGCCTGTAGCTGTTGCGTTGTGGAAGTTGTTTTGAACTCCAAAAACATTGACGGCAAACTGTGCAAAGCGCTCTGGATCTTGACTCATAACGTATTTTGCCCAACTTGCCCAAATAGCCGTGAGGCCAGCACCGTGAGCTACGTCGTACTTTGCACTGAGCTCATGTTCAATTGCGTGAGAAGCAAAATCACTCACGCGACCGGTTCCGGTAAGTCCGCAGTGAGAAAGCGACGAGGCCCAGAGCAAATCTGCTCGTGCAGCGTAGTTCTCTGGTTCTTTGACAGCAACCAGAACAGCTTCTTTTACGGTACGCAAGAGTCCCTCGGCAAGCTCGTCGGTGAGTGCCACGTCCTTCTCGAGCGTAAAGTAGCGCTCCATGGTGTGCATCATGATATCTGCGCCTGTTGACGCCGTCTGATAAGCGCTTACAGAATAGGTGAGCTCTGGATTCATGATGGCAAAGCAAGGACGGCCACTCTGATGGTGATAAGAACGTTTAAGCACGTGACCATCAGCCAGCGTAATGTTCATGACAGAAGAATCTGAGGTCTCAGAGCCAGTTCCTGCGATAGTAGAAATGACACCAATAGGAGCTGCCTTAGAAACACTAACCTTATGCAAATAGAGGTCTTCAAGAGAAACATCATTGGCTAAGCCGTATGCAATAGCCTTAGCAGAATCCATGACAGATCCGCCACCGATAGCCAAAATAAAGTCAACACCCTCGCGTTTACCCAGCTCTACAGCTTCTTCTGCAAGCTCTAAACGAGGGTTAGGAACAACTCCACCACAATCAACATAAGCAATTCCAGCATCGCTTAAAAGCTGATGAATCTGGTCAAGCAAGCCGCTCTTTACCACATGATTGCCACCAAAATGCACCAGCACCTTGCTGCCTCCATGAGCAAAGACAAGCTCTGCCGCACGAAGCTGAGTATCTTTTCCAAAAACAACCTGAGTAGGTACAACGTACTCAAAATTAACCATGACCAAAGACCTTTCTTACCTACTCGAGCAACATCTTAAGCGCGAGGCTCTTCTCCCCACCAGAACGTTGCAACAGTTCCAGGACCAGTATGAACGCCAATTGTTGCACCAATAGTAAAGATGTTGATATCGCCTATCTGAGGAAGTTTTTCTTTAATAAGCTCTTTAACAGCCTGAGCATCAGAAGCGCACTCGGAGTTAGAGATAAACACCTTACGCGCATAAGCGTTTCCCCGCTCAGCAGTCTGAGTCATAATCTCAACAACGCGAGCAGTTGCCTTCTTTTTGCCACGTGCCTTCTCTTTAACAGCCAAAGAGCCGTCGGCCTCGACATCCATAACAGGACAAATGTTAAGCATGCCGCCAAGCAGGCCAGCTGTCTTAGAAATGCGACCGCCGCGAACAAAGAAGGTCAAATCTGTAGAGAAGAACCAGCCATACACACGATGACGTGCTTCTTTAGCCCATGCAACTGCCTCGTCAAAAGACAGGCCTTCATCGCGTTTATCGGCAAGACCATCTACCAAGAGACCATAACCAGAAGATGCCTGCAGAGAGTCAACAACCTCAATCTTTCTGTCAGGGAACTCCTGCTCAATCTCTACCTTTGCCTGGCAAGCAGACTCGTATGTTCCAGAAACGCCCGAACTCAACGAAACATGAAGAACATCTTTGCCCTCTTCCAGGAAAGGACGCCAGAAGGCCATGTACTCACCAATTGATACCTGTGAAGTGCGGCACTCAGCACCTGCAAGCATCTTTTTAAAGAGATCAGCTGGTGCATTAGTGCGACCAAAGTCATCCTTGCACTGAACACCATCAAGTTCGTAGTTGAAATATACGTATTTCACATCTCGTGACTGAAGGTACTTCTCACTTACATCGGCCGTAGAACAACAGGTCAAAACGTAGTTGGACATACAAGTCTCCTTGAAATATCTTCTTGCATAAAACAATCGCACACACTTATTTTTCTTGCAGATGTGAGTATACTTCTAATCTCATTTTTATGCTGCTTGTGGGGCGTTCCAAGTGCAAAATCACGTATACTTGCACGCGTTTGATTTTCTCAGAACACTACCTATACCTTAACTTTTATCTTCGACGGGAATGGATAGCGCGTGGCATTATCAGATCTTTCTACTAGAAACTCTTCCAGACTCACACTAGATACTTCTTCTACGCTTGTATGGAAGTTTGCTCTTCTTGTCTGCGCACTTATCTGGGGCGGATCTTTTGTCGTTATCAAAGATGCAATTAGTTACATCTCGGCAGCTTGGCTTATGACCTTACGTTTTGTCTTTGCTGTAGGTATTGTTGCCATCATCTTTAGAAAAAACCTTAAAGAACACTTGGATGCCACACATATCAAATACGGCGTGCTTTTAGGCGTTCTTAACGGTTTAGGATATCTTTTCCAAAATGGAGCTCTTGCTTATACCACTGCAGGTAAAGCCGCTTTTATTGCATCAATTTATTGCGCGATGATTCCGTTTGTAAACTGGCTTATCGCAAAGAAAAAACCTCATGGAACCAGTATTTTTGCAGCCTTTTTATGCGTAGCTGGCATTGGTCTTATCTCACTGGGCACTGATTTTTCGTTCTCGTTTGGCTTGGGCGAGCAGATGACATTGCTTTCAGCTATTATTTTTGCCTTTGATTTTGTGCTTATTGCCGAGCTTGCTCACAAATACGACATCATCACACTTACGGTGGTGCAGCTTGGTGTGAGCGCCCTTCCCTGCCTTGCCTACGCGCTTTGCTTTGAAACGGTTCCCAATTTTGCGGTATTGCCCACAAATGCCTGGGTTGCTCTCGCCTACATCACTCTTATTGCAACCGCGCTAACCGGTGTTTTGCAGAACCGCGCACAGAAGTCAGTTGCTCCTGTTCAGGCCTCACTAATTATTTCTCTGGACAGTATTTTTGCAGCAGTTTTTGGCGTTATCTTCCTTGCTGAAATTATTACCCCTACGATTTTCCTGGGCTTTATTGTTATCTTTGTGGCAATCTTTATCAGTGAGCTTGGCGAGAAACCCGCAGAGCCCCAAACTTTTTCAGAAAACTAAAGCTCTCTATACAATACGACCCTAAACAAAAAGCCCCTGACGCGGGCTTTTTTATTGCACTTAGGAACTCTTACATCTCACGAGAGCTCATCATAGGTCCATCGGACCAAAGTGTAATCTCTCCTGAAGCTAGTGTTTTAGGGACATCAATAAGACGCTGGTTAGAAGAACCTCTAAAACGCAAGGTAATATCGTAAAGGCTCTGAACCCATGGGCCGTCTACCAGAACATCAATGCAAGACAGGATGCGATCGGTATACTCTGTGTGCCATTTTCCCTCGGTCAACTGATCCCAGGTGTGACCTGAATACATCCAGATGCTCTTTTGTGGATAGGTAGCCCTGACCTTCTCGACAAACTCAACAAGACCTTCTTGGTTTTCTGGCTCAAAAGGCTCCCCACCCAAAATGGAAAGACCGTTGATATAGACAGGTGCAAGAGAGTCAATAATCTCTTGCTCAACTTCTGGAGTAAACTCTCCGCCGCTCTTGAAGTCCCACGCCTCATAATTAAAGCAGCCTTCACAGTGCAGACGGCAACCTGAAACAAACAGAGTTGTTCTTACGCCAACACCATTTGCAATATCTGAAAACTTAATATTTGAATAGTTCATACATAACCTTTGATGGGCAACTTCCGCGTATTGTGGATGTTACCTGATTGAGATAATAAAAACGAGCAGAAGGGCTTGAGTGCTCTTCTGCTCGCTTGTCTGGTACTTAAAACTTAGAGGTGAAGGACGCGGTCCTTGATCTCCTGGGTACGGCCCTGGTTCCAGAACTGAGTACCAATGTAGCCACAGGTACGACGAGCAACGTTCATCTTAGTCTGGTCACGGTTGCCGCAATGTGGGCACTCCCAAACCAGCTTGCCGTCCTCCTCGACAATCTGAATCTCACCGTCATAACCGCACTCCTGGCAGAAGTCAGACTTGGTGTTGAGCTCTGCATACATGATGTGGTCATAGATGAACTGCATGACGCTGAGAACAGCCTCGATGTTGTCCTGCATGTTAGGAACCTCAACGTAAGAGATTGCTCCACCTGGGGAAAGACGCTGGAACTCAGACTCAAACTGGAGCTTCTGGAATGCGTCAATCTCTTCTGCAACGTGGACGTGGTAGCTGTTGGTGATGTAGCCCTTATCGGTGATGCCTGGGATAACACCAAAGCGGCGCTGAAGTGCCTTAGCAAACTTGTAGGTAGTGGACTCAAGAGGAGTTCCGTAGAGGGAGTAATCGATATCCTCTGCTTCCTTCCACTCGGTGCACTTATCGTTCATGTGCTGCATAACCTGGAGTGCAAATGGAGTTGCCTCTTTGTCAGTGTGGCTGTGACCAGTCATAGCCTTAACGCACTCGTACAGGCCTGCATAACCAAGGGAAATAGTGGAGTATCCGCCGTAAAGCAAAGGATCGATAACCTCGCCCTTGTCCAGGCGAGCAAGTGCGCCGTACTGCCAAAGGATAGGAGCAGCATCGGACAGGGTGCCCTTCAGGCGATCGTGACGAGCGCGAAGTGCACGGTGGCAAAGCTCAAGACGCTCATCAAAGATCTTCCAGAACTTGTCCATATCGCGACCAGCAGAAAGAGCAACGTCAGGAAGGTTGATAGTTACAACACCCTGGTTGAAGCGGCCGTAATACTTAGGCTTGTTTGGCTCATAGTTCTTTGCGCGAGCAACGTTGTTGAAGCCATTACCAGAACGGTCTGGAGTCAGGAAGGAACGGCAGCCCATGCAAGTGAAGGTATCGCCCTCGCCTTCCTTCTCGCCCTTAGAAAGCTTGTACTCCTTCATCTTCTTCTCAGAGATGTAGTCAGGGACAAGGCGGCGAGCGGTGCACTTTGCAGCCATCTGAGTGAGGTAGTAGTACTTGGAATCCTCGTAAACGTTGTCCTCTTCAAGAACGTAGATGAGCTTAGGGAATGCAGGAGTAATCCAGACACCCTCCTCGTTCTTTACGCCCTGGTAACGCTGACGGAGCATCTCCTCAATGATGAGTGCAAGATCCTGCTTCTCCTGCTCATTCTTTGCCTCGTTGAGGTACATGAAGACAGTAATGAAAGGAGCCTGGCCGTTGGTGGTCATCAAAGTGACAACCTGGTACTGAATGGTTTGAACACCACGAGAAACCTCATCACGAAGGCGCTTCTCAACCATCTCGTTGAGCTGCTCAGCAGAGAGCTCAACACCGACGGAGTTCATCTCCTCCATAACAGTCTTGCGAATCTTCTTACGAGAAACATCAACAAAAGGAGCAAGGTGAGCCAGAGAGATGGACTGACCACCGTACTGGCAGGATGCTACCTGAGCAATGATCTGAGTTGCAATGTTGCATGCAGTGGAGAAGCTGTGTGGACGCTCAATCAGAGTACCGGAGATAACAGTGCCGTTCTGCAGCATGTCATCAAGGTTGATGAGGTCACAGTTGTGCATGTGCTGTGCAAAGTAATCGGAATCGTGGAAGTGGATAAGACCCTCGTTGTGAGCAGCAACAATATCCTCTGGAAGAAGCTCACGCTGAACGAGGTCCTTAGAAACCTCACCAGCCATGTAGTCACGCTGAACAGAAACAACGGTAGGGTTCTTGTTGGAGTTCTCCTGCTTGACTTCCTCGTTGTTGCACTCAATCAGAGACAGAATCTTGTCATCGGTGGTGTTCTTGTGACGCTTTTGGTTCTGAATGTAACGGTAAATGATGTACTTACGAGCAACCTCAAAGCGGTCAAGAGCCATGAGCTGATCCTCGACGAGGTCCTGAACCTCCTCGACGGTAACAGTGTGTCCAGCCTTCTCGCACTCATCGGTAACGTTGAGAGAAGCAAACTGAATCTCACGCTCAGTCAGGCGCTGATCCTCAGAGACCTCTGCGTTAGCCTTAGCGATTGCGTTAACAATCTTCTCAACCTCGAAGGTGACCTCTGAGCCATTGCGCTTGATAATCTTCATGTGCAAACTCCTTGAACAAACGTTGGTGAAAGCAACGCTTTCATGCGTGTTTAATTGGATTATCACTGCGGTTTCTAAGCTTTTGCCTAAGCGAAGTAGTTGGGAACCCGCTTGTGTGATGGAAACTACTATGCCACAAGTTATAGTGTTTGGGTTCGAGAACTATAACAATATATTGTGAAATTTCCACACGAATACAAAATTATGTATTGACACGTTGCGGCAGCCAATATCTCTGCAGGTAGAAAATTAGCTAGAAACTTCGCTAATTACAAAATTTATTAATGGTCATAAAATAATTCGATTTTTTGTAAGTAGGCATTCGTCGCCTTTCACAAATGCGCCACAATTCGTCCCTCAGTGCTCACTTGTGTTAAGCATTTGGGGACTAAAAAAGCCGACACAAAATGCCGGCTTTGATGGCTAGTCTAGTGGAGGCTGTGGGCGCCAGGTTGCGTCTTTATAGATAAGGCGTGCATCCTTCCAGCCCTTTATAAGGCGAGAAAGGCCAGACGAGAAGTGCGCTCTGTCTACCAAAATGAGTCGAATAATCTCTTTTGCAAAGGTCAGAGCGGTACCAACACCAAAGAGCACAGGGTTGTAATCACCGTGAACCTGGAAGTAACGGGCAATATAGCCGCGGTTACGTGTGATGTAATAGCGCGTCATATCAGAGGTTGAATTAAGCTGACGCACAGAACCAATACTCTGACCAGGAACTTCTCGACATCTTGAAAGAACAAAGTCTGGAATCAAAATAGGCTGCGTTACCTTGCTGGCCAAATAGCCATATAAGGCGTCATCCCAATAGATAAAGAAGCGCGCGTCAGGTAGGCCAATCTTCTGCACCACAGAGCGCTTAAAGCAGGCGCCCTCAAAGCACATCACATTGCACTCGCGATAAGGCACACCGTCAAAGCCAGCCTTTGCCAGCGGATTGTAGATGCCCAGGGCGGTGCTAAAGCGATACTGCCAGAAGAAAGGACCACCATCAAAGTCGTAGCGCTGACCTTGGATAACCTCAGCCTTATCTGACCATGCGTCAAGCTTATCAAGACCATCAGGCAGCACAGCTACGTCATCGTCCATAACCCAGAACCATTCGGCACCCAGCTCATAACCTACGCGCACACCCTCAGAGAAGCCGCCGGAGCCTCCAGTGTTTTGCTCCATAGGGACGTAACACACGCGATTAGTGCCACCATGAGCGTCGGGATCATCAGTGGTTTCTCCCCACGTGGTTTTGACCTTCTCCGAAAACTCCGACACAAGAGAGGCTGTCTCAGAGGAGTTTTCGTTGTCCACAACAATGATGCGCCATGGAGCCTGCGTGAGCTGCGTAATGGAATTGAGCAGGTTGGAAAGAAGTTCCTGGCGTTTAAAGGTGACTATGACAAGGGCGGTGCGCTTCATATTTCCTCAAAATGTGACTTCGTGAGTGAGTTGATGCCTATATAGTATAAAGCAGCAATCAAAAGGAGTTTAGATGAGTCACGCTCAAAACCACCAACCTTTGGTTTCTCTTGTTGTGCCCATATACAACGTTGCAGACTATCTGGAGCAATGCCTGGCAAGTATTCAATCACAGAGCTACACAAACCTGGAGATTATCTGCCTAAACGATGGCTCAACTGACTCGTCTCTAGCTCTTTTGGAAGCATACGCTGCCCGTGATGGTCGCATTGTCATCATCGACAAAGAAAATGAGGGTTACGGAGCAACGTGCAATCGTGGCATTGCCGCAGCTCACGGCTCATGGGTGGGTATTGTTGAGCCTGACGATTACCTTGAGCCAACCATGGTTCAAGAGCTTGTTGATCTTATCCAGGCAAACGGTGGAGAAAGCCAGGTAGATATTGCCCGCTCTGCCTATTGGCGCGTATTTGGCAATCAGAAAAATGGCCGTGCGGGAGTAAAGTCGCAGTTCAAAGGAACTGTCAGTGCTGCCGAGTACAGAGTTCCCTGCGCATATAAGGGCCGCGTCAAGCCTTTTCATCAACCTTGCTCTATTGATCAGATGGCACAGCTTCTGCTGCACCATCCTGCCATTTGGACGGCGCTCTATCGCAAGGAATTCTTGACCCAAAACCACATCAACTTCAAAGAAGTCCCAGGTGCAGGCTGGGTGGACAATCCCTTCCTCATTGCCTCGCATTGCTGCGGAGCTCGCATAGTGTACACAGACTCTGCGCTCTACAACTATCGCGAGAATGGCTATGCAGAAGCCGCTACCTTTGCGCAGCGTCAGCCTAAAATTCCGCTTGAGCGCTGGAACGACATGATGGATGTTGTGGATGCACGCAACATTACCTCAGACGTGGTACTCAACGCGCTCACACTGCGCGGCATCAACTATGCGCTGCTTACAAAAGACGCGCTTACCTGGCGAGAAGAACATGATGCTGCAGGTGAGGTTGACTCAGAAGTGCACGATCTTCTCGCCAAGAGCTTTGAGCGCATGGACGCAAAGCGCGTGTTTGAAAACCCAGCAATCTCAGGCTCTGGAAAAGCTTTCTTTGCACAGGTGCGAGGTATTGCTCTGCCAAAAGATAACAAGTTTGCACGCTATGCATATCTAGCCAAAGAGGGATTTTTCCGTGTCAAAAATGACGGCATAGCACAGACGTTTAAATCGCTCATGGACAGGCGTTAAGACTGGCCCTAAAGACTGGCCCTAAAGACTGGCTCTAAACACAAATCGTCAGGCTGCTCTAGAATCACACAGTTAAATTTTGATGCTGCTTATGTGTCACTGCAGCTTATACCAGTGGAATGCGCATAAAACGTGCATACCATACGGCTCTACGTACATAGGCATAACGAGCTTGTGTTGTAGTAGACAAAATAGCACCAAGCAAGGCATGAGCTACCAGTCGCGGAGAAGTTGCTTCAGTGACAATAAGGTGCGCTACAGGATTAGAAAGAATCTTGACGATAAAGTTTTCTTTTTCCTCATGGCTGAGCTGGGATTCTTCGTTGAATACAGGATACATATTCATAAGAAGTTTGCTGATCAAGTAGCGACTAATCAACTTTTGAACTTTTTTGGAGTTTGCAAAGCCAAGATGCTTGGCAAGAGCCATGAGTGCCTGACGTTCCTGAGTAAGTTCATCCATAGAAGCAGCAATAGTTATTTCTTCCTCAGAAGATTCCTTTGGTACATCAACAAAAATTGCTTCTGGGGCGTACGTAACATGTTTTGCAATCTCAAAACAGTAGCCAACAAAATTGCACTCGCCATCAGTCTCTGGCTCATGCTTAATCTCGGTCAAAATGCGTGTTGAGCACAGCTTTCCGCTCATAGACGTCAAATAAGGAAGCTGCGACTCCTCAAATACCTGCAACAATGCAGAAGCTTTTGAACCAAAAACCTTTTTGCATTCCATAGGTGAATTGGCAGTTTTCATATGCGCAATAACAATATCAGCCGCTTTAGGTGAACCAACAGGACCCAAAGCAGTAGCTGCAGAATAAAGCTCCTGCAAAAGGTGGGAGTTAAACCTATAAGAAGGCTCAGTGGTAAGCGTATAAGCTCCGCGAGCACGACCCTGAGCAATCTCAAGCGCAACAAAATGGCTAATGCCTGATTGGCACAAGACATCTAAACGAGGCTCTTGATTGGCAAGGTTATCTAACATGCGAGCAATCTGGGGATCGGAACTGTTGTCAACGATGATGAGCTCCCAATGAGGATATGTCTGCTCTTGAAGTTGCCTAATTACCGTTCTAATAGCATCAGCATCATTATCAGCAGCCATGAGAACCGAAATCATATGTGGATTGTATGAGCGCTCGTGCATTCCACATCCCCCAAACTGGTCCTAAATTTTAGATACCAGTTTACCCATAAAAAGTGAATTAAAAAGACATTTTTATTCTATCAAAATCTCTCCACATATCGTGTTTAACTGCTGTTATGTGGACATCTGACCTATTTTGCAGGAGCGGCGCTACACACAACGCCCATAACGTCTATACGAGCATGCCAACAAGCTTTCCTAAGGCCGTAGGGTCAACGGTAGTGCCACTTGAACCTTCAACAACAGGAGCTTCATCATGCTCAAGATTAGACACGCCAATTGGCTGCACAATCTCTACAAGCTCAAGAAGCTGATTGGGATTCATATCGGTAATCATTGAAGACAACAAACTAGAAGCATTGCTTACCAGTGAACGAGCGCCCGAACCAGAAAGTGCCGAGATTTTCTCCCACACATCATCTGTGGCAATGATAACGTGCGTAATCTTGATGTTGGTGACAGAAGCAAGTGCGCTAACAAAAGCGCTCTGACTGTCATCTTTGTAAATATCTGCCAGTGTTTTAGCGTTTGAGTCTACTTCTGCATACACATCAGTAGGAATAGACACTATATGGCCGGTTCCCTGCGTGCGATCAATGACCAAAAGCCGTACAGACTGAAGAGTCGAATCCCCTGCCTTAAGCGAATTTGTGCTGATAACGGCATAGGTAAGAAAGTCATCATCAGATTGTGTAGTGCCATCCGGATTGCCTGAAACACTTTGGCTCTTTACAGCCTTGTTAAGCCCATGATCTCCCAAGTGAGACTCAAGCTGCGCGCGATCCCAAAGAGTTACAACAACAATGCCCACAAGCACGGCAACAATGGCAATTACGGCGAGGCCAATCACGTTGGTATAGGGATTCTCACGCGGAACATCGCTGCGCTCAAATCTTTCTCTTTTCCTAAACATACTGGCTCCCTACCTCACTGCTCATCAGTTCTGCAAGAGCTCCTAAAAAAGACGCTCTCTTCTATGATGCTATTTCTTTGCGAGGGAAACCACCGCACACAATACAAGTGGTAGAAAAGTCTTCGTGAACGGCGCGAGAAGACCGATGAAGCTGGATTGGCACACAGATACTACGACTCAATCAAGGAACCGAAAGCGCTACCAGGGTTGCAAAACACCCTCTGGATAGCGAACGCTTACAAACGTGAGGCCCTGAGCAGGCGCACAACTACCAGCGGCAATTCTATTCTGAGCAGCTAGAACCTCGTCGATCCACTCAACAGGCCTGTGACCTCGGCCAATCTCAACCAGCGTGCCCACAATCGTGCGCACCATGTTATGCAAGAAGGCGTTACCCGTAATATCAACTGCAATGAGTTTCTCGCCAGCTTCTTCAATTTCTTCAACGGTAAGGCGCTCCACAAAACGATGTGTTGGCTTGCCCTCGGCAGAAATTGCCTTGCAGAAGCTCTTGAAATCGTGCTCCCCCACCAACGCCTGCGCCGCCTTGTCCATAAGCTCTGCGTCCAAGTGGCCGTTGTACCACCACACGTGGTCCCAGCCCAGCACGGGACGAGCGCTACCTGCACAAATGCGATAGCGGTACGAGCGAGCCTGGGCATCAAAGCGTGCCGAGAAACCCTGTGGGGCGCGAAAGAGTTGTCGGATAGAGATGTCATCGTCGGTCAGAGCGGTAAGCGAGCGGACGAGTTTCTCGCCAGATAGCGCCAGCTCAGCGCCGTACACAGGAAGGCTCACGTACTGGGCCTGGGCGTGCACGCCGGCGTCGGTTCTGCCTGCACAGGTGAGCTCAACCTCTCTGCGCAAAACGGTCTGAAGCGCGCGGCGAAGGTCTCCTGCAACGGTGCGCTGGGTGGGCTGCTCGGCAAAGCCGCAGAATGCAGCGCCGCGATAACCTAGCTGGATAACAAGCGTGGCTTCAGGCTCAGAAGGAACTTCAGCGAGAGTCTCAGGAGCTGAAGGCTCAGCCGAAGACTCCTCGCATGCATCAAAACTGCAATTTGATGCAATATTTTGTGATGTTTCTGAGTTCATGAAGCTCCCTGAAATGACTTGTGCCCGCTAGAGTGATTGTATCGTAGGCTCAAAGTTGACGCACGTATTGTAGCTGCTGGACACAAGACCGCTACAGCAATGCAAGGTTGTTCAGCAATGCAAGATCACTACAGCGCTGTAAGACCAAGACACAGTGCAACCCACAGCAGCAACACTACCCAATCAACAAGCTGCACTTTTGCAGAGATACGCGTACGTTTAGCTGCGCCAAGACAGCGATCTGTCATTGTTTGCGCCATCTGATCTGCGCGCTGAAAGAGCGAGACGGTCAGCGGCACCAAAAGCGTAAACCACTTTTTGATGCGCTCAACAATACCGCCTGATTCAAAATTGAATCCACGTGCCCTCTGAGCTGCTCTAATTCTGTCGAGTTCTTCTAAAGTAAGCGGAATTGCCCTCAGAGCAATTGAGAGCACAATGCTCAAACCATCAACGTCAACACGAATAATGCGCAGCGGCAGCAAGAGTACAGAAAAGCCATCAGCAAGCTGCGTAGGTGTAGTTGTTGATGCCACTGATAAAACCAGCGCCAAGGCAAGCAACACGCGGGCAATAGCTACCGTGCTTCTGTAAAAACCCGCCACAGATAGACCAACTGATCCAGAAAAAATGATATCGGGATGTCCAATAAACACCAGCGTATTGGCCACAAATGATATAAGCAGAATGAACGCTGCAGGCTTTGCTACGCGCAAAAACTCTGGCAAGCTTACACGAGCACTCCACAAAAGGCTCACGCAAATCAAGGCGAACACCGCAAAGGCAAGTGGCTGCTGTACTGAGAAGAGAGCAACAATACCCACAAAAGTGGCAACGATTTTTGTCTGCGCTGTCAATGAAGCAAGCGAGAAGCGCTTAAGCAGAGCACAGGGGCACTTAGACATAGCAGGCCTCCAAAAGCTCATGCAATACGCTTACAAACAGCGGGCAATCAAGCTGCGCATCCTCGTATATCTCTGGGGTTGTCTGTGCTTCTTGCACATTGACGTCTGCAACAACACAGCCCTTCTCGAGAAACACTACTCTGTCAGCAAAAGGAAGCCATTCACTTACGTCGTGTGTGATTGCAAGAACCGCTTTGCCCTCGTTTGCGAGCTCACGAGCAAGATGCAGCACCTGCGAGCGCGCCTCGCCATCAAGTCCAGACGTTGCCTCATCAAACACTACCGCGTACGTTGCGCAGGCCAACGTTCCTGCAAGCGCTGCGCGACGAGCTTGGCCACCAGAAAGCGTTAACGGAGACGCGTCCATGACCTGCTGGTCAAGCCCCACACGTGCTGCCGCATACGCAACAAGCGCTTCAACATCGTCTGGCGAGAAGCCCTTGTTAGTTGGACCAAACGCAATATCTTCAGCAACACTTTGGGCAAAGAGCTGATCCTGAGGGCGCTGAAAGCACATACCGACATCTCCAGGGCACACCAGTCGCGCATCGATTGTTGCGTGCCCGGTATCAGCCTCCATGAGGCCAGCAGCTATGCGGGCGCAGGTTGTTTTTCCAGAGCCAGAAGCGCCTACCATAACAACAAGCTCTCCCGTAGAGGAAATAGTTACGTCATGCAGAGCGGGCTTATCAAACGCATGAGACACGCCACAAATCGTCAGCTCGTGCGCCTCTCCAAGAGCTTGAATTCCGTCATAGTTGTTTGCTCGCACCACCTCAAGGGCACGCTGATACACAAGGGTATCCAAAGCATCAAACGCAAGGTTGTTCTGAACAAGAAACGCAACAAACTCTGATGCGTTAAAAGGCACATCAAACTTATAGCCAGCCTGTGCAGCTATATGCGCTGTTGCTGTGAGTGCATCATCAAAACCAGCGTTTGCGATTGCATTTGCATCCAAGAGAAACTCTGTGGGAGTTCCCGACCAAACTAGCTGGCCTTTCTCCAAAACAAGTACCTGGTCAGCCCCGGGAAGAGACTCAAACGAATGAGAAATCTCAAGCATACCCATTCCGTTTGTAACGAGAGTGTTTACCAGGTTAGAAAGGTGATTTCTGAATCGAGTATCAAGCTGAGCAAATGCCTCATCAAGCACCAGATAACGTGGATGCACTGAAAGCGCTGCTCCAATAGAAACAAGCTGCTGTTGGCCTCCAGAAAGCGTATGGGTAGGCGCATCAATCAAATCGGCAATGCCACAAAGCTCCAGTGTTTGAGTAACGCGAGAAACTATCTCTTCTTTTGGCAAACCAAGATTAGCAGGGCCAAAGGCAACTTCATCAAAGACAGTTGCACAAACAAGCTGCGCTGTTGGATCTTGACGAACCATTCCCACAACGGAAGAAATCTGAGTAGACGGCACTACGGTCACTGAATTGCCGTCTACTAAAACCTCTCCGGATAGAGGAAAAAGTGATGCATTACAAAGATTTGCAAGCGTTGACTTGCCTGAACCATTGTGGCCAAGCACAACCGTTCTAGAACCCGGCTTTAGGGTAAATGAAACGTTATCAAGGGTTAGTGCCATTGGGTGCGGAGATTGGCTCTCAGTGGCTCCTATGGCATTTTCAGAAGCAGAGAAAGTCATGGATTGTGTAGCAGCTAACGTACCGTATGCGAAAGATACGTTTTTGAACTCAATCATGACAACCCTCCTTTATTTGAAAAAGAGGTCCCAGCAAAAAGCCAGGACCTCTTCAGATTCACTTTGACAGAAGTTACTCTGCAGCCTCTTCGGTCTGCTCGGTCTCCTCTGCTGGAGCCTCGGTCTCCTCTTCCTTTACAGGAGCAGGAGCAACCTTGGTAGCCTTAGCCTTCTTGTTAGAAGCCTTTGGCTGAACTGGCTCGGTAACAAGCTCAAGGATAACAACCTCAGAAGCGTCGCCCTTACGAGGACCAAGCTTCATGATACGGGTGTAACCGCCGTTGCGGTCAGCCCACATACCCTGAGCAGCCTTGTCAAATACCTCACGGACAAGCTCTGCGTTACCAACCTTGGCCATAGCAAGACGACGAGCGTGAAGGTCGCCGCGCTTTGCCCAAGTGATGACCTTGTCGACCTCGCCGCGAACTGCCTTAGCGCGGACGTCAAGAGTCTTAATACGATCGTTAGTGAAAAGGGCTTGGATCAGGCTCTTCTTGATGGCCTTGGTGTGGCTAGCATCAGTACCAAGCTTCATGCCCCTCTTCTTATTGTGCCTCATAATTTACATTCTCCTATGCGTGACAAGGCGCGACTAAGCCTTAAGGGACAGGCCCATGCTTTCGAGCTTTTCCTTGACTTCTTCAATAGACTTAACACCAAAGTTTCTGATGTTGAGAAGATCGTTCTCAGAGAAATCAACGAGCTGACGGACAGAGTGAATTCCTGCACGCTTGAGGCAGTTGTAAGAACGGACGGAAAGGTCCAGATCCTCAACCTGCTTCTCAAGCTCGGAATCGTCCTCGACGTCTGCCTTAGCAAAAATCGAAGCCTCTTCCTGAGTCTCGTCAAAATCAGTAAGTCCCATGAATGCGCTCATGTGCTGGTTAATGATGTTTGCAGCCTCAACGACAGCCTCGCGAGGGCTGATTGCACCATTGGTCTCAACCTCAAGCACCAGACGATCATAGTCGGTGTGACGGCCAACACGGCAAGGCTCAACAGCCTTAGCGCAGCGACGAACTGGCGAGAAGATCGAGTCAACGTGAATGAATCCAATTGGATCACTCTCACGCTCGTTATCCTCACCGGAAACATAACCGCGACCATTACCAAGGCGAAGTCTCATGGAAAGATGAGCTCCCTCAGCAAGGGTGCAAATGTGCTGAGCTGGGTTAACCAGCTCGTAGCCCATAGGAACATCAAGATCAGCACCAGTGACTTTGCAAGGACCCTCAACAGAGATGGAAGCCTCAGCCTCATCAGAGTTGTTGGTGTTGCGGAAAACTAGGCCCTTAACGTTCAGAACGATGTCAGTAACGTCCTCATAGACGCCTTCAACCGTAGTGAACTCATGCTGAACGCCATCAATCTGGATGGCCTCAACCGCAGCTCCCTCAAGAGAGGAAAGCAGTACGCGGCGGAGGGAGTTGCCAAGCGTGTCACCATAGCCACGCTCAAGCGGCTCTACGCTCACACGAGCGACGTTTGCGCCGATTTCATCTACCGACACGTTTGGTCGGATAAATTCGGACATTGCTACCTCCAAAACGGGTCGGGCTTACTTGGAGTAGAGCTCGACGATCAGCTGTGCGTCAATCTCAAGGTCGATCTGATCGCGGGTTGGAAGCTGAAGAACAGTGCCCTGCAGCTTCTCAATGTCAACCTCAAGCCATGCAGGAACTGCCATGTGCTCGGAGGAAATGAGAGCTTCCTTGATTGGAAGAAGATCCTTTGCCTTAGAAGCAACAGCGATAACATCGCCGCTCTTTACGCGATAAGAAGGAATGTCAACACGCTGACCGTTAACGGTGATGTGACCGTGACGGACAGTCTGACGAGCCTCTTTACGTGTACGAGCAAAGCCAAGGCGGAAGATGACGTTGTCAAGACGAGTCTCAAGGATGCTCATCAGGTTGTCACCAGTAATGCCTGGGTTCTTCTTAGCCATCTCATAGTAGCCGTGGAACTGGTTCTCAAGGACGCCGTAAATGAACTTAGCCTTCTGCTTCTCACGGAGCTGCATACCGTACTCGCTCTCCTGGCGACGACGGCGACGTGGCTCGCGGTTAGAAGTCTTATTGATCCCCATCACAACGGGATCGATGCCAAGCTGACGACATCTTTTAAGGACCGGGGTCCTATCAATTGCCATTTGCTTGTCCTTTCGTGCTAGTTGCGACGGCGCTTTTTAGGACGGCAGCCGTTGTGTGCAATAGGTGTCTTATCCTGAATACCCGAAACCTCGAGGCCTGCTGCCTGAAGGGAACGGATTGCGGTCTCGCGACCAGAGCCTGGGCCCTTAACAAAAACAGCTACCTTGTGGAGACCGTGCTCCATTGCTGCCTTTGCTGCTGCCTCTGCTGCAAGCTGTGCAGCAAAAGGAGTGGACTTACGAGAGCCCTTGAAGCCGACGGTACCACCGGACTGCCAGGAAATTACATTACCCTGGGGATCGGAAATAGAGACAATCGTGTTATTGAATGTGCTCTTGATGTGGGCCTGGCCCACTGCAATGTTTTTACGCTCGGAGCGGCGGACGCGTGTAGTGCGAGCGTTCTTTTTCTGTGCCATTAGCTACTCCTCGCCTACTTCTTCTTGCCGCCCACCTGACGCTTCTTACCCTTACGAGTACGAGCGTTAGTGTGGGTACGCTGACCGTGGACAGGGAGGCCCTTGCGGTGACGGAGGCCGCGGTAGCAGCCAATCTCCATCAGGCGGGCAACATTCTGACGCACCTCGCGGCGAAGATCGCCCTCGGTGGTGTAATTAGCGTCAATAAAGTCACGAATCTTAGTGACTTCTTCCTCTGTGAGGTCCTTGACGCGAGTATTTACATCGATACCAGTCTCGTTGCAAATCTTGGTTGCACGAGTCTGACCAATGCCGTAAAGATAGGTGAGTCCGACCTCAACACGCTTATCGCGTGGCAGGTCGACGCCGTTAATACGGGCCAACTTGGTGCTCCTTCCTTAGCCCTGACGCTGCTTGTGGCGCGGGTTCTCGCAAATCACGTAAACCTTACCGTGGCGACGGATGACTTTGCACTTGTCGCACATCTTCTTTACCGAAGGACGTACCTTCATGTGTCTTCCTTTCGGTTCTGCTGATACGAACTATATACTCGCCCAGCCGCTGGCGTGAAATACCGACTGTACTTACGTACATATGCCCTTGCAACGTGCGCAAAGACACAGATAGCCTCATGCATGGCACAAGACTTTTGCATTACTTACTTATAACGGTAGGTAATGCGACCCCTGGTAAGATCGTAAGGAGAAATCTCTACTACAACCTTGTCACCAGGGAGAATTCGAATGTAATTCATTCGAATCTTACCTGAGATGGTGCAAAGGATGGTCTTGCCGTTCTCTAACTCAACGTTAAACATAGCGTTTGGCAGGGGTTCTAGTACCTTGCCTTCAAGCTCAATCGCGTCTTGTTTAGCCAACTTTCATCCTCTCGACACATCGACAGCGGTTATCAATAATACATAAAAATGTGCCACTCGTCTATCACTTATTTTTTCAACACAATTAGATAGCGAGAAGAACAATGTATGTGTTACTCAAGACCGCCTTGCATCTCGCACCATGGACCAACTTCATCTTCTGAAACGATAACGGGACCGTCGGCAGTAATAGCAACCGTGTTCTCATAATGTGCTGATGGCAGGCCATCATCTGTAACAACGGTCCAACCATTTTCAAGAACGGTGCAATCGTAGGTACCCATAGCAATCATAGGCTCAATTGCAATTACCATTCCCTCACGAAGAACAATGCCGTTACCTGCACGACCATAGTTTCTGACCTCGGGGTCCTCGTGAAGATTACGACCAATACCATGGCCAACAAAATCACGAATGACACCATAGCCGTTATCCTCAGCAAGCTTCTGAACTGCATGGCCAACGTCGCCAAGACGAGCACCAGGAACAGCAGCTGCAATACCTGCCTTAAGGCAATCGCGGGTAACCTCACAAAGTGCCTGGGTTTTCTCGTCAACTGTTCCGCAGTAGAACGTCCAAGCGTTATCTCCTGCCCAACCGTTAACGGTAGCACCCGTGTCAATGGTCAGAATATCGCCATCTTGCAAAATGACGTTAGCTGATGGAATACCGTGAACAATCTGCTCGTTAATAGAAGAGCAAACAGATCCAGGGAATCCACCGTAGCCCTTAAAGGTAGGGGTTCCGCCATGAAGTCTAATAAAAGCTTCAACAGCGCGGTCAATCTCGAGCGTTGAAACACCAGGTCTAATCATAGATCCAGCACGGCGAAGAGCTGCCTTTGAAAGGGCGCCCGACACCTTCATTGCCTCGATTTGTTCAGGTGTTTTTATCGTAATCATAGTGCGAGGAGTGTCTTTACGTCGGCGAATACCTCGTCAACAGGACGATCTCCGTTGACCTCCTTCAGAATTCCATGACCCTTGTAGTACTCAATCAAAGGAGAAGTCTGGTTCTCGTATACATCAAGACGCTTACGAATTGTCTCTGGCTTATCGTCATCACGCTGATACATCTCACCAGAACAATTTGGGCAAGTCTCTGTACCAGCAGGTGCAGTATAACCACACTCTTTGCACGTACGGCGAGAAGAAAGACGCTCAACAATAACCTCTGGCTCAACAGCAACAAGCAGAGCTGCATCAAGCTTGAGGCCCATATTCTGAAGCTCAAAATCAAGGGTTACTGCCTGAGCGGTGTTGCGTGGGAAGCCATCAAGAATAAAACCAGCCTTTGCATCGTCTGCAGAAAGGCGCTCTTTTACCAGGTCAATTACAAGCTGATCTGGAACAAGCTGACCAGCATCCATATACTCTTTAGCCTTAACGCCAAGCTCAGACTGAGCTTTAACAGCAGCACGAAGAAGGTCACCGGTTGAGATGTGAGCAAGTCCATACTCTGCAACGAGCTTCTGAGCCTGTGTACCCTTGCCAGCGCCAGGTGCGCCGAGAAGAACAATGTTCATGCTTCGCCTTCCTTTCAAATAATAAAAGGGGCCTGTTTCCAGGCCCCTTTATGCTACGTATTAAGAACTACTTAAAGAAGCCCTCATAGTTGTGCATCTTAAGGTGGGACTCAATGGAAGAGAGTGTATCCATTGCAACACCGACCATGATGAGGACGGAAGTTCCACCAAACGCCTGTATCAACGAATCGCCTGTGAACCAGAAAATAATGGTTGGAACGATTGCAAGAACTGCCATAAAGATAGCACCGGGGAGGGTGACTCTGTCAATAACAGTCTTGATATACGTTGAAGTAGCAGTACCTGGACGAACACCAGGAATAAAGCCTCCCTGCTTCTTAAGCTGGTCTGCTGTCTCCTCTGGATTGAACACCATTGAGGTGTAGAAGTATGCAAAGAAGACAATGAACATAACTGAGAGAACCCAGTTAACCCATCCAGAAGAAAGTGAAGTAGCAAGATTTTGAATCCACTCTACTCCTGGGAAGAACACAGCAACCTGAGCAGGAAGGTACAGGATTGCAGATGCAAAGATGATTGGTACAACGCCTGCAGTGTTTACCTTAATTGGAAGGTAAGTTGACTGACCACCCATCATACGACGACCAACAACGCGCTTGGCATAGTTGATAGGAATACGACGCTGACCACGCTCAATGTAAACAATGAGCGGAATAATAGCGAGCATAACCACAACAGTAACAACGGTAAGAACAATGTTTCCACGAGTAGCTACTGAAGAAATAAGGGCTGTTGGAAGTCCAGCCATGATGTTTGCAAAGATGATAAGACTCATTCCGTTGCCAACACCTTGCTGGGTAATAACCTCACCGAGCCACATAATAATGATGGCACCAACTAGCATGGTAAAGACTACCAGGAAGTTTTCAAGTGCCTCAGGCACGCCCTCCATAGATGCAAAAGATACACCATAGCTCTTAAACAAGAACAGGTAACCAACTGCATTGAGCAGAGCTAGGCCAACCGTAAGATAACGCGTGTACTGCGTAATCTTACGCTGGCCGCTCTCACCATCTTTAGCAAGCTCGCCAAGAGATGGAATAACGGACTGCATCATCTGGAAGATGATCTGAGCCGTAATGTAAGGCATGATGCCCAGACTGAAAACAGACATGCGAGAAAGAGCGCCACCCGAAAATAGGTTAAGCACGGCCATTGCGCCATTCTTAGAAAGACCATTCTGATAAACAGAAAGCATCTGCTGGAATGGAGCACCGGGCACAGGAAGATACGCACCAAAACGGTACAGAAGAAGAATCAGTACCGTAAGGAGAATCTTTCCCCTTAGTTCCGGAACACGAAATGCGTTGGCGATTCCTTTACTCACTACTCGGCCTCAACCTTTCCACCGGCCGCCTCGATCTTAGCCTTTGCGGAGGCGGAAACCTTGTCGACCTTAACAGTGAGCTTCTTAGAAAGCTCGCCATCACCCAGAACCTTGACTGGGATGAAGTTGTACTTAATAACTCCCTTAGCAACCAGAGCCTCTGCGTCTACGGTCTCGCCGTCTGCAAAGAGAGCGTTCAGACGAGCAACGTTGACTGGAGCGTACTCAACACGGTTGTGGTTAGTGAAACCAGGAAGCTTAGGAAGACGCATAGCCAGTGGCTGCTGTCCACCCTCGAAGCCAGCGCCCTTGCCGCCACCAGAGCGGGAGAGCTGACCATTCATACCGCGGCCGGCAAAAGTACCATTGCCTGAAGAATTACCGCGACCTACGCGCTTACGATTTTTGCGCGAACCCACTGCGGGGCGAAGATCATTGAGCTGCATTATTACTACCTCTAGTTCTCTTCAACCTCGACAAGGTGCTTAACCTTGAAGATCATTCCACGAATGCTTGGGTTGTCAGGCTGCTCGACGGTATCGCCGATCTTGTGGAGGCCGAGGGCCTTCACCGTAGCAGTCTGGTCCTTCTTGACGCCTGCAACGGCGCCACGGACAAGCTTGATGCTAAGGTTCTTAGCCATCGTTAGTTCTCCTTTCCGACGAACATATCGCCGACGGTTAGGCCACGACGCTCAGCTGCTTCTTCTGGGCTGGAAAGCTCCTTCAGACCCTCAGCTGCTGCCTTAATCATGTTCAGAGCGTTGTCGGTACCAAGGGACTTAGAAAGTACATTGGTGATACCTGCAAGCTCGAAGAGTGGACGAATAGGACCGCCAGCAATAACACCAGTACCCTCGAATGCAGGCTTAATAAGAACAGAACCTGCACCGTAGTGACCAGTGACTGCGTGTGGTACGGAACCAGTCTCGGTCAGTGGGACCTTGAACATGTTCCTCTTTGCGTCCTCGACGCCCTTCTGAATTGCCAGAGGTACCTCAGCGGAACGACCCTGGCCAATACCAACGTTACCCTTACCGTCGCCAACGACTACCAGAGCAACGAGTGACATACGGCGGCCACCCTTAACGGTCTTGGAAACGCGGTGAATATAAACGACGCGCTCCTGAAGATCCGTATCCTGCTGGCGCTTACGATCACGTGCCATTGAATCCTCCTAGAACTTCAGGCCCGCGTTGCGGGCGCCATCTGCCAAAGCCTTGACGCGGCCGTGATAGAGACGGCCACCACGGTCAAAAGTGACCTCAGTGACGTTCTTCTCGGCAGCGCGCTTACCGATAAGCTCACCTACGAACTCAGCTGCCTCCTTGTTGGAGCCAACCTTGCCAGTAGAACGGAACTCTGGGTCAAGCGTAGAGGCAGAGCAGAGAGTTCTTCCAGAAGCGTCGTCAATAAGCTGTGCATAAATGTTTGCGTTTGTGCGGTGAACTGCAAGACGCGGACGCTCAGGTGTACCAAAGACCTTGGCGCGTACGCGGCGCTTGCGGCGTTCAAGACCCGCCTTTTTCGCCTGCTGCTTGTTCATTCCTTCTCCTTAGAGACATGCCATCACCTAACGGGGTGATGGTCTTTTAGCCTAAAAGTAGGGTTGCTTTACTTAGCAGCCTTACCGAGCTTCCTGCGGATGTGCTCACCTTCGTAGTGAATGCCCTTGCCCTTGTAAGGCTCTGGTGGACGCTTCATACGAATCTCAGCTGCAACCTGGCCGACCTTCTCCTTAGAAATACCCTTAACAGTAAGGTGAGTGTTATCAGGTACCTCAAAGCTAATGCCCTCAGGTGCAACATAGAGAACTGGGTGAGAATAACCAAGGGAAAGGTCAAGATCCTTGCCCTTAAGTGCTACACGGTAACCAACGCCGGTGAGCTCAAGCTTCTTCTCGAAGCCCTCAGAGACACCAACAACCATGTTGTGGATAAGGGTACGGACAAGACCCTGCTGAGCATTGGACTCAGTGGACTCGTCAACGCGAGTAACAAGAATCTCCTCGCCCTCCTGAGCGATAGCAACCAGCTCAGAGAAAGTACGAGTCAGCTCGCCCTTAGAACCCTTAACGGTAACGGTGGTGTTATCAACTGTCACAGTGACTCCAGCAGGAATCTGGACAGGCTTCTTACCAATACGAGACACGGCTGTCTCCTTTCATTCCTGTCAGATTTACCAAACGTAAGCGATGACCTCGCCGCCAACGCCGTTCTTACGAGCGTCGCGGTCGCACATCATGCCCTTAGAAGTGGAAACCACTGCAGTACCAAGACCACCAAGAACGCGTGGAAGCTTCTCAGCGGTGGAGTAAATGCGCAGACCAGGCTTAGAAATACGGCGGATGCCGCGGATAACCTTAGCGCGCTTCTTACCATACTTAAGGGTGATGTGAAGAGTCTTCTGAGGCTTAGTATCCTCAACGGTGTAACCCTCGACATAGCCCTCTTCGGTGATGACGCGAGCAATCTCAACGAGCACCTTGCTCGATGGCATGGATACGGAATCCTTGCCAGCTGAGTTTGCGTTACGAATACGCGTCAGCATGTCTGAAATGGGATCGGTAATTTTCATTTGATCCTTCTCCTTCGTTAATGATGAAACTGCGTGTCTGGTTCATCTACACCCGTGGCGCAGATGCCTTGACGCCAGAGCCCTGAGTCCTACCAGCTTGCCTTGCGGACACCAGGAAGCTCGCCCTTGCTCGCTAGCTCACGGAAGCACACACGGCACAGACCAAACTTGCGGTAAACGGAGTGGGGACGTCCACAACGCTGGCAACGGTTCTGTGTGCGCGTAGAGTACTTCGGCTCACGCGAGGCTTTGACGATCATCGAAGTCTTAGCCACAAATCCTCCTTCAAAATGCAACTTGGCGAACGCCAAGATGACTTCAAACAATAGTGCTGGTGACTATGTCACCCGGCATCGAAGATGCCAATAGGAATGCGCTTAATTTAAGCGCAGGTAAAAGTTAGTCCTGCTTGAATGGGAAGTGGAAGGCGTCGAGAAGTGCCTTACCCTCCTCGTTAGTGTTAGCAGTGGTGACAATGGTGATGTCCATACCGCGGGTGTGGTCCATCTTGTCAAAGTCAATCTCTGGGAAGATGAGCTGCTCAGTTACACCCATGGAGAAGTTACCACGGCCGTCGAAGCTCTTAGCAGAGATACCACGGAAGTCGCGGATACGAGGAATTGCAACTGCGATCAGACGATCCAGGAACTCCCACATACGATCGCCACGAAGGGTAACTTTAGCGCCGATTGGCATACCCTGGCGAAGCTTAAAGGTTGCGATAGACTTGCGAGCGTGTGTAACGAGTGGCTGCTGACCAGTAATGGTACGGAGGTCGTTTACAGCGCCGTCGATTGCCTTGGCGTCTGTAGCTGCCTCGCCAACACCCATGTTGACAACGATCTTCTCAAACTTAGGAATCTGGTTAACGTTGGTGTAACCAAATTTCTCCTTCAGAGCATCACGCACGGATGCGTAGTAAAGCTCTTTAAGGCGAGGTGTGTACTTCTCGTCTGCCATGGTTTCTCCTTAACTCTTGGGGTTTTAAGTGCGGGGATCGCCTCGCACCTCCTAGTTTGGCGAACTAGGAGCCATCTGCATCCTCGAGACATACGTGTCCCATAGAAAGACGCAATGAACAATATTAGACCTTATTGAGCAAAAATGGGGCGAGAATTTCAAGCTAGCTGATATTTTTTCATGTCATCACACGACTTACACATGACACCGTTCTTCTCGCCCAAAAGAAAACCCCGCTATCTGACGATAACGGGGTTTGAAGTAGCTCTGAGATGTTTCTACAAAGCGAGAAACACGTATAACTTAGAGCTCAGCGCCTGACTTCTTGGAGACGCGGACCTTAGTGCCGTCCTCCTTGATCAGGTAGCCAACACGGGTTGGCTTGTCGGTCTTAGGGTCGATAAGAGCAACATTGGAAGCGTCGATTGCTGCCTCTGCCTCAACGATGCCACCCTGCTGGTTAGCTGCGTTTGGCTTGACATGGCGCTTTGCAATTGCAACGCCCTCAACGACAACTTTGTTCTTCTCTGGATATACGCGAAGTACCTCGCCGCGCTTACCCTTGTCCTTACCAGTGAGGACCTCGACCTTGTCGCCCTTCTTGATCTTCATCTTAGGCATGTCGTTCCTCCTTAAAGGGTCTCAGGTGCAAGTGAGACAATCTTCATGTACTTGTGGTCGCGCAGCTCGCGAGCGACTGGTCCAAAGATACGAGTACCCTTGGGCTCACCCTCTTTGTTAACAAGAACGCATGCGTTCTGGTCAAAGCGGATGTAGCTACCGTCCTTGCGACGGGTGTCCTTAGCGGTACGAACGATGACGCAGCGAACAATGTCGCCCTTCTTCACCGAACCACCTGGAGTAGCCTCCTGGACAGCGCCAATGATGACGTCGGCAAGGCCGGCGTAACGACGCTTGGAGCCACCAAGGACCTTGACGCACTTTACGCGCCTTGCGCCGCTGTTATCAGCGACGTTGAGAATGGTCTCCATCTGAATCATGTGACGTTCCTCCGGAACCTAATTTCTCAGAGGTGCGCGTATTTGCGCACATGAGAAATAATGATAGATACAAAACTAGGTTGAGCTAAAAGCTGTTTCCTAGGTGCTAATTACTTAGCGCGCTCAACGATCTCTGCGAGACGCCAACGCTTGGTCTTGGAAAGAGGACGAGTCTCCATGACGCGGACGGTATCGCCCAGACCAGCCTCGTTGTTCTCATCGTGAACGTGAAGCTTCTTGCCGATGGTCATCATCTTGCCATACTTAGGGTGGTGCTTACGGTACGTAATCTCTACCGTAATCGTCTTGTCGCCAGAGATGGAGACGACGAGTCCGGTACGAACCTTACGCGCATTTCTGCTTTCGGTCTCTGCCATAACTTATCTCCTGCGATCTAGTTCTGCTCTGCGGATGCTTCCGCAGCAATTTGACGGGTGCGCATCTCGGTCTGAACGCGAGCAATGTCACGCTTAACAGCCTTGACACGAGCGGTGTTGTCCAGCTGGCTGGTTGCCATCTGGAAACGAAGATTAAAGAGCTCTGCGCGGCCTTCCTCGAGTTTCTTAGCGAGGTCTGCATCGCTCATAGCCTTGATTTCGGTGTACTTCATTAGTTCTCACCGTCCTGATCGGCCTTGGAGACAATCTTGGTCTTAATTGGAAGCTTGTGCTGAGCAAGACGGAGAGCCTCACGAGCAACTTCCTCTGGTACGCCATCAATCTCGAACATGATACGACCAGGCTTAACAACTGCTACCCACTCTTCTGGGTTACCCTTACCGGAACCCATGCGAGTCTCTGCAGGCTTCTTGGTGATTGGCTTATCTGGGAAGATAGTAATCCAAACCTTACCGCCACGCTTCATCTCACGGGTGAGAGCAATACGAGCAGCCTCAATCTGGCGGTTAGTAATCCAGTGAGCCTCCTCTGCACGGATGCCCCAGGAACCAAAATGCAACTGGGTATTACCCTTTGCCTGGCCCTTCATGGAACCGCGCTGTACCTTACGGTGCAATACACGCTTTGGAGCAAGCATTAACGGCCCCTCCTCTCATTGCGAGCACGACGAGGACGAGCGGAGCCCTCAAGAGCTGGGTTAGGTGTTGGCTGTCCAGGCATCTTCTCGCCGTAATAAATCCAAACCTTGATACCAACAGCGCCCATGGTGGTGCGGCCTGTAGCGGTACCATAGCCGATTGCAGCACGAAGGGTGTGCAGAGGCACGCGACCCTCACGGTACCACTCACGGCGGCCCATCTCAGCACCGTTCAGACGACCGGAGCACTGGATACGAATACCCTTAGCGCCAGCCTTACGAGCGGACTGAACAGCCTTACGCATAGCGCGACGGAAAGCGACACGCTGCTCAAGCTGCTCTGCGATGGACTGAGCAACAAGGTTTGCGTCAAGCTCAGGACGCTTAACCTCGACAACATCAACGTTGACCTGGCCCTTGCCGACCTTAGCAACACGCTCAAGATCTGCACGGAGGCCGTCAATCTCTGCACCCTTCTTGCCAATGACAATACCAGGACGTGCGGAGAAAATAGTTACCTTGACCTTATCGCCAGCGCGCTCGATGTCAATGCGAGCAACGGCGGCCTTCTCAAGGCGCTTCTCAAGATACTTGCGGATAGCAAGATCGTTGCCGAGCTGCTCGGCGTAGTCCTTATCGGCGTACCAACGAGAACGCCAGCTCTCGGTTACACCAAGACGGAAGCCTGTAGGCTGTACTTTCTGACCCATTCCTACGCCTCCTTTCGAGGTGCAACGACAACGGTAATGTGGCTCATGCGCTTGTTAATGCGGGAAGCCGAACCCTTTGCACGAGGGCGAATACGCTTAAGCGTTGGGCCTTCGTCAACAAAAGCGGTCTTGACTACCAGGTTGTTAGCGCGGAGACCATTGTTGTTCTCGGCGTTAGCAACTGCAGAGCGCAGAACCTTAGCAACATCAGTAGCGGCAGCGCGAGTCGAGAACTGAAGAACCTCAAGGGCCTTCTCGACAGACTTACCGCGGACAAGCGCGACAACTGCGCGAGCCTTACGAGGAGCAACGCGAACATACTTAGCTGTTGCGCGAACCTCAATAGAATCGGTGTTCTTAGCCATTTACTACACTCCCCCTATTTGGCCTTGTGACCGCGGAAGGTACGGGATGGGGAGAACTCGCCCAACTTGTGACCAACCATGGACTCGGTGACGTACACAGGTACATGCTTACGACCATCGTGAACAGCGATGGTGTGACCGACCATCTCAGGGAAGATGGTTGAGGAACGTGACCAGGTCTTGATAACGTCCTTCTTGCCAGCCTCGTTCATTGCAGCGACACGCGCAAGGAGGCGAGTCTCCACAAAGGGGCCTTTTTTGAGACTTCTGCTCATTTATCTACTCCTACTCGTGTCTTACTTGGACTTACGACGGCGAATGATCAGGCGGTTAGAAGCCTTCTTCGGGTCGCGGGTCTTATAACCCTTGGTTGGCTTACCCCATGGGGTGACGGAAGGACGACCAGAAGTGTGGTTCTTACCTTCACCACCGCCGTGTGGGTGGTCAACAGGGTTCATGACAGTACCACGGACGGTAGGACGGACGCCTGCCCAACGGGAACGACCAGCCTTACCAACAACAATGTTGGAGTGCTCAGCGTTACCAACCTCGCCGATGGTTGCACGGCAGGTCAGAAGAACACGACGGAGCTCGGAGGAAGGCATACGCAGAACTGCATAGCCGTTGTCCTTACCCATGAGCTGGACGGAAGTACCAGCAGCACGTGCCATTGCAGCACCCTTGCCAGGCTGGAACTCAACTGCGTGAACAAGAGTACCTACTGGAATCTGCTCAAGAGTGGTGCAGTTACCAGGCTTGATGTCGATGTCCTTGGTACCAGAAAGAACGGTGTCACCGACGCTCAGGCCCTCTGGGCAAAGGATGTATGCCTTTGCGCCGTCTGCATAGTGCAGAAGAGCAATACGAGCGGAACGGTTAGGATCGTACTCAACAGTAGCGACCTTAGCTGGGATGTCATCCTTGCGACGCTTGAAGTCGATACGACGGTACTGGCGCTTGTGGCCACCACCCTGGTGACGGGTAGTGATGCGGCCATTGTTGTTGCGGCCAGCCTTCTTTGGCAGAGGCTCGAGAAGGGACTTCTCGGGCTTATCAGTTGTAATCTCAGCAAAGTCTGAGATTGTCTGGAAGCGCCTGCCTGCGCTTGTTGGCTTTAGATGCCTAACTGCCATAAACAGTATCCCTTTCTTCTCCGTTGGCTAGCCCGCTTAAGGGAAAGTCGAGCTAACACCGGATTACCACGGTACCGCGCGTATCTACTATGCGCGGCATACGAACCCGTACCTCAAAAGAGGCACGGGAGAAAAACCTTACTCAGCAGAGTTATTACCGAAGATCTCGATAGTCTCACCAGCAGCGAGGGTAACAATAGCCTTCTTCCACTGGCGGGTCTTGCCTGCCTGCTGATAACGTACACGCTTGTTCTTTGGCTTAACAGAAAGTGTGTTTACCTTGGTGACGTGTACAGAGAAGAGCTTCTCTACAGCTGCAGCAATCTCTTCTTTACCTGCGTTACGAGCAACCTCAAAAGTGTACTTGCCCTGCTCCATCAGATCGAAAGCACGCTCTGAAACGATAGGACGAATGATGACCTCATAAGGAGAGTTCATTATGCGAGCACCTCCCCAAGCTGCTTAGCGACATCAGCGGACATAACAAGTGCGCCGTTGTCGATCAGGAAACGAGTAGTAACCTCAGAAACGCCGAAGATCGAAACCTTAGGAAGGTTGCGGAAAGAGAGGTAAGTGTTGACGTCGTCGTCTGGGACGATAACGGTAACGCGCTTACCCTCAATACCGAGGTTCTGAAGTGCAGCCTTTGCCTGCTTGGTGGAAGGCTGAGCAAACTCGAGAGAGTCGACGAGGACAAGCTCGGAGTCTGCAACCTTGCCGGAGAGGACGGACCTCATAGCAAGCTTGACCATCTTGTTGTTAATACGACGTGCGTGGGAACGAGGGGTAGGTCCAAAGATGACGCCACCACCAGTCCACTGACCAGCACGAATAGAACCCTGGCGAGCACGACCAGTACCCTTCTGACGGTAAGGCTTAACGCCACCGCCGGATACCTCGTGACGGTTCTTTGTAGAGTGGGTACCCTGACGTGCGGATGCATCCTGGCAGACTACAACCTGGTGCACAACAGGGATGTTTGGCTCAATGCCATAGACGTCAGAGGAGAGCTCGGCGTCGCCGACCTTCTTTCCCTCTACGTTCTTAATCTCATACTTGGACATGTTGTCTCCTTGTTAGCCTAAGTGTTTGCCTAAAGGCCCTTAGGCCATGCGGACCTGGACGAGGGCATTCTTGCCGCCAGGAACAGCACCCTTGATAAGCATGAGGTTCTGCTCAGCATCAACGCGGACAAGCTTAAGGTTCTTGACCGTAACGCGCTCTGCGCCCATGTGACCATACATGTGAAGGCCCTTACGAACGCGTGCAGGGTATGCGCACTGACCAATGGAACCTGGACGACGCTGGTTACGAGAACCGTGAGTCATTGGACCGCGAGAGAAGTTCCAGCGCTTAACGGTACCCTGGAAACCCTTACCCTTTGAAGTGCCTGTTACGTCAACAGCGGTGACCTCAGAGAAGTCAGCAACTGTGACAACATCGCCGGTCTTGTGCTCAGAAGCATCCTCAACGCGGACCTCGCGGAGGTAACGCATTGGCTCGACGCCCTGTGCCTTGAAGTGACCAGCCATTGGCTTGTTGACATGCTTCTCGGAGATGTCGCCGAAGCCAATCTGTACGGCATTGTAGCCGTCCGTCTCAACAGTCTTTACCTGTGAAACGGTGCAGGGGCCAGCAAGAACGACGGTAACAGGAACGACGTTGTCGTTCTCGTCCCATACCTGGGTCATGCCCAGCTTGCGGCCGAGGATGGTATTAACCATGCTCTTTCCTAACCTTCGGTGGTCATGGGACCTTGAGAGCACATCGGGTACTCTTCCCCAGCGGACCACGTCCTGTACATACTGCCTTTAGACATAATTGTCCTGTTTGAGCAGCCCGTCTACTTTACACTCATTTTTGACAAGAAACAAGCCTAAAATCTCTAAAAGATGAACGCTTTGTGAAGACCGTTTGATACCTTCTAGCTGCGAGATCTTTCTTATCGCCTATTTTGCGAGGTCAAACCGCTGACCCGGGCGTATCCATTGGCGAGAAACCCAAGGATTTTTGAAAAGTTTTTTCAAAAAATTTTGTAAAACAATTCACGATAATTATTTTGCCAAAATCAGGATGCCATGACTAAGCAGCTAAGGCTAGGCAACTAAGACCAGGCAGCCAAAAGTTTCTTGAGCAACACTTCGCAACCCTCAGTGACATCCTCATACGTCAGATCAAAATTGCCTGAGTACCATGGGTCCGCAATGTCACGAGGCTTCTCTGTCCAGTCAAGGAGCAGCGAAACCTTTCCAAGCGGATCATCTTTTAGTATGCGCATCATGTTGCGCAGGTTATTGTGGTCCATGCCTATGAGATAATCAAAGTTATCGTAATCTGCACGAGTCATCTGCCTCGCACGATGATTGCCACAATGAATTCCCTCTTGCTGAAGTTTGCATCGCGTACGAGGATCAACTGGATTACCAATCTCCTCTGTAGAGGTTGCGGCTGAGTCAATGACAAACGAGTCTGCGAGACCGTTTTTCTCGACAAGGTCCTGCATAACGTACTGCGCCATCGTTGACCTGCAGATATTTCCGTGGCACACAAAGAGGATTTTTGTCATGCAGGAGTAATTTGGCCGAGCGTTTACCGAGCAGCCGGTATTTAGCTGGCTGCTTGCATTCTGCTGACCACTTATGTTCTGCGGCCTTTGGTTCATCTCTTCTCCTGTGCGCTGTAAAAGAATCCGCTTCCCTATTCTACGGGTTTTTCGCCAAGTGCAGATGTGAGTTACGTCTAGAAAAGTCTGCCTGAAAAGTACAGAGAATCTGTATTTGCGTCGGCGATTCTTTAACAAAATCAGGCAAATCCACAGATTCTTTGATGTATTTAGGCAAAATTTACAGATTCTTTGAAGAAATCAGGCGCACGTCAGGCTCGCGCCGCCCACCTGGCGAGAAACCCGTCCACTTCCAGCATATGCGCACAAGAAACCCGGTACCCACACGAAGTGGATACCGGGCGGAAGGCGCGTTTGTGCAGCTAGCGCGGTCGTGACGCGTGTGGTGCGCGAGTCGCAGCTCGTACGTGATCCTTCGCACATGGTTCAACGCCACTCACGCAAAAACCCTCCCGCGCGAAGATGCGCAGGAGGGTTTGCAAGTTGGATTAAGCCGTATGCTTAGAGCTTGATCTCGATATCGACACCAGCTGGAAGGTCGAGACGCATAAGCGAATCAACGGTAGAAGCGCTTGGGTCGAGAATATCGATGAGACGCTTGTGAGTACGCATCTCAAACTGATCACGGGAATCCTTATCCTTGTGTGGGGAGCGGATAACCGTGTAAAGGTTACGCTCGGTTGGCAGAGGGATAGGACCGGAAACACGCGCACCTGTCTTCTGTGCGGTGTCAACAATCAGCTTAGCGGACTGATCAATGACCTCGTGATCATAGCCCTTGAGGCGAATCCTGATCTTCTGGCTTGACACTTTGGGTACCTCCATACATGAGCTAGAGCTCGTGGTCGTTTACTTAGGATGCAGAGCCGCCGTTTTTGGCGACAATCTCTTCGCGTACAGCGTTAGGAACGGGCTCGTAAGAATCGAACTGCATGGTGTAGCTCGCGCGGCCCTGGGTCTGGGAACGAAGGTCGGTTGCATAACCGAACATCTCACCAAGAGGCACCTTAGCGCGGATGACCTTGGCGTCCATACGATCGTCCATGCCCTCAATCTTGCCACGACGGGAAGAAAGGTTGCCCATAACGTCGCCCATGTACTGCTCAGGTGTCTCAACCTCAACAGACTCAACTGGCTCGAGAAGGACAGGATTGGACTTCTTGAGAGCATCCTTAATTGCCATAGAACCAGCAATCTTAAATGCTGCCTCAGAAGAGTCGACCTCGTGGTAAGAACCGTCAACAAGGGTGACCTTGATGTCGACTACTGGGTAACCAGCAATGACACCGTTCTCAAGAGCCTCGCGGATGCCCTTATCGATAGATGGGATGTACTCCTTAGGAATGACACCACCGACGATAGCGTTGACGAACTCGTAACCCTTGCCCTCTTCCTGTGGCTCAAGGTCAATGACTGCGTGGCCATACTGACCCTTACCACCGGACTGACGGACAAACTTGCCCTCAGCGTGGCTTACTGCCTTACCAGCAGTCTCGCGGTAAGCAACCTGTGGCTTACCAACGTTGCAGTCAACCTTAAACTCACGACGGAGACGGTCAACAATAATCTCAAGGTGAAGCTCGCCCATACCAGCAATGATGGTCTGGCCGGTCTCGTGATCAGTGTGAACCTGGAAGGTTGGGTCCTCTTCAGCCAGCTTAGAAAGGCCGATGGACATCTTCTCCTGCTCAGCCTTGGTCTTAGGCTCAACAGCAACGTCGATAACAGGATCTGCGAAGCTGATGGACTCAAGGATGATTGGGTTCTTCTCGTCACAAAGGGTGTCACCAGTAGTGGTGTTCTTCAGACCAACGCATGCAACGATGTCGCCTGCGGAGCACTCTTCACGGTCAACACGGTCGTTTGCGTTCATCTCGAGGATGCGGCCAAAGCGCTCACGGTTGTCCTTGACAGAGTTGTAGACGTAAGAACCTGCCTCTGCCTGACCAGAGTAAACACGAATGTAGGTAAGCTTACCAACATAAGGGTCAGTCATGATCTTGAATGCAAGAGCGGAGAATGGCTCCTTAACGTCTGCATGACGGACAGCCTCATCACCCTTAGGAGTGACGCCATCAATCTCTGGAACATCCAGAGGGCTTGGAAGGAAGTCGATGACTGCGTCCAGAAGCTCCTGAATACCCTTGTTCTTGTAAGCGGAACCAACAAAGACAGGGTTAATCTGACCAGCAAGAACGCCAGCACGAAGAGCACCCTTAAGGGTCTCAACGTCAACCTCTTCACCCTCGAGAACAGCCATCATGACGTCCTCAGAGAAGTCAGAAGCTGCCTCAAGAAGCTCTTCACGCTTCTCAGCTGCAATCTCTGCAAACTCTGCAGGAATCTCATCGAGTGGCTCAGGGTAAATCATGCCCTTAGCATCCTCTTTGAAGTCCCATGCAGTGTTGGTGACAAGGTCGATAAGACCCCAGAAGTTGGACTCAGCGCCCATTGGGACCTGAGCTGCAATTGCGTTTGCGCCAAGGCGGTCACGCATGGTCTGGATTGCACGGAAGAAGTCTGCGCCTACGCGGTCAAACTTGTTGATGAATGCAATACGAGGTACGCCGTACTTGGTAGCCTGACGCCAAACGGTCTCGGACTGTGGCTGAACGCCTGCAACTGCGTCGAAGACTGCAACTGCGCCGTCCAGAACACGAAGAGAACGCTCAACCTCAGCGGTAAAGTCAACGTGGCCTGGGGTGTCGATGATCTGGATGACATGGTCTTTCCAGAAGCAAGTGGTAGCTGCGGAAGTAATGGTTACGCCGCGCTCCTGCTCCTGAATCATCCAGTCCATGGTTGCTGCACCGTCGTGGACCTCACCAATCTTGTGGGTCTTACCGGTGTAGTAAAGAATACGCTCCGTAGTGGTGGTCTTACCAGCATCGATGTGAGCCATGATGCCGATGTTGCGGAGGTCTTTAAGATTGTACTTAGTCTTAGCCATTTGTTTGCTACTCCTGAATTCCGACTAGAAGCGGTAGTGGGAGAAGGCGCGGTTGGCCTCAGCCATCTTGTACAGGTCCTCGCGGCGCTTGACGGATGCACCTACGCCGTTAGTTGCGTCGATGATCTCGTTTGCAAGACGCTCTGCCATGGTCTTCTCTTTACGGCTACGGCTGAAAGTGACCATCCAGCGGATAGCAAGAGTAGTTGCACGACGGGAGTTGACCTCCATTGGGACCTGGTAAGTAGCGCCACCAACACGCTTAGGCTTAACCTCAAGTGTTGGGCGTATGTTATCCATAGCCTTCTTGAAGACAGTGAGGGCATCCTCACCAGTCTTCTCTGCGACGATGTCAAATGCACCGTAGACAATGCGCTCTGCGGTTGCTTTCTTGCCGTCGAGAAGGACCTTGTTAATAAGCTGGGTTACCAGACGATTGTTGTAGACGGCGTCAGGCATAACCTCACGACGTACTGCTGCTGCGCGACGCGGCATATTAATCTCCTAAGAACTAGTTCGAGTAGTGGACGTGATTACTTAGCACGCTTAGTGCCGTAACGGGAACGGCCCTGAGCACGATTCTGAACTGCTGCGCAGTCGAATGCACCGCGAACAACCTTGTAACGAACACCAGGAAGGTCACGGACACGGCCGCCACGAACCAGAACAATGGAGTGCTCCTGGAGGTTGTGGCCCTCACCAGGAATGTAAGCGGTTACCTCAATGCCATTAACAAGACGAACACGAGCAACCTTACGGAGTGCTGAGTTAGGCTTCTTTGGCGTAGTGGTGAAAACGCGGGTGCAAACACCACGCTTCTGTGGGTTGTGCTGAAGAGCGGCGTTCTTAGACTTTGACTTGACGCTCACGCGGCCCTTACGTACGAGCTGGTTAATAGTAGGCAAGATCTTCTCCTTCTTATACCTATCTACCTGCAGTTTTACATATTCGAAAGGCGACACAGCACTGTCCCCTTGGAATTACGCAGGGAAGTACTTTACGCTGATGAAAGCCACATGTCAACAAGCCACTGTGCCGGGCGTATCCATACTTCATAGAAATTACACGAGTAGCAAATATTAGTTTTAGATAAAGGAGACTTTGTTTTCAAAAACTATAAATTTGGCGAGAAATGCCTTGGTTAAGGACGACTCTAAGTTCAGGGGACTAACTTCAAAACAGCAATTACTTCTTCGCCGTCTTTCTCACCCGTCTCAACAAATCCATATGAACGATAGAGATCTTGCGCGACCTTATTTTTGGGTTCATAGGAAAGCCAACAAAACTCTGCTTTTCCACAGGGAAAGGTACGTATAAACTCCAACGCAAGCCTGAGTGCTTCTTTGCCGTATCCCCTACCTTGGAATTTTGCATCAATCATCAGACGTCGAAGATCGTAATTATTTTGAGCTATTGCTGGAGCCCTGTCCCAACTGCTATCTGGTCCAAACCCAATCATCAAAAACCCTATTGGTAAATCATTCTTGTATATACCAAAAGGAAAAATCTGTCCGTTTTCTGCCTTGGCTATATAGGCTTCGATAAGACTTATATCATTTCCAGCAACAAAGTCTTGCTGGTCCTCGGACACCTTGAGCTTAAGAATGTCCCACACGTTTCTTCCGTTTATGTGCTGAAGACTTAACATACGGTATCAATCAAAAGTCCATTGCTTGTTGATATAAAAAGCGACAAACTTCTACTTTCCTAGTGCTGATGAGCAGCGTGAGCAAGACCGACGCTAATAAGCGTAATGACATGATCATCAGCAAGAGAATAAATGACGCGACGACCATCTCTTTTTGCAGCTACCAGACCACGATCGCGCAGAAGGCGGAGCTGATGAGAAGTAGCAGACTGAGAAACAGAGAGAAGCTCCTGCAGTTCAGTTACACTCTTCTCACCCAAAAGAAGAGCTCCCAAAATCTGGAAACGTGTAAAGTCAGAAAGCGCATCATAAATTTGAGTGGCATCATAGATGATATCGTCATTAGTAAGAAACTCGTGCAGTTGTTCTTCAGAAACGCACTCGCAAATATTGTTTGTATGCTCACACTCGTGAGAATGATTAGTCATGATACTTCCTACTCTTTACAACACAAAGCTCTGAGTACACAGGGCTTCTCGCAAAATATTGTTTGTAACGCATCTTAGTATATACCGACTCTGCTCCGTTAGAACAAATAAAAAGAGGACTCCAGCTAACGGCTGAAGTCCTCTTCTGTATCGGAGTCAATCTCCGAAAAAGTTTGATGTATCAGGCGAAATTACTTACTCGTCTTCGCCGTCTGCCTCAGCATCCATGCGGACAACCTGATTGAGAAGGTCATCCAGAGAACCAAGGTCCTCGTTGATTACATCAGGGCTAACCTCGTCGGAAGAAGAACCGATGAGTGTCTCGGTGTAATCAGAGTGCGTGGATGGAGCTGCAGAGCCCAGCATCAAGCCGCCATCGCCTTCTGGCGAGAAGACCATGTTGAGCAGCTGAGAAAGATCCTCAGAATCTGCCTCATCCTCTTCTGGCTCAAGGATGTAGAGGAGGTTACGAGCCTCAAGGCCATCGCGGAGCTCCTCGATTGCCTTTGCACCAATACCATCGATGCGAAGCAGGTCTTCCTCAGTCTTGCCGATAAGATCGCCTACGGTCTCAATGCCAACCTCGCTGAACTTGTTGGTCCAACGCTGTGACACGCCAAGATCGTCGAAGAGGTACAGCTTTGCATCCTCGCTTGAAAGCGTACGGCCATTCTTGGAGTAAACGCCACCGTTGTAATCCTCGTTGACCCAGTCAAGCTGCTTAGGAAGCTGCTCCTCGATGTCCTTAAGCTCTGCTGGTGCCCAGTCTGGAAGTGACTTAGCAAGAGAAGAGGTTGGGCCATCGATCTTGGTACCGTGGTAGGTAAGCTCAACATCGTTGTATGCGGAGAGACCCGTACCTGCAGGAATCTGCTTACCAACAATAACGTTGGACTTGAGGTCAAGCAGGTGGTCAACGTCGCCCTCGATAGCTGCAGAAGTAAGAACGCCTGCAGTACGGATGAACGATGCACTGGAGAGCCAAGAATCAATAGAGCTTGCAACCTTCAGCGTACCAAGGATTGCTGGCTCTGCCTCTGGTGGAGTACCACCAGCAAGGGCAATATTCTGGACAGTCTCTGCAAAGACATAGCGGTCCACATACTGACCAAGCAGGTACGAAGAGTCACCTGGGTTGGTAACCTGAACACGGCGAAGCATCTGACGTGCGATAACCTCGATGTGCTTATCGTTGAGTTCTACACCCTGAGAGGTATAGACGTCCTTAACGGACTCAACGAAGGTGTGCATGGTGGACTCAATGTCAGTGAGTCGACGGAGCATACGGAAGTTGACGAAGCCGCGGGTAATCTGATCACCAGCACGGACAACAACGCCATCCTCGATGCCAGGCATGAAGCGGACGGATGCAGGAACACGCCACTCCTCGATGACACGAGAAGCATCGTCTGCATCAACAATACGCAGCAGGTACTCGGTGGTCTCTGGGGTGATGTGAAGAACACCAGAAACAGGAGCCAGATCAGCCTCGCGGCCAAGAATCTTCTCGTTGACGTTGCCGACGACGTCGAACATACGAGCAACGGTAGGAAGACCCTGTGTAATATCGTCTGCGCCTGCAACACCACCGGAGTGAATGGTACGCATGGTCAGCTGAGTACCAGGCTCACCAATGGACTGAGCTGCGATAATACCAACTGCAGTACCAATGTTGACAGGACGACGGGTGGAAAGATCCCAACCGTAGCACTTCTGGCAGACGCCGTACTTAGACTTACAGGTCAGAAGCGCGCGGAGCTGAACCTTAGCAAGGCCGTGCTCAACAAGACGCTCAAGATCCTGCTTGGACTCAACATAGCCACCAGCAGGGATAAGAACCTCGCCAGTGTTTGGATCGCAGACATCCTCAAGGGTGCAGCGGCCAATCAGGTCAGTATCAACAGAAGTCTGACCAGGCTTAATCAGAGGATAGGTAACTGCCTCATCAGTGCCGCAGTCCTCCTCGCGGACAATGACGTCCTGTGCAACGTCGACGAGTCGACGAGTCAGGTAACCAGAGTCGGAGGTGTGGGATGCGGTATCTACCAGGCCCTTACGAGCGCCGTAGGTAGAAATGAAGTACTCAAGAGGCTCAAGACCCTCGCGGAAGTTTGCCTTAATTGGAAGGTCGATGGTTTCACCGGACATATCCGCCATCAGGCCTCGCATACCAGCAAGCTGGCGAAGCTGTGTCTTAGAACCACGAGCTCCAGAGTCAGCCATCATGTAAATTGGGTTGTTCTCTGCAAAGCCTGTAAGCATCTCAGAGCCGAGAAGATCGGTGCACTCGGTCCATGCGTTAACAACCTCAACGTGACGCTCTCGCTCGGAAAGGAAGCCGTCCTCGTAGTACTCGTTGATCTGGTCAACGCGGTCCTGTGCCTCCTGAAGCAGCTGTGGCTTGTGTGGAGGAATGACAGCATCCCAAACAGAAACGGTCAGACCAGCAAGAGTTGCGTAGTGGAAACCAGTCTTCTTGATGTTGTCCAGAATTGGCTCAACATCAGCCATTGGGTAACGGTCGCAGCAATCGTTGACCAGTACACCAATGTCGGACTTAACCATCTTGTAGTTGATGTATGGGTAATCCTCTGGCAGGCACTGACGGTTGAAGATAATGCGACCAACAGTGGTCTCAAAACGCTTGGTGCCCTCAGTAACGTCCAGGTCCTCATACTGACCGCGGCCAGTCATAACGCGGAAGATAGCACGATCGCTATCAGCAACGTTTGCATCCTTGAAGCTTACGCGGACAACAACCTTTGCCTGAAGATCAAGGTCACGGTTGGCCTCAATAGCCAGAAGAGCATCCTCAAAGCTTGCGAAGGTAAGAGTCTTAGCGTCTTCACCGGTCTTCTCGGAAGTGAGGTAGTAGACACCAAAGACCATATCCTGAGAAGGAACGGTCAGAACCTTACCAGAAGCAGGGCTTCTGAGGTTGTTGCTGGAGAGCATCAGAATGCGAGCCTCTGTCTGTGCCTGAGTAGAAAGTGGCACGTGGACAGACATCTGGTCGCCGTCGAAGTCTGCGTTGAATGGTGCGCAGACCAGTGGGTGCAGGTGGATTGCCTTACCCTCGATAAGGACTGGCTCAAATGCCTGGATAGACAGACGGTGAAGGGTAGGTGCGCGGTTGAGAAGAACGAGGCGGTCCTGAATGACCTCATCCAGAACGTCCCAAACAACTGGGGTACCACGGTCAATAGCGCGCTTTGCGCCCTTAATGTTTTCAACCTTGCGGAGCTCAACCAAACGACGCATGACAAATGGCTTGAAGAGCTCAAGTGCCATAGCAGATGGAAGGCCGCACTGGTGCAGCTTCAGGTGTGGGTCAACAACAATGACGGAACGGCCAGAGTAGTCAACACGCTTACCCAGAAGGTTCTGACGGAAGCGACCCTGCTTACCCTTAAGGGCCTCAGCAAGAGACTTCAGAGGACGTCCACCACGACCAGTGACTGGACGACCACGGCGACCGTTGTCAAACAGAGCGTCAACAGACTCCTGAAGCATGCGCTTCTCGTTGTTAACAATGATAGAAGGTGCCTCAAGGTCAAGCAGGCGCTTAAGACGATTGTTACGGTTAATAACACGACGATACAAATCGTTTAAGTCGGAAGCTGCAAAACGGCCACCATCAAGCTGAACCATAGGACGAAGATCAGGTGGAATAACTGGTACAACGTCAAGGATCATGTTAGCTGGATCGTTGCCACCCTTGAGGAAGGCGTCAACAATCTCAAGGCGCTTAATGGCCTTCTCGCGCTTCTGCTTCTGAGCATCCTCATTGGCGATAATAGCGCGGAGCTCCTTGGCCTCTTTCTCAAGGTCAATGTTGGAGAGAAGGTCACGTACTGCCTCTGCGCCCATGCCGCCCTTGAAGTAGATGCCATAGTAGCGCTTAAGCTCGGAGAACAGACCCTCATCGGAGATGAGCTCTCTAGTCTCAAGCTGCATGAACTTCTCGAAAGCCTCACGACGAAGCGTCTTCTCTTCCTCGTACTCTTCCTCAAGATCAGCGACGCCTGCACGGATCTCGTCCTCAGAAAGAGGCTCAAAATCGCCAAACTCGTCATCCTGTGGCTGGCCCTGCTCGCGAAGACGTGCGATCTGATCGTCACGCTCTGCGTCAAGCTCTTCGAGGTCTGCTGCAAGCTCCTCACGAAGATCGTCTACGTCAGCCTCACGTGCCTCAGTGTCAACACTGGTGATTACGTAAGATGCAAAGTAGAGGACTTTCTCGAGGTCCTTGCTCTTGATATCAAGAAGACGTGCCAGAGGGAAGCTGGTTGGGCTCTTGAAGTACCAAATGTGGCTTACAGGAGCAGCAAGCTCGATGTGGCCCATGCGGTCACGACGAACCTTTGCGGTGGTTACTTCAACACCGCAGCGCTCGCAGGTAATGCCCTTGAAGCGAATGCCTTTGTACTTACCGCAGGCGCACTCCCAGTCCCTTACAGGTCCAAAGATCTTCTCGCAGAAAAGACCATCCTTTTCTGGCTTAAGGGTACGGTAGTTGATGGTCTCAGGCTTCTTTACCTCGCCATAGGACCAACCGCGGATATCATCAGCAGACGCTAGAGAAATTTTAATAGCGTCAAATTCAGTGGAATCAAAATCTGCCACAGTCGCTACTCCTTATCGGTGGTCGCGTCGCCTACAAGTGCGGATGCACCCTCAGCGTCTTGGGACAGGTCGGAAGCGGTTACCTCAGTGAAGCCAAGGTCGTTGAGGATCTCAACAGCGTTCTTCTCCTCAGGATCTGTGACCTTTGCGGTATTTGCACGCTTACGATAGGAGATTGGCTCAATGTCAAGTGCCAGGGAGCGAATCTCTTTGACCAGAACCTTGAAGGACTCAGGAATTCCTGCAGTAGGAATGTTCTCGCCCTTAACAATGGACTCGTAGGTCTTAACACGGCCGTTGGTATCGTCAGACTTAACGGTGAGGATCTCCTGGAGGACGTTAGCAGCACCGTATGCATACAGTGCCCAAACCTCCATCTCACCAAAGCGCTGACCGCCGAACTGTGCCTTACCACCCAGAGGCTGCTGGGTAACAAGAGAGTAAGGACCAGTTGAACGTGCGTGGATCTTATCGTCAACCATGTGGCCGAGCTTCAGAATGTAAGAAACACCAACGGTAATTGGGCTCTTGAATGCCTCGCCGGTACGACCATCGTAGAGGGTAGTCTTACCACGCTCGTTGAGCTGTGGAACAAACTCCTCACGCATATCCTCGCCGTACTCCTTGAGAGCCTTGTTGATCATGTTGATGTTGGTGCGGCGAACAATCTCTGCAACGGACTCGTCAGTAGCACCGTCAAAGAGTGGTGTTGCAACAGGAATTGGGCCCTCAACGTAACGCTTAGAATCTGCGTCATCGTCATCCCAACCGTGTGCAGCACCCCAACCAAGGTGGCACTCAAGCAGCTGACCAACGTTCATACGGGAAGGAACGCCCAGTGGGTCGAGAATAACGTCTACTGGGGTACCGTCTGCCATGTAAGGCATGTCCTCAACTGGGAGAACCTTACAAATAACACCCTTGTTACCGTGACGACCAGCGATCTTATCGCCCTGCTGGATCTTTCTGCGCTGAGCAACAAAGACGCGGACCAGGTCGTTTACTCCTGGAGGCAGGTCGTCTCCAGCCTCACGGCTGAAGCGGACAACGTCAACAACGCGGCCATAGGAGCCGTGTGGCATCTTAAGGGAAGTATCACGAACATCGTGTGCCTTAGCACCGAAGATTGCGCGAAGCAGGCGCTCTTCTGCGGTCAGAGCAGTCTCACCCTTAGGAGTGACCTTACCAACCAGAATATCGCCAGGGCCAACCTCAGCGCCGATGCGGATGATACCGTCATCATCGAGGTTTGCGAGCATGTCCTCACCAAGGTTTGGAATCTCGCGGGTAATCTCCTCAGCACCAAGCTTGGTGTCACGAGCATCAATCTCGTGGCGGGAAATGTTAACGGAAGTCAGAAGGTCTTCCTGAACAACGCGCTCGGAGACGATAATACCGTCCTCGTAGTTGTAGCCTTCCCATGGCATGTAAGCAACGGTAAGGTTTGCGCCAAGTGCCAGCTCAGAGTGGTCAACAGATGGACCGTCTGCGATTGGCTGGCCCTTCTCGACCTGTTGTCCAACAGTGACGATTGGACGGTGGTTGATGCAAGTGGACTGGTTGGAGCGCTCGTACTTAGGAAGATCGTAGCGCTGAGAACCGTGCTCATCGGAGTAGATGACAACGTGAGCTGCATCAACCTCGGTGACCTCGCCGGCAAACTCTGCACAAATAAGCTCACCAGAGTCCTGAGCTGCGCGACCCTCCATGCCAGTTCCAACAAATGGAGCGTGGGACTGAATCAGAGGCACTGCCTGACGCTGCATGTTTGCACCCATGAGGGTACGCTTTGCATCGTCGTGCTCAAGGAATGGAATGAGGTTAGCTGCGACGGAGAGAAGCTGACGTGGAGAAACGTCCATGTAGTCAACGTCCTCAACAGGAACCTGTGCAGGCGCACCGAAGGAACCGTCGAAGTCGCGGGTACGTGCAATAACGCGGTCTGCATCAACAATCTTGCCGTCTGCGTCAACCTCAACAAACTTCTTAGACTTAGGGTCAATTGGGGTGTTAGCAGGAGCAATAATGTGATTCTCCTCCTCGTCTGCAGTCATCCAGACAATGTCGTCAGAAACAACACCGCCTGTGACCTTACGATAAGGAGCCTCGATAAAGCCGTACTCATTTACGTGAGCGTACAGTGCCAAGGAGCCGATAAGACCAATGTTTGGTCCCTCAGGAGTCTCGATTGGGCACATACGGGAGTAGTGCGAGTTGTGAACGTCGCGGACTGCGGTAGGAACGTTGGTACGACGGCTGGAGCCGGACTTGTGTCCTGCAAGACCGCCAGGTCCCAGAGCAGAAAGACGACGCTTGTGGGTCAAACCAGCAAGTGGGTTTGCCTGGTCCATGAACTGCGAAAGCTGAGAAGAACCGAAGAACTCCTTGATTGCAGCAACAATTGGACGGATGTTGATCAAAGACTGTGGAGTGATGTCGTCTGCGTCCTGAGATGCCATGCGCTCACGAACAACGCGCTCCATGCGGCTCATACCAATGCGGAACTGGTTCTGGACCAGCTCACCAACGGTACGAACGCGGCGGTTGCCAAAGTGGTCAATGTCATCCAGGTGCTTAGACTCATCACCTGCATGCACTGCAAGAAGGTACTGAAGAGCTGCGACAATGTCCTCTTTGGTAAGGACACGAACGTCTGCAGGAATCTCTTCCTCAAGCTTCTTGTTGATCTTGTAACGACCAACGCGAGCAAGGTCATAGCGCTGCTCGTTGAAGAAGAGGCCGTCAAGCAGAGAACGGGCGGAGTCAACAGTTGGTGGCTCGCCTGGACGTTGACGACGATAAATCTCGATAAGAGCATCCTCACGTGTGGTTGCAACGTCACGCTCAAGTGTGTTGCGAACAACATCGGAATCACCAAGGAGCGAGAGAATCTCGTCATCGGTAACAGCAATGCCAAGTGCACGGAGGAAGACGGTAGCGCTCTGGCGACGCTTGCGGTCAATGGAGACGACCAGGTGGCCGCGCTTATCAACCTCAAACTCAAGCCATGCACCACGTGCAGGAATGAACTGAGACTTGTGGACCAGAACACCGTTGTCCATCTCTGACGAGAAATACACGCCAGGTGAACGAACGAGCTGTGAAACCACAACGCGCTCAGAACCGTTGATGATGAAGGTACCGCGCTCAGTCATCAGTGGGAAATCACCCATGAAGACAAGCTGCTCCTTCATCTCACCAGTCTCTTTGTTGACAAAACGGACGTCAACAAAAAGAGGTGCTTGATATGAAATGTCTTTTGCACGACACTCAGCCATTGAATTGGCAGGGTCGCCGAACTGATGGTCACCAAAGGTGACCTGCATGGTTCCAGCGCTGTTCTCAATTGGCGAGAACTCAGCGAAGGACTCTGCAAGGCCCTCTCCCATAAAGCGCTCAAATGATTCCTTCTGTACAGAAATCAGATTTGGCAGCTCCATAGCTGCGGGAATCTTACTGAACGTCCTGCGTCCAGTATGCGCCTGAGGCGTGGTGAGGGAAGTCTTTTTAGCGGTAGACACCAGGTTGTCCTCCTTCAAAAGGGTGGAAGGTGGCAATTGTCGCAACCTAGTAATTTAGTCAAGATTTTAATGCGCGTCAACAGAAAAACACTTGATTTTTTAAGACGTTTTGACTATATTATCGCGTTTATGTTTTTCAACTGCACAAACGTTATGTTGCAGGTAAATCCTTGACTAACTCGTCTTTTCTAGTTGTGAAGATTTTGTGGAGAAGGTCCATGGAGACAAAAATAGCTTTCGGTGAGCGGCGCTCCCCCGCCGCGTCGCTTCGCATGGCGCTCCACGAGCCCCGAGCGCGCTCCGAGCGCACGGGTTTCTCGCTGCACGCGCCGACCTTTTGCTGCACGCGCCTGAAAAGTGCAAAGAATCTGTATTTGCGCCACCGATTCTTTTGCAAAATCAGGCAAATCCACAGATTCTTTTGCATTTTTAGGCAAAAGTTACAGATTCTTTGCAGAAATCAGGCGCGAGGAAGCTGGGTTAAGTCACGCAGTAAGCTAGAGCAATCACGCAGGATTTATGAGCCTGAAATGCACACCAAGTCTGAGCAAAAGTACTCAGATAAGGCGAGAAAAACAGGCAAATCGCTCAGACATGGCGAGAAAATCCGGCAAATCACTCAGACTTGATGCACTTTTCAGGCTGCAGCTAAAGCGCCCCAGCTTGATGCACTTTTCAGGCTGCAGCGAACGCAGCTCAGACTTGATGCACTTTTCAGGCTGCTGCAAAAGCACCCCAGCTTGATGCGCTTTTCCGGCTGCTGCAGAAGCACCTCAGCTTCATGCGCTGCAAGCGCATGGGTTTCTCGCCAGGCAAACAAAAAGAGGCCAGACCGAAGTCTGACCTCTCCAGTAAGCAATGTAGGATGGACTTACTTAAGGGTGACGGTAGCGCCAGCCTCCTCGAGCTGAGCCTTAGCAGCCTCAGCGTCCTCCTTCTTAGCGCCCTCGAGGACTGCCTTAGGAGCACCCTCGACGACCTCCTTTGCCTCCTTGAGGCCAAGGTTGGTAAGAGCGCGGACAACCTTGATGACGCCGATCTTGTTGTCGCCGAAGCCCTCGAGGACAACGTCAAAGTTGGTCTTCTCCTCTGCCTCCTCAGCAGCGCCGCCAGCTGCAGGAGCAGCAGCGACAGCTACAGGAGCAGCAGCGGAAACGCCGAAGACGTCCTCAAGCTCGTGAACGAGCTCAGAAAGCTCGAGTGCTGGCATCTCTTTAAGGGCCTCAATAATCTCATCTTTAGTGACAGCCATGTCAATTCTCCTTTTTAAACGATGCAGCCTTTGTACTGCATCTGGGCAAAAGCCCGGCTTGTATGTGTGCGTTTAAGTGCGTCTACACTCTCACGCGGTTTGCGCCAATGCGCGGGTACAACAAAACGTTGCTTATGCAGCGTTCTTCTGATCTGCGACTGCAGAAAGAGCGGTTGCGAGTCCACGAGCTGGACCAGCGCAAACCTGTGCAATACCGGTAAGTGGGCTTGCAACAACGAAGACAAGCTTTGCAATGAGCTCCTCGCGAGAAGGAAGATCTGCGTAAGCCTTTGCCTCGTCAGCAGTAAGTGCCTGACCATCAGCGATACCACCAATGAACTCAACTTTCTTGAGCTTCTTGGCCTGATCCTTGATGACCTTAGCGGCCTCGACAGGATCATTCTCATAGAAAACGTATGCGCAGGTACCGGCGAGCATCTCGTCAATCTCTGGCATACCAGCGTTCTTAAGAGCAATCTTGACGATGTTGTTCTTATAGACCTTCATGTGAGCGCCCGCTGCGGTAAGTGCGCGACGAAGCTCCTGAGTCTCCTTTACGGAGAGACCACGATAGTCGATAACGAACAGGCCCTTGGAGTTGTCGAGAGAAGCGGAAACCTTCTCGAGCAAATCAAGTTTAGACTGAGCTGGCATGTAGTACACCTCCTTTATCATGTCTCGGGCACGAGCGCCAACAGGTGCGGCCCTCACATGAAAAGACCCCACTTTGGCAACCAAAGCGGGGTCTGGATGTACTAATCTCAAGACCACCTCGGCAGGCGGGAATTCCCATTAAGCCTTGGATTCAAGGCGCCGGCTGTCTTTGGCAGCGAACGTGCAACTACAAGACGTCTGTCTTGCGTTGGATATTGTGCAGCAAAAATCAACGCGAGTCAAGGTTGAGCGCACAATTTCTTTCTCTTCACAAAAATTTGACGAGAAGGGCGGCTAAGCAGCTACGCACAACTCAGCCACACACATCAGCCGCGTGCACGCTTCAAGAAAAATCCGGTACCTGCAAGCAGATACCGGATTAAACGTGCTAGGTACTTCTAAGCGATTAGCTTAGTCCTCCATGAGGTTACGAACCTTGGTTGGATCAACCTTGATGCCAGGGCCCATAGTAGAGGAAACAGCAACGGTCTTGACGTACTTACCCTTAGCGCTGGATGGCTTGACGCGGATGATCTCGGAGATCAGTGCGCCATAGTTCTCAACAAGCTGCTGGACCTCAAAAGAAGCCTTGCCGATTGCAACGTGGCAGATACCAAAACGGTCTGCACGATACTCAACACGACCAGCCTTGAGCTCGTTAACCATCTTTGCAACATCCATGGTAACGGTGCCAAGCTTAGGGTTAGGCATAAGGCCACGAGGACCAAGAACACGACCAAGACGACCAACCTTACCCATCATCTGAGGGGTTGCGATTGCTGCGTCAAAGTCAAGCATGCCCTTCTCGACCTCTGCGATGAGCTCGTCGCCACCGACGATGTCAGCGCCAGCTGCCTCAGCCTCGCGGGCCTTCTCGCCCTCTGCGAAGACTGCAACGCGAACGGACTTACCAGTGCCGTGAGGCAAAGAGATGGAACCGCGAACGTTCTGGTCAGCCTTACGAGTATCGACACCAAGGCGAATTGCTACCTCAATGGTCTCGTCAAACTTAGCAGTTGCAAGCTCCTTAGACAGGGTTACTGCCTCTTTTGGGCTGTAGAGGTTTGCACCGTCTACCTTGGCAACTGCATTCTTGTAGTTCTTTCCGTGCTTAGGCATTATGTACCTCCTGTGGTTAGCGGGCGTCTGCCCTCCCACTCCTGCATCTTCCGTCCATAGTTACGCCCTCTTGGCGAGAAACCCAACTATGTGCACTAACGTCGGATGCTCTGACAAAACAACCGTCAGCCACACAAATGGCTGACGGGAGTAAACACTACTCGGCGATGGTTACACCCATGGAACGAGCGGTACCAGCGACGATCTTCTTTGCAGCCTCAATGTCGTTTGCGTTGAGGTCAGGCATCTTGATCTCAGCAATCTTGGTGAGCTGCTCCTGGGAGAGCTGGCCAACCTTATCGCGCTGAGGAACACCGGAACCACCCTTGAGGTGAAGCTCCTTCTTGATGAGCTGAGCTGCTGGAGGAGTCTTGGTTACGAAGTCAAAGGAACGATCCTCGTAAACAGAAATCTCGACTGGGATGATGTCGCCAGCCTTGTCCTGAGTTGCAGCGTTGAATGCCTGGCAGAACTGCATAATGTTGACCTGTGCAGCACCCAGAGCTGGTCCTACTGGAGGAGCTGGGTTTGCCTGGCCTGCAGGAATCTGCAGCTTGATAAAGTTAACAACCTTCTTTGCGGGCATGTTAAGCCTCCTGTTTGAATACGTTTGAGTCTATTCTCGCGCACTCCCGAGAAGCAATCCACAAGGGACGAGAAGTGCGGGATAAGCCGTTAGTTACTAGTCTATCAGGGAAATCTGATCCATGGTGAGCTCAACTGGAGTCTCGCGACCAAAGATGGTGAGCATTACCTTGATCTTGCCGGACTCTGCGTTGACCTCAGAAACAGTTCCGTCGAAATCAGCGAGAGGACCAGAAAGAACGTGAATTGCCTGACCGACCTCAATATTGGTTGCTGTACGTTTAGGTACAGGGCTACCCGTCTTCATGCCGCCACGACGCATAATCTTATCGAACTCATCGCGACGCAGAGGAACTGGCTTGCCGTCAATACCAACAAAACCAGTTACGCCTGGAGTGTTACGAACAACAGCCCAGGTATTGTCATCCAGCTCCATGCGAACAAGAACATAACCTGGGAAAACCTTAGACTCTTTGGTCTCGCGCTTACCGCCGTCCTTGACCTCAGTAACTTCCTCAGTAGGAATCTGAATATCAATAACAGCACGCTCAAGGCCATAGGTCTCGATACGGTGCTCAAGGTCTGTCTTTACCTTGTTCTCATAACCTGAATAGGTGTGAACTACATACCAGCGCTTAGCCATTGATTATCCCCTCAGTCCAGTAAAGGCGACGAGACCAGCAACAATGCCAGTATCAACCAGCCAAGTTACCAAGCCAAAGAAAATGATTGTTGCAATTACGGCTACAGAGAAACCAGCAAGCTCAGAGCTTGAAGGCCACACAACGCGGTGCATTTCTGTACGAACGCCTGCAAAATAAGCACCCAGGCGGCCAAAGAAGCCAGGGTTGGCGTTACGCTGAATGGACTTCTCCTGCTTCTTTGCCTCAGCCTTAGTGGCCTTAGCAGAAGCTTCAGGAGTAGCTTCAGCCTGAAGGGCCTCACGCTGGGCGCGCTCTTCTGCGCGAGCCTTACGTGCGCTCCTCTTATTGCGCTCCTTATTTGCCATCCTACGCTCCCTTGGATGTTATACCTACATACAAACCGGCCAACCCTTATGGGAAGGCCGGTGAAGTTATCTGGCAGGCCAGGAAGGACTCGAACCCTCAACAAACGGTTTTGGAGACCGCCGCTCTACCATTGGAGCTACTGGCCTAGAACGAACCCACCTAGCCTAGCGGGTCTCGCGATGTACCGTGTGCTTGTGGCACCATGGGCAGTACTTCTTCAACTCCATACGATCTGGGTTGTTGGACTTGTTCTTGTCCGTAGTGTAATTACGACGCTTGCACTCAGTGCAGGCGAGAGTAACGAGTGTACGCATTGATCCTCCTGAACACGGTCACGAGATGTATTCTCGAAATGTGACGCGGTTGCTTAGGTTAGCACCCACTACCCAGAGATGTCAATACTTTTCTCTAATTACTCTAGGCGTTCACATATTTTTTCTCGACAAAAAACCCGGCGCGCAAAAGAGCACGCCGGGCAAGTTAGCAACTTTTAAAGAAGTTACTCGATGACGGTGGAAACACGGCCATCGCCGACGGTGTGGCCACCCTCGCGGATAGCGAACTTCAGACCCTGCTCAAGAGCGATTGGGTGAATGAGCTCGCAACCAACGGTGATGTGGTCGCCAGGCATAGCCATCTCTACCTTGCCACCGTTTGCATCGGTGAGCTCGTAGATGTCGCCGGTTACGTCAGTTGTACGGAAGTAGAACTGTGGACGGTAACCAGAGAAGAATGGGGTGTGACGGCCGCCCTCTTCCTTAGTAAGAACGTAAACCTCACCGGTGAACTTCTTGTGTGGAGTAACGGTACCAGGCTTGCAGAGAACCTGACCGCGCTCGATGTCCTCGCGCTTAACACCACGAAGAAGAATACCAACGTTGTCGCCAGCCTCGCAGAAGTCCATGGTCTTACGGAACATCTCAATGCCGGTAGCAACAGAGTTCTGAGTTGGCTTAATACCAACGATCTCGACTGGATCGTTGAGCTTGAGCTCACCACGCTCAACACGGCCGGTAGCAACGGTACCACGACCAGAAATGGTCATGACGTCCTCGATTGCCATCAGGAATGGCTTCTCGTTGTCACGAGCTGGTGTTGGGATGTAGGAGTCAACGGTGTGCATGAGCTCACGGATGGACTCAACCCACTTCTCCTCGCCGTTAAGAGCGCCGAGAGCGGAACCACGGATGATTGGAAGATCATCGCCTGGGAAGTCGTACTCGGAGAGAAGGTCACGGGTCTCCATCTCGACGAGGTCGATGAGCTCGTCATCGTCGACCATGTCGCACTTGTTCAGGAAGACGACGATGTAAGGAACGCCGACCTGACGTGCGAGAAGGATGTGCTCACGAGTCTGAGCCATAGGACCGTCGGTTGCAGCAATAACGAGGATTGCGCCGTCCATCTGAGCTGCACCAGAAATCATGTTCTTGATGTAGTCTGCGTGGCCAGGGCAGTCGACGTGAGCATAATGGCGCTCCCAAGTCTCGTACTCAACGTGAGCAACGGAAATGGTAATACCACGCTGACGCTCCTCTGGAGCCTTATCGATGTTCTCGAAGGCGGTATAGTCTGCCTTGCAGCCCTCGGTCTCAGAGAGAACCTTGGTGATTGCTGCGGTAAGGGTAGTCTTACCGTGGTCGACGTGACCAATGGTACCGATGTTTACGTGTGGCTTTGTGCGGTCAAACTTTTCCTTGGCCATTGCCAATCCTCCTTCTGGAACTAACCCTCGGGCTAGACCGTGGTGAAAAAACGTCTGTTTATACTCAACGGCGCAAATGTCTAGGACATGTACGCCGTAAAGAGTCTGGTACCGGCGACTGGATTCGAACCAGTGACGTCACGGGTATGAGCCGTGTGCTCTAACCAGCTGAGCTACGCCGGCATAAATGCCGCTTGAAACATGGAGCCCGCGACCGGATTTGAACCGGTGACCTCTTCGTTACCAACGAAGTGCTCTACCTACTGAGCTACACGGGCGTGGTGGGGATACTTGGACTCGAACCAAGGAACTCAGAGAGAGCGGATTTACAGTCCGCCGCAGTTGCCGCTGTGCCATATCCCCAAATGCCGTTTTCAAGCACTCTTGAAGTAATTAATACGCTGTACCTTGTAGTTTAACGTACGCAGAAAGTCTTGTTGAACTTCTGTATTACCTCGTAAGCGGGAAAATATTACGATTGAATAAAAATCTTGTCAACGTAATCCACCCAACCGGGCGTATCTTATCAAATTTTTTCCACAATTCCAAGCGATTTTCTCGACACGATTTCATGCGGTTTTCTGGCCACAACTTCAAGCGGGTTTCTGGCCAGACGCATACGGGCTTTTACGGTTGTCTATAAAAGCCATACGCGATACGTCGCGAATGCCCTAAAATTCGCACGAAAAAAGCCAGGCAATGCCTGGCTGAAAATTCAAGTGGTGCCGCCACCAGGCTTCGAACCCGGGACCTACTGATTACAAGTCAGTTGCTCTACCAGCTGAGCTATAGCGGCATCAAGTGCAGAGGATATTCTATAGACTTTTCTGGCTTTGGTCTAGTCTCAATTTTTGAGAAATTTTTCTCCACAAACTGGTCAATACGGCATGTAGGAGCGCTTCCCTTCTGTAGGAGTTAGCTTGGTACAAATGCGCTGTCCATCAAGTTTGGCCAGCCTGAAAACCGCATCATGTCTGTGTAAAACAGCTCAGACTTGGCGAGAAAAACCGGCAAATCGCTCAGATATGACGTGCTTTTCCGGCAGATCACTCAGATATGGCGAGAAAATCAGGCTCCATGAAAGCGTCCATGACACCACACCCAGATCTAAAGCTACGTCACGAAAGACCCGCCTGAAAAGTGCAAAGAATCTGTATTTGGAACACCGATTCTTTAACAAAATCAGGCAAATCCACAGATTCTTTGCTGTTATCAGGCAAATTTTACAGATTCTTTGCAGAAATCAGGCGCGCTGATTGCGCCCAGGCGCGCTGGACGTATTGGTGCGGTCGAGCACGTTGGCACATCGCGTACGTGAGACGCTGACCTGGGCACCTATCTGCCTAGCAGCTTCCAGAGTTTCTCGCGCTGTTCTGGAGAAATACGGTCTTCAAGCGTCATGCGCGTACTGACCTGATCGCGACGCATCTCTTCGACAACGTTATCTGCTTGGGAAATCTCGTGAACCAGCGCTGCGCTTGCAATGCGCGTGACCTCGCCGGGGCCAAAGCCGGCTGTGGCACGAATGTCCCTGTCCGACGTGACCAGAAATACCTTGCGACCAGCCTCTCGAGCGTCCGTGACCAGGCGCTCGATGACACTATCTGCGGACTCCCCAGTCTCGGAAAAAACCAACTGCACGCCAGCGTGGGTGCGCTCCGGGCGCTCGTCGTTTACATTTCCCTTGCCGTCAAACACAATAACGGCCTCGTAGGTACCCTGCGCAAACGTGGCAACGTCAGAAATGAGCGCCAAACGGGCGCGATAAAACGGATCGGTGTTGAGGTGATAGGCTCTCTCAGCAGCGGTTTCTTGTGCAGAAGAGCCACGCTCATCCAGCAACGCCTCATAGCGAGGAGTTGCCAACATGACGTTATAGCCATCGACTACAAGCAGCGATTTTTTCTGAGCCATACCTTACGCTTCCTGGGCTTCCTGGGCTTCCTGGGCTTCCTGGGCTTCCTGGGCTTCCTGAGCTTACGCTTCCTGGGTCCTACGGAGCCACTCGTAGCACATGACCGTTGTTGCCTGAGCAACGTTCAGGGACTCTACCTGGCCAAACTGAGGAAGTTTGCACGTAAAATCGCACTTCTCGAGCATAAGGCGAGAAATTCCTGAACCTTCAGAGCCCATAACAAGTGCAAGGCGACCTCCCATAGGAGCCTCCCACACGGACTGAGTGGCGTGCTCGGTAGAGCCACATGTCCAAAAACCTGCGGCTTTGAGCTCTTCAAGAGCGCGCGGCAGATTAGAAACCTGTGCGATTGGCAGGTGAAGCACGGCTCCAGCGGAAGTCTTGTATGCTCCAACGCCAACTCGGGCGGCGCGAGCGTTTGCAATAACAACGCCGGCTGCGCCAACTACCTCGGCACTTCTTACAATTGCACCAAAGTTTCCCTCGTCAGTGACGTGATCCAAGACCACAACCAGAGCGTTTTCGGAACCAGCGCGCTGGATGATTTCAGAGAGGTCAGCGTAAGCAAAAGGCTGCGTACGGACAATAACGCCCTGGTGAGCGCCGTGGCTTGAAAGCGAGTCAAGTACGGGCTTTGCAACACGCTCGACAGGAATACCCTCCTGCTCAAGCTGACGTGCAAGTGCCTCAATCTCCTGGTCCTTCTGCCCGCTTGCGGCTTGTACCAGCGCATTCTTCAAAGGAATACCAACGGTCAGTGCCTCTGCTACTGCGCGACGACCCTCGATAAGATCAGTTGCAAGCTTCTTGTTGCTGGGACGTCCAGCGCTAGCACCTCGCTGTCCACCAGCGCCTTTCTGTCCGCGAGTGCCCTGAGCTGCGCGTGCGCCTTGTGCGGAGCGACCACCTTTTGAGCCCTGGCCATTCTTGGCGCCGAAATAACCGCCCCAGTCGGCAGCCTTCTTGGAGCCGCGACCTGCGCCACTGCGACCTGCAGCTCCCCCGCGACCTGCAGCCCCACCGCGACCAGTGGAGCCACCGCGTCCGGCAGCGCCCTCGGAACGAGTGTTTTTAGAGGTAGAACGCTGATTTCTTGCCATAGTTAGTCTGCCTTACGCTTTAGTCGAGCGCCAGCGGCGGTATCTTCAATCAAAAGTCCAAGCTCAGCAATACCGTCTCTAATTTGATCAGCAACTGCCCAGTTCTTCTGGGAGCGAGCCTCCTGACGAGCAGCAAGCAAAGACTCTGCAGCCTCGTCGGCTGACGCGCCCTCATAGCCTGCTACCTGGGATGCAAGCGCCACAAGCTCTTCTGGTAAATCAGAGGTAGACGCCGCCTGAGTCAAATCGATTCCCAAAGCTCCTGTGAGCTCGCACAACATATCTGATGCACGGAGAACAGGACTTGCGCCAACGTTCTGGCCAACCTCTGCAAGATAGGTATTTGCAGCAGTTACCAGAGCAAAGATAGCAGCGAGTGCTCCTGCGGTGTTGAAATCATCATCCATCTGAGCGTCAAACTCGCTCTGAGCTGTATTGATTGCCTCAGCAAGCGTGCTATCAGCGTCGGAAAGTTCGTGCTGAGCAGAAGACTGCTTGAAAGCCCAGCGGAGATTTGCAACGCAGGTCTTCATGCGCTCAAGCGTACCAACGGTGCCCTCAAGGCGCTCAAACGAGAAATCAAGTGGTGCACGATAGTGCGTCTGAAGCATCAAAAGTCTTACTGCATCTGCAGGATACTTATCCAAAACTTCCTTGAGTGTGTAGAAGTTGCCCAAAGACTTGGACATCTTCTCGCCATCAACGCGAAGCATTCCGGTGTGCATCCAATAATTGGCGAGAGGAGCGTGCCAGGCGCAAGATGCCTGCGCGGTCTCGTTCTCATGATGAGGGAATACCAGGTCAGAGCCACCGCCGTGAATGTCAATTGGAGTGCCCAGGTAGCGATGAATCATGGCGCAGCACTCACTGTGCCAACCTGGACGACCTTCTCCCCAAGGGCTTGGCCAGCTAGGCTCACCAGGCTTTGCAGCCTTCCAGAGCGCAAAGTCAAATGGATCGCGTTTCTCGTCATTAACCTCAACGCGCTCACCTGCGCGAAGCTGATCAAGATCGCGACCAGAAAGAACGCCATAACCATGGTCAGAACGAACCGAGAAGTACACGTCGCCCGAAGGCACCGCGTATGCGTGACCCTGTTCAATCAAAGATTGAATCATCTGAAGCATGGCTTCAATCTCGTGCGTTGCGCGAGGACGAATATCCGGATCCAGAATATTAAAGCGATGCATCTGCTCGATAAACGCCTGAGAAAACTCTTCAGAAACCTCTTGAGCAGTCCTTCCCTGCTCAATGGCGCGCTGAATAATCTTGTCGTCAACATCGGTCAGATTCTGAGCAAAGGTGACCTCATAACCCTTGTGCATCAGATAGCGGCGAATAACGTCAAACGAGAGGAAGGTACGGGCGTTTCCGATGTGAATCTGATCGTAAACCGTAGGACCGCACACGTACATGCGGATTTTGCCCTCGTCGATTGGCTTGAACTCTTCTTTTTTATGCGTCTGAGTGTTATAGACAAGCATGCATACTCCTCGCAACCATTGTGTATTGGTGTAAGTATAAACGGTTTGCGGAAAACCTTTAAGTTCCATACCGTACTAATCAAGATTCAATTTTGTTACCATTTACGGATTAGTACTGGATTGTTTTTTTGTTTTACTAAACTTGACGAATAAAAATTTTAAGAATTTATATTTGAATCAAAACTGCAAAGAACTAGAAGACAAGAAATCTTACTCTTAACAACTTCAGAAGGTGATTCGAATGAGTAAGTTTTTTAACATTATCCGCTACTGTATATCTACCATTCTGGATAAAGGCAGTCTTGCGATTTTTCTCTTTTTGTCATTCTTTGTCACAGCGCTTATGGTGATCCAACCTCTTCTTGTTGGATTTGTAATTAATCTTTTTATTTCAGGAACAACTTGGAATGAAATACTTTTCTATTGCGCCGTGGTTGCTGCACTAGGAATCCTTATTGCCGGCTGTTCCTATCTTGCCAAAACACGCTATTGTCAATTGCAGATCGACTCCGCGTTTACCATTGAGCGACAGCTGATTGACAAGATTCAACACGCCGATTCATCGTTTTTCTCGTCCTATGATTCTGGACATTATCGCCAGACAGTAAATAACGACGCTAATGACGTTTCAATGTTTATACTTACGCAATGTGTGAGCTTTGCAACGACTTTGGTCTCCGTCATAGGAACGCTTGCGATTATTTTATATTTGAACCCATTAACCGCTCTTGTAACAGCTGTTTTGCTGTTAGTGAGTTTTATTATCTATAAGCAAATCCAAGCTTCGGCCTATAAAAGATACAAAGAATCTAAAGAGCTGCGGTCCCAGTATGGATCGATTGAACTTTCGCAGTTCACTGATGTAGATTTCATTAGGCGTCATTCCCTCTTTGAGCGTTTCTTTAATCAGCACTATGCCATCAATCAAAAGCTTCGTAGTGCCATTCATGAGCAGTACAAGCTTGAGTTTGGCGTACAAGAATTAAACAATGCTGTGATTGCTGTATTCCAAGCCATTGTCTTTATTACCTGTGCATATCAAATTTTCCTTGGAGCGCTGCAGCCTGGCTATATTGCAACTATTTCAAGCTATTTTGTATCGCTCTTAGGTTCTATTACGCTTCTCATGGAATTTGGTATGGCTTATCAGAGCATTACGGTAAGCCTCAATCGAATTGAGCAGATTCTTGATGTACCTCAAGAGTCCGTTGGTAATATCATTCCATCAGAGAACGTCAATCAAATTACCTGCACAAATGTGTCTTTCTCTTATCCACATACCAATAAAGTACTGATGAACAACTTGTCTTGTAGTTTTGCAAAAGGAAATATATATGCCATTACCGGTGGAAACGGTACAGGCAAATCTACATTTCTAAAGCTCATTAACGGAGAGTGGTCATCTCATCTATCAGGCACTATTGCTATAAATGAGGACTTGCTAGCTCAAATTAATCAGTATGAACTCAGAAAAAATACGCTTGGATTTACCGAGCAAGAACCAAGCATTGTTGACGATACAGTAAGAAACAATCTGACACTGCTGTGCAAAAACCAACCAACAGATGAAGAGATAATCAGCTATATCAAGCTATTCAATTTGGAAAAATTGCTGCTTGGTGATGATCAAAATCTTGACGTTCGCCTGGGTGAAAGAAGCTCTGCTATCTCTGGTGGAGAAAAACAAAAGATTGCAATTATCCGCATGATGCTTATGAATCCAAGTGTTATGTTGCTTGACGAGCCAACTTCTGCATTAGATCAGAACAGTGTTGATGTCCTTCTTAATCTTCTCAAGAAGGTCAAGCAGGACCACATAATACTGCTCATATCTCATGACCCTAAAGTGGTGGAGGCAGCCGACCATATCGTAGAGCTGTAATTTATTGCGCGCTACGTCCCAGCAGTACAACTGCCCAGGCAGCAATGCCTTCTTGAGTGCCCACAAAGCCAAGGCCTTCGGTAGTGGTTGCTTTAACGCCAACTTTATCTGGCGAAACACCCATAACCTCTGCCATGCGGTTCCTCATAGCATCACGATGAGGAAGTAACTTAGGCGCCTGAGCTGCAACGGTGCAATCACAATCCAGAAGCTCAAAGCCCTGATTACGAACAAGCTGCATAACATGGGACAGAAGCACCATAGAATCAGCGCCCTCATAAGCAAGGTCTGTATCAGGGAAAAGCTGGCCAATGTCGCCGGCGCGCATAGCTCCTAGCAGGGCATCCATAAGCGCATGAGTCAAAACATCGGCATCGGAGTGACCGAGAAGACCTTTGGAGTGCTCAATTTTGATGCCACCTAAGATAAGATCTCTACCCTCTACCAGGCGATGAACATCGTATCCGTGGCCAATTTTAAGCTCTGGCATGCTCACTCTACAGCCCCACTTCCGGTTGCGCCTTCTACCAGGCGACGGCTGAGCGTAGCCTCAACAATTGCAAGGTCAGACGGGTACGTGACCTTCACGTTTTCTCGTTGTGACTCAACGCACAGCACCGTAAGACCTAGTCGCTCAACTAACGACGAGTCATCGGTTCCCTGGTAGCCTTCCTGGCGAGCTACTTCGTGGGCTTCAAGAAGTGTGCGTGTCTTGAACACCTGAGGGGTCTGAGCAGCCCAGAACGTTGAGCGGTCAGGCGTATCTACAATGGTTGCACCATCTACGCGCTTCAGCGTATCAGTTGCGCGGTGAGCCAAAATTGCTCCCGCAATCTTAGGCGACTTGCGAACTGTACCAATGACCTGCTCAATGGTCTCTACCTCAATGAGCGGACGAACCGCGTCATGAACAGAAACAAAATCATATCCAGCAGGCACTACCTGGAGCGCGTTGTAAACCGATTCCTGTCTGGTAGCACCAGACGTTGCAAAGTGAACAGGCTTATGGAGTACAAGCTTGCCCACAACACCCTCTTGAACTGCAGCGCGTTTCTCGTCAGAGCAAGCAATCACAATGTGAGCCACACTTGGCGCGTGATCAAACGCAAGGATTGACCAGCTCATCAGCGGAAGACCGCAGACAGAAATAAACTGCTTGCCGTCAGGATATCCAAAGCGCTCGCCAATACCGCCGGCCACAATGACGGCAACGGTATCGGCTTTTGCTCCATGTGTTGTGAGGCGAGAAGGACGTGGCTTTGACACGACCTTTGCACAGGTGCTGCTCGCAGCCATTATTCCGACTTACCCCACATTCTGCGGAGACTGTTAGCAAGTGCACCGGGGTTCTCGACACCCAGAGATTTGAGGCTTGATGTATCGTTTTCTGCAACGTGAAGTAGCTGCTGCAGGTTGTCGTAGGCGTCAACAATTCTGGCCGCAATCTCATCGTTGACCACGTGAACGCGTGAAAGCGTGCGCAGGCCCAGAGGCTCCATGGACGCATCTTCTCCGCGGCCATCGGAGTAACCAAGAATCTGGCCAACACTTTCTGCGGAGCGTAGCTCGGTATTGGCTGTCTCGTGGAAGCGGCGGCGAATGGCGCGCGCCTCTTCAGCGGAAGAATCTACGGCGTAGTCGCGAATCATCAGGTTATAGGCCTCGTCGATGCCGCCCAAATATTCCTCGCGCTGCATAGCGGTAGTTTTTCCCTCGCTACCTAGCTCCAAAAGACAAGAATCAAGCTGGTCAGCGGCACTCAAAAGAACCTCAAACAGGTAGAAAATACCTGCTACATCGCCCAGGGTAACGTAATTATCAAGCTCTAGAGCGGTCAAGCGCAGAAGCGCGCGATCAAGTTGCTGGCGCGTATTTTGCATAGCAACCGAGAGCTGATTGACGGTAGACATAATGGCTGGTACTGACTTCAGCGGAATAACGTGACCATCAACGTAAACGGTAATCAACGAACGGCGAGAAGACACTGCAATCACAATAGACTTGGTGAGCAAGCTCATGCGAGCGGCAGTACGGTGACGAGTACCTGTTTCTGCAGTTGGAAGCGTTGCATCAGGATTGAGGTGGAAGTTGGCGCGCAGAATTCTGGTGAGGTCTTTGTCCACCACTACAGCGCCGTCCATCTTGCAAAGCTCAAACAGTCGGTTTGCCGTGAAGGAAACATCAAGTTTGAAACCATCTCCGCCCGCAGCAAGGACGTTTTCTGTATCTCCCACGCAAATGAGGGCGCCCAGACGGCCAGCGATAATCATATCCAGTGCAACGCGGAGCGCTGTGCCAGGGGCAGTCATCTTCAGAGCGGTGGCAATACGGTCCTCGTTTTCTGTTGCGCTTGGATCAAGTTGCGTTGGCTCCATGGCTCTCCCTCAATTACTTGCAGCCTACAGGCTGCGTTTTGCGATCTGGTACGTTTACGGCTTCAATTTGTTTCAACATTTCAAGTATACGGTTTTGTTGCCGGCGCGTGTAGTGACGGTTTGGAGAAGACGGGTTTCTCGCCGGGCGACTAGGTGGGCTGCTCGACGGGTTTCTCGACAAGAGAACTGTACGTTTTAGCTGCGATACAAAAAGACCCGAGGCAGAACCTCGGGTCGGAGTGTCTTACTCGGCGGAGGACATCAGGTCGGACGAACCGCCTGCACTACCCTGTGGCAGCGAGGATGGTCCCATGCTGACGTCCATCTGGTCAAGCTGCGCCATTGTCTCTTTCTTGCGAGGCTCAGGGATGACGCCCGTGGTCTTGGTGAACACAAGCTTCTTACCCTCAGTGTCAACATCAACAGCAACAATGTCGCCTGCGTTCCACTGGCCAGAGAGAAGCTCCTCAGACAGTGGATCTTCAATCATCGACTGAATGGTGCGGCGCAGCGGACGAGCACCGTAGACAGGGTCGGTTCCGTCTTTGGCAATCAGGTCCTTTGCGGCCTCGGTGAGCTCAATGGACATACCATTGGCAATCAGGCGATCGCGCAGCTCAAGAACCATGAGGTCAACAATGCCACGAAGCTGCTCGGTAGAGAGCGACTTGAAGACAACAATCTCGTCCACACGGTTCAAGAACTCTGGGCGGAATCCGCGCTTGAGCTCGGACATAACACGGCTGGTAATCTCTTTATCGGAAAGACCCTTAGAACCTTCTGACGAGAAGCCCATGGTATTGGTACGGGCAATCTCGCGAGCACCAATGTTGGATGTCATGATGACAACCGTATTGGAGAAGTCCACGTGACGACCTTGACCGTCAGTCAAGCGGCCCTCGTCCAGAATCTGCAACAAGATGTTGAAGACGTCTGGATGTGCCTTCTCAATCTCGTCGAAGAGCAGGACAGAGTATGGACGCCTGCGGACAGCCTTGGTGAGCTCTCCACCCTCATCGTAGCCCACGTATCCTGGAGGTGCACCAACCAGCTTAGCTACAGTGTGGCGCTCCATGTACTCGGACATGTCGTATGAAAGCAGGGCGTCTTCAGAGCCAAACAGGAACTCTGCCAGGGCTTTTGCAAGCTCAGTCTTACCTACACCGGAAGGGCCTAGGAAGATGAAGGAGCCGCCAGGGCGCTTAGGGTCTTTGAGAGGACTACGGCTTCTGCGGATTGCCTTTGCAACCTTAACAACAGCCTCGTCCTGACCAACAACGCGCTGGTGAAGGATGTCTTCTGTACGAAGCAGCCTTGAAGCCTCAGTCTCGGTTAGGTTAGAGACTGGAACGCCGGTGATGCCAGAGACAACCTTTGCAATATCGTCCTCGTCAACGGTAACAATGTTCTTGTCCAGCTGCTCACGCCACTCAGTCTCCAGGCGATCCCTCTCTGCTACCAAGGATTTCTCCTGGTCACGCAGACGAGCTGCCTGCTCAAACTCCTGAGCGCTTGCTGCCTCAGACTTCTGGGTACGAACGCGGAGAAGATCTGCGTCTACCTGGGCAATCTCTGGTGGAAGGCTCATCTTGTGGATGCGTGCGCGGGCTCCAGCCTCATCGAGGACGTCAATTGCCTTGTCTGGCAGGAAGCGATCCTGGATATAGCGGCTAGAAAGCACAACGGCAGCCTTGATAGCAGCCTCGGTGTAGTGGACGTGGTGGTGCTTCTCGTAGCGATCCTGAAGACCGTGGATGATAGAAATGGTGTCATCATTGTTTGGCTCGCCGATGTTGACAGGCTGGAAACGCCTCTCAAATGCAGCGTCCTTCTCGACATGTTTACGGTACTCTTCTGCCGTAGTTGCACCGATGACCTGGATTTCTCCACGAGACAGCGGCGGCTTAAGGATAGACGCGGCGTCGATGGAGCCCTCTGCGGAGCCGGCGCCAATGACGGTGTGAATCTCGTCAATGAAGAGGATGTCATTCTTGGATTTCTCCAGCTCAGCAACAACCTTCTTCATGCGGTCCTCAAACTCACCGCGATACTTGGATCCTGCTACCAGACTTGCCAGGTCAAGCGTCCAGACCTGCTTTCCGCGCAGGATGTCAGGAACGTTGCCGGATGCAATGAGCTGAGCCAAGCCCTCAACAATGGCGGTCTTACCAACGCCGGGATCGCCCAGGATAAGTGGGTTGTTCTTCTGGCGGCGGGCAAGAACCTGCATGACACGCTCAATCTCGCGGTCACGGCCAATGACCGGATCAAGCTTTTTATCTGCGGCAAGCTTGGTAAGGTTGCGGCCAAACTGCTCCAACATGGAAGCGTCGTCATTTGCGTTAGGACGCATCTGACCAGCGCCAACAGGCATGCCAAAGATGCCACCCTCAATACGAGGCTCTGCCATACGAGGACCAGCAGGTGCATCTTCTGGAGTCTGGGCAACCAGCTCATCAACGGCATTTCTTACGGCGTCGCCCGAGACACCCATGGTACGCAGGGCATCCATAGCACGACCGTTACCCTCGGATACAATGCCCAAAAGCAGGTGCTCAGTTGCAATATAACTCTGACCGTGGGTCATGGTTTCTCTGTACGCGTCCTCAAGCACGCGTTTTGCGCGAGGAGTAAACGGAATGTGGCCGCCAGGAATAGGGTCTCCTGCGCCCGTGGTGAGCTCTTTTACGGTTGCCAGGGCCTCGTCGTACGAGACCTCCAGCTTTGCCAGAGCTTGAGCAGCAATACCCTCCCCCTCTTTGATGAGAGCAAGTAGCAGGTGCTCGGTACCAACATACATCTGGCCAAGACCGCGAGCCTCGTCCTGAGCCAGGCTCATGACTTTACGCGCTCTGTCAGTGAATTTATCAAACATGTGCTGAAACCTCTCAAAACTATCTTGATTTGGATAGGTATGTACCCAAAAGGTTAAACCCACAATCACAAGAAACCGGTACCCGTAAAAGTGCAGGTACCGGTTTTAATTGATGTGACTATCGTGTGAACACGAAGGATTTTAAGACAGGCGTGTCACAAACTTTCAAGTCTCATTGTGGGTATGTCGCGAGTGCTGAATTCGCAGTGCGCTCAAACTCTTAGCGCTTCTCGGGCTTGAGCTGTGGGAAGAGAAGGACGTCGCGGATTGAAGGCTGATCGCAGAAAAGCATAATCATGCGGTCGATGCCATAGCCGATGCCACCCGCTGGTGGCATGCCGTACTCAAGTGCGCGGATGAAGTCGTAATCGTACTCCATAGCCTCCTCGTCACCCTGACGCTTAGCCTCCATCTGGGCAGCAAAGCGCTCCTCCTGGTCAACGGGGTCGTTAAGCTCGGAGTATGCGTTTGCGTACTCTGCACCGCAGATAATGAGCTCAAAGCGGTCGGTCAGGCGAGGATCGTCTGCTTTACGCTTGGTAAGCGGAGAAACCTCTGCAGGATAATCGCAGACAAAGGTTGGGTTTACGATGCTCTTCTCGCCAAGCTCATCGTAGATCTCAAACAACAGCTTGCCGGCCTGCCACTCTGGGTCCCACTCAATCTCATAGCGGTCCAGGACTGCACGGAGTTTCTCGACAGGGGTGTCAATGGAGAGCTCCTCGCCGGTGACCTCGGACGCAATCTCTGCCAGCGACGCAACGCGCCAGTTGCCGGAGAGGTCAACCTCGGTGCCCTGATAAGTGATGACCTCGTGGCCCTCCTCGCAGCCGCAAGCCTTGCGGGCAATCTCCTGGAAGAGGTTCTGGGAAAGCTCGCGCATGCCGGCCAGGTCAGAGTAGGCGGCGTATGCCTCCATAGAGGTGAACTCTGGGTTGTGCGTGAGGTCGGTGCCCTCATTTCTGAACTGACGACCAAGCTCGTAAACGCGCTCAAGACCGCCAACAAGCAGGCGCTTCAGCGGAAGCTCGGTTGCAATACGCAGGTAGTTCTCGGTGTTCAGAGCGTTGTAGTGCGTGATGAACGGCTTTGCGTTTGCGCCGCCAAGAATCTCCTGAAGAACAGGGGTCTCAACCTCCATGTAACCGTCTGCCTCCATGAACTGGCGGATAATGGAGATGATCTGGGAACGCTTGCGGAATACATCGCGGACCTCAGGGTTCATGATGAGGTCAACGTAGCGCTGGCGATAACGAACCTCGCGGTCGGTGAGGCCGTGGAACTTTTCAGGCAGAGGACGCAGCGACTTGGAGAGAACCTCCAGCGAGGTGACTGCCAGGGAAAGCTGGCCGCGGCGAGTGCGCATGATAGCGCCGGTTGCGCCAATGATGTCGCCAAGGTCGAGAAGACCCAGGAGCTCCCAGTTCTTCTCGTCAAGGTTGTTGATGCGGCAGAAAAGCTGAATCTGACCGGTGTAGTCCTCTACCACGACAAACGCAATCTTGCCCTGGTTGCGGATGGCGCGGACGCGGCCAGCCACGGAATAGACTTCCTCGCCAGTCTGGCCGTCCTCGAGGTCAGCATAACGCTCCTCCAGCTCAGCGACGTGAGCGGTGACGGTGGACTTGATTGGGTATGGATCAACGCCGGCATCAAGCAGTGCCTGGCGACGGACGCGGCGCTGGGCGCGCTCGTCGTTGATGGAAGCCTCTGAGGTGGCCTCGATTACGTCGACGTTCTCAGCGGCGGTTGCGTCAGCGGCGGCCGAGCTACCAGCGATGTTGTTCTCTACTTCGGACATGTATCCTCCACGTAAAAACGCCCCGCGCCAGACGGACACGGGGCGACCAAAATCTTTTGTGCCAGTCTAGCGAGTAATAGAGGTAATGGTGTACTTCTTCACCTTGCCGTTTGGCGTGGTGAACTCAACCTCGTCACCCTTCTTATGACCAATAAGAGCCTCGCCAGCTGGGGACTCGTTAGAGATCTTGTGCTCAAGGGAGTTAGTCTCAGTAGTACCAACAATTACATATTTAGTTGTCTTGCCTTTTGCATCAGCAAGCTCGACGGTTGTGCCGATTGCAACGGTGACGTTGCGCTTGCTGCCGCCCTCGACAACCTTTGCGACAGAGAGAATCTGGCGAATCTCGTTGATGCGGGACTCGTTGTGAGACTGCTCTTCTTTTGCAGCGTCATACTCGGAGTTCTCAGAAAGGTCACCAAAACCACGAGCCTCTTTGATGCGCTCAACAATCTCGTCGTGTTTCTCGCCCTCACGATAAGCCAGCTCATCGACAAGCTTCTGACGGCCTTCTGGGGTAAGTACAATCTCTTTAGTAGTGTCCATCGTGTTCTTTCTGTTGATGGGTCAAGTAGGTCTATACGTGTGAGATGGGGTTACTCAGCCTTTTTGGACTCTTCGTCCTCAACGAGCTCAGCCTCTGGCTCCTTGGCTTCTTCCTTGGTCTCAGACTCCATGCCCTCACGAACGCTCTTGACGGTCTCGCCGACAGCCTTGCCGAGCTTTGGAAGGTTCTTAGGTCCAAAGAGAACCATGACGATAACAACAATAATCAGAAGCTCAGGAATACCAAGTCCTAAAATCATATAAACCCCCAGAAAATCTTTTCCTGTAAAAGCGTTCAGAAAAAACGCCGTATCGGCTAGTATAACCGAGGGAAACCTTACTAACAAGGAATTAACATGGTCTTACATGATTTTTGGACATTTTTTATCTGGTCGACCGTAGCGGGTCTTGCCGTTATTGGCATTTACCAGCTATTTCTGTTAATTCTGCGTGCTCGAGGCGTTTTTGTGACGCGTACCAAATTTGGCCTCACGATGATCTTTGACTCCGAGGACGCCGACGGTACGCCCATTAGGCTGCTCAACGTTAATGGCACCTTCCAGTCTGTGAGCTACATTGCACCTGAGCTGCGCTTTGAGCTCTGTGTTCACTATCACCGCATGATGGCGAAGGTCATCCAGCAGGTGGCCCCGCAGGGTCGCGTTGTGATTCTGGGCGGAGGAGGTTTCTCGCTGCCAAAGTACCTGGCTACACACATGAGCGGCAGCGTTATTGACGCGATTGAGATTGATCCGAAGATTGTCTCGCTTGCGCGCGAACATTTCTTTTTAGACGAGGCTCTAGCTGCGGCTTCAAGTGAGCTACGTATTGTCGAGGACGACGCCTGGAAGGTTCTGCAGGATGCAGATGCTAGCAGCATTGACGTGCTGGTAAACGAAGTGTTTGCTGGTCGGAAGTCGCTTGGACCCCTGGGAACTCCAGCCGGCGCACAAGTGGTTAAAGAAAAACTTGCAGATGGCGGTGTATATCTGGCTGATGTTCGCTGTCCGCTCGAAGGCCACGGGTCTACGCTACTTCCCCAGGTGGCAAACGTCTTTGCGCAGGAGTTTGCGCATATCGCTTACGTGCCCGAGTGGCCTGATACTCCTAAAACACCAGGTAACAACCTCTTAATTGCAACCGACGCGGATATTGCGCTTCCTGAAGGTGCTGTTGTAATGAAATAATGTCGACTGAGGGCCGACCACTATCCAATTGACCGAGCAACATCCAATCACCCAAGAAAATTGCATATTCCATCTTGTTTATGCGGATTTTTGTATCAATAATTTGACTCACCAAAATTCGACCCCTCTTTTGGGTAAAAAATCCGTTTAGTTGGAGGTCAAATCGCAATCACGAAAATTCCTAACTTACGTTTGCGCAGGTGGCAAAAAGTGTCCAGATTTTGCTATTTTTATCCGTAACAAAACCGCAGGTAAATGGCTTGCATAAAAACCAGTCGCTACTGCATATTCCAACTAAACGCATTTTTTACCACTTGCATGACAAGCGCTCAGCAAAACCGCAGTTGGTATTAATTCTGTCTTACATTTCTCCGTTAAAACGATTCTTTCAAAAGAATTTGAAAACACGACCTTGGGATTTGAAAACATCACCTTGTCAGTTTAACCAAATTTATATATGCACTGGTGAACATATATGTTTAGCAAGAAAATTTTTCCAAAAAAGAAGGAGATTTCTTCTAATTCTCGTAAATACGTAACAGAATATGGGTATTGTTATCGCAGATAGAAAACATATTCTATCTGTGCCAAGTACGGCGACTATTAAAGCTGATGCACTAAGGAGGCATCATGAAGACGGGTTTTGAACTACTGAATGATCCATTTTTGAACAAGGGAACCGCTTTTACGCAGGAGGAGCGTCAGAAGTATGACTTAGTAGGACTTCTACCTCCAAATATCCAGACCATCGAGGAGCAAGCTGAACAGGCATACGTGCTTTTCCAGCAGTATCCTGACCTCGAGACAAAGCGTCACTATCTCATGAGGCTTTTCTCCGAGAACCGCACGCTGTTCTACAACCTGTTCTCCAAGCATGTTGAAGAGTTCATGCCTATCGTCTACGACCCAACTATTGCTCCAGATATTGAGCAGTACTCCCAGCGCTATGTCGATCCGCAGTATGCATGCTTCCTGTCAGTCGATCGTCCTGAAGACCTTGAAACCTCGCTGAAGAACGCAGCCGCAGGTAGAGACATCGACCTGATTGTCGTCACCGACGCAGAAGCAATCTTGGGTATTGGCGACTGGGGAACCAACGGCGTCGAAATTTCCGTTGGTAAACTTATGGTTTACACCGCCGCAGCTGGTGTTGACCCTAATCGCATTATGCCTGTTGTTATTGATGCTGGCACCAACCGCCAGGAACTCCTTGATGACCCACTGTACCTGGGCGAGCGCCACAAGCGCGTTGACGAGGACCGCTACAACGCCTACATCGACAACTTTGTCACTACCGTTGAGAATCTCTTCCCTAATCTCTATCTGCACTTCGAGGACTTCGGCCGCGAGCACGCTGCAGCAATCCTGGACCGCTACAAGAACACCTACCCTGTCTTCAACGACGACGTCGAGGGCACTGGTATTGTTACCCTTGCAGGCATCCTCGGTGGCCTCAACATTTCTGGCGAGAAACTCGTCGACCAGGTATATCTCTGCTTTGGTGCAGGAACTGCTGGTTGCGGCATCGCTGATCGTGTGCTGCAGGAATTTGTGGACCAGGGAATGGACCGTGAAGAGGCTCGAAAGCGCTTCTACCTGGTAGATCGTCAGGGCTTGCTCTTCGACGATATGGACAACCTCACTCCACAGCAGAAGCCATTTGCTCGCAAGCGTTCTGAGTTCGCAAACGCTGATGAACTCACCACCCTCGCAGCCGTTGTAAAGACGGTCCACCCAACAATCATGGTTGGCACCTCTACCGTTCACGGCGCCTTCACCGAGGAGATCATTCGCGAGATGGCAGCTCATTGCGAGCGCCCCATGGTCTTCCCTCTATCCAACCCAACTAAGCTTGCCGAGGCAACCGCCCAGGACCTGCTGACCTGGACTGATGGCCGTGCACTTGTAGCCTGCGGCGTCCCATCCGATGACGTGGAGCTTGGCGGCGTAACCTACCAGATTGGCCAGGCCAACAACGCTCTGATTTATCCAGGTCTTGGACTGGGAACCCTCGCCGCAAAGGCTCGCCTACTCACAGACCAAATGATTTCACTTGCAGCTCACTCACTTGGTGGAATTGTTGATACCACAAAACCTGGTGCTGCAATTCTTCCTCCAGTCTCAAAGATTACCGAGTTCTCCGAGCGTATTGCCGTCGGCGTTGCAGAAGAAGCAATCAAGCAGGGTCTGAACCGCGAGCCAATTGCCGATGCAAAAGAGGCAGTTGACGCCCTTAAGTGGTTCCCTGTCTACAAAGAGTTAGAGGCATAAAATGTCTGTCTTTTTGACATCGCTACAAAATGTATTGCCCATCATTTTGATTATTGTGCTGGGTTATGTGCTTCGTAAGATTAACTGGCTCAACGAGACATTCGCTGGTCAAGCATCAAAACTCATTATGAACGTAGCACTCCCAGCATCCATTTTTGTAGCAGTTCTTAAGAACTTATCTCTCAATCAGCTGCTCCAGCTTGGTCCCTCGGTGCTTATTGCAGCGATTAGCTTTACTTTGTCATATGCTGCAGGATTTTTGGTTATCAACGTTTTCCGCGTCCAACCAGGTCGCCGAGGCTTGATGCTCAATACCTTTGCAAATGCCAACACTATCTTCATTGGTATGCCGCTTAATCTTGCGCTCTTTGGCGAGCATGCCGTACCGTACTTCTTGGTGTACTACATCATGAACACTATTTCTACCTGGGCAATTGGAATCTTCTTCATTTACGGTGATCCAATGCCAACAGAAAATGATGGCGAGAAAAACAACGCAGCTGAACACAAATTCAATATCAGCAAGTTGTTACCACCACCATTGCTTGGTTTCTTGGTAGCCCTCGTTTTTCTCGTGTTCAACATCCCTGTTCCAGCAGTTGTAAACACTGGTCTTACGTATTTAGGCAACCTAGTAACGCCACTTTCACTGATTTACATTGGCATTATTTTGCAGGAGACGGGACTCTCGAGCATTCGAATTGACCGTGACACGGCAATTGCGCTTATTGGTAAATTTGTTATTGCCCCGCTTGTTATGGTTGGCGTAATCATGGCGTTTACCGGCGTGTTTGGTACACAGAACGTACTTGAAACTAGAACGTTTATCATCCAGGCCGCAGTTCCAGCGCTAACCGTTCTGCCAATTCTGGCAAACGAGGGTAAGGCTGACGTCAAATTTGCAACTAACGTTGTTGCAACTTCAACGGTGCTTTTTGCGATTGTCATCCCGATAGTAATGACTATCATCGGCTAATTTACGTTACCAACCAGCACCCCTACGCACTACAAAGCCTCTTCTCAAAGGCGAGAAGAGGCTTTTTTCTTGTGAGTTTTGCGACAATCATTTTACGGGCCTGCCGAGGTTCCACTGCCCCAGCAGCATCTAGTCCAACAGCACACCTTCGACCGCGGGGGCGGAGCCGTCGAGGACGTTGCACTTTTGGATCTGGTGGACAAACCAAGTGCGGAATGCCTTTTGGTCAACGCCAACGCATACAGTTGCATTGGGTTTCTCGCCAAGGTATCCGGCCAGGTCAACGACGGTGCAGCCAGCGGTTAAGCCTCCAGCGCACTCGACGTCCACAAACACGTCTTTGGTCTCGAACATCTGAGGTGCCAGCAGATAAGCCACGGCCGTTGGGTCGTACATGCTGAAGCCCTCCTCCTGGTAGTGAACGCGGTAGTTGAGCAGCAGCTTGACCAGCATGTCGCCGCTCTTGCCGGAGTTCTGGATGCTCTCGATGTCCTCGGGCATGACGCGAGCAGCGTCGCCCACCTCAAGGCCAACCATGGCCACGTGAACGCCGGATGCGAAGACAATTTTTGCTGCCTCGGGGTCAACGCCCACGTTAAACTCGGACATGACGCCAAGGTTTCCACGGGTCAGAGCGCCGCCCATCATAACAATGCGCTCGATATGCTCTTTGACCTGTGGATAAGCTTTCAGCAGCAGTGCGATGTTTGTCAGAGGACCAAGCGTCACCAGCGTGGTTTTCTCGCCAGCCGAAGCACCTTCCATAATGACGCGACGCTGTGCTTCAAGTGCAGTTTCTTCGAGCAGACAGTCCGGTTGAATGCCGTCAAATTCGTAGCCCCTCATGCCCGAAGCGCCGTGGACGTCGCTTGCGTCCATCGGTTTTCTGAGCAGTGGCTCGGCAGCACCACGCGCAACAGGCACGTGCTGATTCCAGAATTTGAGCAGTTTAAGAGCGTTATTGGTGACGTTATCGATGCCAACATTTCCGCTGACGGTAGTAATAAGCTTGATATCCAGCGCCTTTGCGGCCAGGGCAAAACCCAGCGCAATGGCGTCGTCAATGCCGGGATCTGTGTCAATGATGACGCGCGTCTTAGTTGAAAGCATTGTCATGAGTCTCCTTTGTGCGTTTGAGCTGCGTGTACGTTACGTTTGAACTGCGTGTAGACTGCGTTTGAACTTGGTTGGAGCCATTTAAACTGCGTGTAAACTGCGAATTATGACGCAACAATCACTGCAATTCTACCCTAAAACTCAACTACCTGCTGATACGTTGGAATTGACTGCTGAGCACCAACCTTGGTAGTGGCGAGCGCCGCAGCCTTTGCAGCCACATCAAGCGTCTGCTTGATATCGTACCCCTCTAGCTGCCCCGATGCCTGGAATGCAGCAAGCGTACCCATAAACGTGTCGCCCGCACAGGTAGTGTCCACGGTGTCCACGCGGTAGCATTCCTGCTGGTAGACGCCGTGTGCGTCAGCAGCAATCGAGCCCTTGGACCCCAGCGTCAACACCGCAGTTGCCACGCCACTTGCAAGCACCTTCTGCACCGCAGCCTCGGGATCTGCCAGCGGGCTGATCTTGCCCTCGCCAAACAAGTCTGCAAACTCAATCTCGTTCAGGCAAAGCACGTCCACGCTGGCGAGAAGACCGGTGGTCATGGTAGCCGATGGCGATGGGTTCACCATCGTATAGAGTCCCAGCTCATGTGCGTATCTGATAAGCTCAAACGTGGTCGACAACTCGCACTCGAACTGCGTCAAAAACACATCACCTGGCTTCGCAATGCCATCAAGCACTGCTTTTACGTCATCTACTGTGCGTGCGTGATTAGCTCCGTGGTCCAAAATGATGCGGTTATCGCCGCCAACGCGCACGATCACAGCAACACCAGTGGAGACTCCAGACAGCTCATCTACCTGCTCTGCATTGACTCCGTAGCCAATAAGCGACTGCTTGAGATCTTGTCCGAACGAGTCAGCGCCAACCGCGCCAATCATGTGAACATCCGCACCCATTTGAGCTGCAGCAACAGCCTGATTAGCGCCCTTTCCACCTGGGCTGGTAACAAGGTTTTTGCCACCAATAGTCTCGCCTTGCTGAGGCATCTTATCCGCCTCGATGGATATATCCATGTTCAGGCTTCCAAATACAATCACTTTGCCCATGTGAGGTCCCTTCCTTGCAAGAGTGCAGCGCTCGACGTTGCCAGTCAACAGTTCGGTTCGGCACTCACCGCGATGTAAAACGCACTTCTCGACGTTGCAGCCCGACGTTCTTCTCGACAGTATGTATTAAATAAATGTCCTGTTTATAGGGTATATAGTAATTACTTGACCAATCTCGTCAACCCAACTACTCTTAGAGTGCTTGAGGACGGACATTCATTTTTTAAGTGACGTTGCTCTTGCAAAACACCTAATTTTAAGGAGGTGCTTTATATGCCTGGTCGAAGTAGCGGCTTACGTATGACAGCCGACGATGATTCTGTTCATGTGCGTATGGGATATAAAGGAACCTCCCATAAAAAGTTTTAGATTTGATTTCAACTGAATTGAAACTGCAAGAACTCTTATTGGCTTATACATTTACAGATTTACCTGCTCGTTTGTAACTATTTCGATTCTGTAGATATATGAACCTATGCCCCGGTTTCAGACCATTCTGTTTCAAATCTCGCACATAACAGAACGCTTTCAGCTTGTGTCATACACCAACCAGTTAGTCATTCGTTTTCACTAATCATCGGAGGTGCACATGGCAATCATGAAGCGCACAACTCAAACAAAGACAGCCCAAACAAAGACAGCTCAGACCACCTCGGGAGAACTTGGACAGTCCTTGACCTTTGCCGCAACTCATTCGGTAAAGAGCGTCTGTAGAAAGTTCCATACCACCCCGGACGGCCTTGCCATTGACATTGCGCAGGCAAAATACGACCTCGACGGCCCAAACGTTATCACCAGTGCCGCCGAAGAGCCCTTTATCATCCGCCTGCTCAAAAGCTTTGCGAGCCCCTTCACCTTCATTTTGATTGCGCTCGCAGGCATTTCTTACGTCACTAACGTGGCCCTTGCCGCAGATGGCGAGAAGGACCCATCAACCGTCGTCATCATCACCGCAATGGTGCTTATCTCCGGCATTATCGACTTTGTCCAGAGCTCCAAGGGAGCATCGGCAGCGGCCGCGCTCTCCAAAATGGTAACCTCCACCACAAGAGTTATCCGCCGTCCTATCGACTTTGATGACACGTGCACTGAGCAGGGCGTTTGCCAGGGCTCAGATGACGCCGCAAATGCCGCCATGGACTTCGAGGATGAATACGCCGCAGATGAAGCTGCCGACTACGCCGAAGACACCGCCGACGAGACCGAAGCTCCTGAAGAGCCCAAGCTTGCTTCTGCTCTGGGAGAAGAGATCCCCTTTGAACAGGTAGTTGTTGGCGATATCATCCGCCTAGCCTCGGGAGACATGATTCCTGCAGACTGCCGCGTTCTGGACGCCAAGGACCTCTTTGTCAACGAGACCGCGCTCACTGGAGAATCAGAGTCCGTCGAGAAAACTGCTGGTGTCGTGCACGCTCGCCGTCGCGCGGATGGTACACGCTATCCCCTCTCGCTCTCTGAGTGCACAAACCTGCTGTTTGCCGGTACTACCGTTCAGTCGGGAAGTGCCACGGTAGTGGTAATTACAACAGGCAATAAAACCTACGTAGGCACTATGTCCGAGCTGCTTCAGCAGCCTTCTGGCGAGACCAGCTTTGACGAGGGTCTCAAATCCGTCTCTAAAGTACTTGTCTCGTTCATGCTAATCATGTGCCCTATTGTGTTCTTTGCAAACGGTTTCCTTAAGGGTGACTGGTTTGACGCGCTGCTCTTCAGCGTTTCCGTTGCCGTTGGCATTACCCCTCAGATGTTGCCTGTTATTGTAACCACTTGCCTTTCTCGCGGTGGAACACAGATGGCCAAGCAGGACGTTATTGTCAAGAATCCGGCGGCAATCCAGAACCTGGGCGCTATGGACATCCTGTGCACCGACAAGACCGGTACCATCACCGCAGACGAGGTTGTGCTTGAGCGCCACCTCAACATTCTGGGCGAAGAGGATCCTCGCGTGCTCCGCCATGCGTACCTGAACAGCTATTTCCAGACGGGCCTTCGAAACCTCATTGACAAGGCAATTATCAAGACTTCAAACGATGAGCTGCCCACTAACCTGCTGAGCATTGAGTATGAAAAAATCGACGAGGTTCCATTTGACTTTGAGCGTCGCCGCATGAGCGTTGTAGTGAGAAATACAAAAACTAACAAAACGCATATGATCACCAAGGGCGCCGTTGAAGAAGTCCTCAACGCATGCTCCTTTGTTGACCTGGACTCTGAAATCAAACCGCTGACTCCCGCTCAGCGCAAGAACGTTATGGACCGCGTCTACCAGCTCAATCAGGAAGGCATGCGCGTAGTTGGCGTTGCTCAGAAGAGTGACCCTCGTGGCGTCGGCGAGTTTGGTGTAGACGATGAGCGCGACATGGTGCTCATTGGCTACCTGGCCTTTTTGGACCCACCAAAAGAAAGCGCTCGTGAGGCAATTGCCAAGCTCAACCAGAGAGGCGTGCAGGTCAAGGTACTTACCGGCGATAACGAAGGAGTTGCTGCCGCCGTCTGCAAGAAAGTGGGCATCCACGTTGACGAGCTTTTGCTTGGTAGCGACGTAGAAAACCTTAACGATGAGCAGCTCAAAGAGCGTGTCGAGAAGACCCAGCTCTTTGCAAAGCTTTCCCCTATGCAAAAGGCTCGTGTTGTCTCTGCACTCAGGTCCAACAACCACGTGGTCGGCTTCATGGGCGACGGCATCAACGATGCTGCTGCAATGCGCTCCTCCGACGTAGGAATCTCCGTTGACACCGCTGTTGACGTGGCAAAAGAGTCCGCTGACATCATTTTGCTGCAGAAGGATCTGCTGGTACTTGAGCACGGCGTTGAAGAGGGTCGCAGAACCTACGGCAACACCATCAAGTACATCAAGGCAACCGCAAGCTCCAACTTTGGTAACGTGCTATCCGTTTTGGTGGCCAGCTTCTTTCTGCCGTTCTTGCCAATGAGCGCGCTTCAGCTGCTCCTCTTGGGTCTTGCGTACACCGTTACCTGCATCGCGATTCCTTGGGACAACGTTGACGATTCGTTCCTCTCAAGCCCTCGCTCTTGGGATGCACATTCAATTACAAACTTTATGCTTTGGATTGGACCTATCAGTTCAATCTTTGATGTGCTGACCTTTGCCCTCATGTTCTTTGTAGTCTCTCCCGCGCTTGCCGGAGGAACCTGGGCAGAACTTGCTGCAACTGGAAACACCGCTGCTCAAGCACTCTTTATTCTATCTTTCCAAACAGGTTGGTTCATCGAATCCATGTGGACCCAGACCTTTGTTCTCCACGCGCTCAGAACCAATAAGATTCCGTTTATTCAGAGCATGCCATCGGCATCGCTGCTTGCTCTAACCACCGCGGGAATCATTGTGGTCAGTGCTCTTCCGTATCTGTCGGTGTTCGCCCAACCCTTGAGTCTTGTTGCTCTACCTTTATCATTCTTTGGATGGTTAGTGGCGCTTATGAGCGGGTATATGGTTCTTATCACCATAATCAAGAGCCTCTACGTTAAGCGATTTGGCTCGCTGCTTTAACCTTGCTCCAGGAAGGACCACGATGGACGTAAAAGAAGCTATGGACCAGCGCATATCTCTGCGCGCGTACGACCAAAAGCCTATTGAGCAAGAGAAACTTTCTCAGCTCCAGGAAGCCATTGACGTCGCAAATGCCCAGATGGCAGAGGTAGCGCCTGATCACCCCGCAATCCTTACCATCGAGGGCCCTCACCTTGAGGATGGCACTTCCGTTCACATGAAGAACAGGTCTATTGTCGGTCCCATTTACCACTACGTAGCAGGTTATTGTGAAGACGCAATTGCTCGTGAACTCATCGGCTACTATGGCGAGAAGATCGTTCTTCTCGCCACCCAGCTGGGCATTGGTTCATGCTGGATTGCCGAGACCATGGACTGGAAGACCCTGGCTCGCGACGAGTACAACGGCCTTAAGCTGGGCATTATTATTTCTATCGGATACGCTCCGGAGAAGATTCCACTCAAGCAGGAGGGCATTCGTACCGCAATTCGTCTGCGCACCAAAAAGCCTGCGCAGATTATGACGGCAAACGGTACTCCAACTGAGCCGGAGCAGATGCCCGAGTGGTTTAATCGCGGCATTGATGCGGTTTTGGCATGTCCAACCGCCATTAACAAGCTGCCAGTTGTATTTGACCTGACAGATGGCGTGGTAAGCGCGTCTATGCCTAACCAGCGCCACCTCATCCAAGACTATGACCTGGGTATCTCCAAGCTGCACTTTGAGCTTGCTGCCGACCTCAAAGGTACGTGGGAGCTTGGACAGCCTGGTCGCTTTATCGTTTCCGAGTAGCCTTCCGCGCGTAGCATCTCCCAGCAGCGCCCCCAGCTCACAGCCGTCCAACAGCGCTGCTTTGCAGCTCAACACCGTCCAGCAGCTCACCTCCAGCTCATCGACGCACCACCAACAAGAAAGGACCTCACATGGCCTGTTCCGCACAGCACGTTGCAAACAAAGTTCTTTCGTCCTACCAGTGGAGACTTGCAACCAAGAAGTTCGACCCAACCAAAAACGTCTCTGACGAGGACCTTGAGGTGATCCTTGAGGCTGGTCGTCTGGCACCAAGTTCCTACGGTTTGGAGCCTTGGCGCTTCCTGGTTGTTAATCTGCGAGAGGATCAGGCTTCTGAGCAGTCACTTCGCCTTAAAGAGAAACTTTACGAACCATGCTATGGTGCTCGCGCATCCCTTAACGGCGCTCACTACCTGGTTATTCTTCTTGCTCGCAAGAACGTCAATGCAGAGTCTGCTTACGTCAAGCACATGATGCACGACATCAAGCAGCTTCCTGCAGACTTTGAACCAACTTATGCCGCTGCTTTCAAGAACTTCCAGGAGAACATGTTTGACCTGGTAGGTAACGAACGCGCCACCTTTGACTGGGCTTGCAAGCAGACCTACATTGCGCTTTCAAACATGCTTACCATGGCCGCTATGATTGGTGTCGATAGCTGCCCAATCGAGGGCTTTAACCGCGAAGCTGTCGATAAGATCTTGGAAGAAGAGGGTCTTCTTGACGGCGGCCAGTACAACGACTTTGGCGTTTCCTGCATGCTTAGCCTGGGCTATCGTGATATGGATCCTGTCCAGAAGCGTCGCCAGCCAGCCGAGGATGTTATCGTCAAACTGTAAAGCGTTGTTACACTAACTTTTGAGCTGCCTCCTATTTCCCAACACCAAGGAAATAGGAGGCAGTTTGTTTAGCAGGCAATTCTTTGCTGAGAGAGAAAGTCTTTGCTTTGTAAGAGCTTATTGCTCATGCGAAACTCGGTCACACACAGCTTGATCGCACACCATTTTGTCGCCAACTGGTCTTTTGTGGCGCGAAGTAGCTTATTCTGATTCAAAAATAGTTTATTTCGGTGCGAAGTGGTAAAAAATGCGTTTAGTTGGAAAATACAGGATTGGCTAATTTCTATGCAAGCGATTTACCAGCGCTTTTTATTGGACGAATTTTTCGTACACATTCACATTATTTCTGAACTGCTCAAACGCAAATGCCAAAATGACAAAACTAAAAAATTATCCCCAACTAAACGGGTTTTTTACCCAAAACAGCACCCTCTGAATGACATATCAATTTCTTGATTAGTTTTTGTGCATATTAAGCGGTCTTTATGCACGCGAGGTACATTCGTACATTTTGAGCGCCCTGTAAGCCTCGCTCGCTCAGTACGCCTCGCGCGATCCGGCGCACCAAACACGCCGCGTAACTACGACGCGTATGGTGCGCTCGCGTGATCAGCCAGCAAGAAAACCGCTGGCTACCTGCGGATAAACCTAAAGCCACGGCCGGAGTGGATGTACGGCAAGAATGCTCGATCTTCCTCGCAGATGTTTCCTGCGACGTTATCGCGAGCATCAAGCTCCAAAAGGCCTCGAGCAATCGAAAGCTCCCCTTCATAGCGACCATATGCTTTACTGCTCACCAAAATGGTGCCAGTAGCAACAGTTTCCCAGGTAGAAGGCTTCGCGTCATACACTGGAGCGTCTTTCCAGAGTCTGGACTCCTGTGAACGGATAATGTACGAGCTGGAATCAGGTCGATCGGTCTGCAAGCGATCATATAGATACTCAAAATCAGGTTTTAACTCGGCTTTTAACTCGATACAATTCCGCTCAAGCTGACCAATGCGCTTCCACGTAGCCTCGGTAACATCTGGGTCGCCAATAAGGACCACGTCAGAGTCAGCGTCGTAAAGCGAAAGCATTGCCTGAATAAGCGCATCACCAGAAAGCCCACGATGTTCCTCGACAGTTGGCAGTCCCTCGTAGAGAGGGCCGCGGAAAATCTCGCCAGGAACAAACGAGAAAATCTGGAATCCAAGCGCCGAAAGGCGTGCGTTAATCTGTGCGACGCGCTCCAGCGAAAGGCCCGTGTAACTCTTGGGATAGTAATTGTGGCAGGCAGCAAAACGAGTGAAGTCGGCACCAGCCGCTTGCCATGCGGAAATGTCGTCCTTGGTAATGGTCGAAGCGTTAAAGACCACGTGGAACTTGCGAGAGAGCTCTACGGTCTCCGTCGCATCAAACCCAAAGTCAAGACGCACATACGTAATGCCAAGTTCTGCAAGCTCGTCAAACTTTTGAACGCCAAGTTTGGAAAGAGTAGCAGGAGAAACATCGGCAATGAGGTTGATCTCAGCCTTTTTGCACAGCTCTAAAAGTCGGCGAGCCTCAGTGCGATAATCAATCCCCTCTTCCTCGGGAATCTGTAAAGACGTAAAGGCGTAGTGGCATCCGGCTGCCTGTGCTTTTGCCACAAACTCAGCATTAGCCTCATATCCACTGGCAAAATACAGTGAAATTCCGGTGCGCATAAATCCTCCAAGCAATTGCAAAACGCTTTCTAAAAGACGGGTTTTCTCGCCAGTCGGGCGCCGGGCGAGAAGACCAACGGGCAGCCGGTCGGTCAGCCAGTCAGGTGCCAGTCGAGTGCCAGTCGGGTGCCGGGCGAGAAGAAAAATCCCTCTTCCTAGGATACCTAAGAAGAGGGATAAACGTTTCTAAAACGTGCGGTTTTTACTCGCCGAAGACGTCGTTAATACGATCCTCGTCAACGCCGAAGAACCAAGTAAGTGCAAAGCCTGCAGCGTAAGCAAGAAGCATTGCAAGCAGGTAGAAGACCTGGTTACCAGGCTGGACAATCAGCAGACCAAAGAGGCCGGAGACGCCCTGGGAAACGGTACCAAGGTGGAAGAGGTAAGCAACTACGGAGCCAATACCGGAGCCAAGGCATGCGGTGATGAATGGCTTACCAAGAGGCAGAGTAACTGCGTACATAAGAGGCTCGCCAATGCCGAGCATACCAACTGGGATGGACTCGGTCAGGTACTTCTTGACGCGCTTGTTCTTGGTCTTGAAGAGGATTGCAAGACCAGCACCAACCTGGCCGCCGCCTGCCATCATCAGCAGAGGAAGCAGGTAGTTGATGCCCTGAGTTGGGCCCTCTGGGTTGTTAAGCATAACGTGGATTGGGGTAAGTGCCTGGTGAAGACCAACGGAAACCAGTGGCAGGAAGGTAGAACCAAGCAGGTAAGCACCAAAGACGCCAAGCTTGTCATAGAAGAACTGAAGGACAAAGAAGATTGCCTGAGTGAGCCATGCGCCTGCAGGCTGAAGAATCAGGACAGAACCAATGACACCGATGATGACGGTGCAAAGTGGAGTCAGGAAGGTGTCGAGAACGCTTGGCATAACCTTGTGCAGGTTCTTCTCCAGGAATGCGAAGAAAATTGCGCAGATGATTGCACCAATCATGCCGCCTGCTGCTGCGTTGAACAGGTCAGAGGAAGCGACGATAAATGCGCCCTCCTTGAAAGCAACAGTTGGAAGGCTGAATGGAAGGTGAACCAAACGAGTTGCAACGCCGTCAACAGTCTTGGAAGCAAGAAGAGGCATACCAGCGTTAGCAATGGAGAGTGCGCCAGCCATAGCACCAAGAACGCGAGAACCGCCAAACTCCTTGGCAGCGTTCTCGCCAGCAAGAACTGGCAGGTAAGCGAAAAGTGCCCAGCCCATAGTCCAGATAGCTGCGAACCACCACTCGTTAGCAAAAGCCTTACCAGTGGAAAAGTTGATAACGTTGATGATACCGTTGATGAGACCTGCGGAAATGATGCCAGGAAGCAGTGGAACAAAGATGTTAGCAATCTTCTTGAGGAAGCGCTGAACAGGCTTGTTCTCGTACTTAGCCTTCTGAGCTGCCTTGTTGTCCTTAGCTGCGGATACAACGTCGTCCTCAGATGCGTCACCAGCAGCAACGCCGGTAAGCTTGGAGAACTCAACAATAACCTTGTTGACAACGCCAGGACCAAGAACAACCTCAAGGTACTCTGCATCCTCGACCAGACCCATGACACCGTCGATAGCCTTGATGGCCTCGGAGTCAACCTTTGAAGGATCTGCGGTCTTAATGCGGAGCCTGGTCATGCAGACCATGTTGCTCTGAACATTTTCTTTGCCACCGACGGCAGCAAGAATCTGTTCTGAAAGCTTGGTGTAATCCATACTTTCCTTCTTTCTCTCGTTGCGATGTTGCAACAAATACTTATCAAGAATACATAAAAAATGAACTTATCGGTACAAGAATCCATACCTGTGGTTCATTGTTTCATGTTTTGACCTAATTTGAACGCCTCGTTACTGCAGGTAAATTGATCGTTTTTCAAAACTTACCGTACGCTTACGCGTCATGCTGATACCACTGACCGATGCAGTTGAAACAAAATGCTCACGTGTGTGTCATTTGTTACAACTGCGGTTACTACAGTGCACCTCTGACATGACCATGGGCTGCCTCGAGTTTAGCTTTAGCCTCGTCAACAGGCATCTGAGTCAGCAGCATGACAATCGCAAGTTTTGCATTACCGTCAGCCTGCTCAAGAGCCTGAGCTGCCTCTTCGCGAGTGCAACCAGTTGCTGCCATGGTAATGTTCTGCGCGCGAACTACCAGTTTCTTATTGGTCTGCTGCACGTCAACCATAAGATTCTGATATGCCTTACCCACGCCAACCATAGAACCGGTTGAAATCATGTTCAGAATCATCTTCTGAGCAGTACCGGACTTAAGACGTGTAGAGCCTGTGAGCACCTCAGGTCCACAAGAAGGCTCAATGGCAAGCTCTGCCTCTTTACCCACTTCAGAACCCTTATTGCAGGCAATAGCAACAGTCTTGCAGCCCAAAGAACGAGCATAGCGCAGGCCGCCAATAACGTAAGGTGTGCGGCCACTAGCTGCAATTCCAATAGCAATATCGTTCTTGTTCAGACCAATCTTCTTGAACTCTTCTTCGCAAAGCTCAAGAGAATCTTCTGCGCCTTCAACTGCACGTACAAAGGCCTTCTCGCCACCGGCGATAAGACCAACAACCACGTCAGGAGAAACGCCAAAGGTAGGTGGGCACTCAACCGCGTCCAAAACGCCCAGACGGCCTGAGGTTCCAGCGCCAAAGTAGACAATTCTGCCGCCAGCTTCTAGCGAGGAAACTGCCCACTCAACTGCCTGTGCTACCTGCGGAAGAACCTCTTTGACGCCAGCTACCACGTTGAGGTCTTCCTGGTTCATAACGCTGACCAGCTCAAGCGGGGTCATCTGATCCAGGTCCATGGTGTTGGGGTTTCTTGTCTCGGTGACAAGTTTTGTTAAATCAATCACGTTTTCACCTTCTGTGTTGTGATTTTTACGCAATATTACGCAATAACGTCGTTGGCTGTACCAGGCAAATCTTGGTCAGAAGAAAGCGTGTTGACACGTTCAGCTGAATCCAACTTGCCAATATAGTTTGTCGAGAAACGCTTAACGCTCTTCTCGTAATTTCTATTTACATAGGCTGCAAAGAGCGCATCTACAACGTTGAGCTGGGCAATTCTTGAAGACATGGCGCCGCTTCTCATAATGTGCTCAGTCTCTGCAACGCCCAAAACGTAGTCGGAGCGGTGAATGAGCTCTGAATCAATGCCACCGCGGGTAATGGCAACCACCTTGGCGCCGTTTGCCTTTGCAATCCAGGCACACTCAATGGCTTCTCGCGTAAGGCCTGAGTAGCTGACCACAATAGCAAGATCTTCTCGCCCCATGTTTTTGGCGTAGAGCATCTGAGAGTGGTAATCGTCGCTCAAGTTGCAGTTAATGTTGAGGCGCATGAGTTTGAGCTGCAGGTCTCTTGCAACCAGAAGCGAAGCTCCCATGCCAAAGAGGCAGATGGAATGAGCTTGCATCATGAGTGAAACAACTGAGTCAACAACCTGAGCGTCAAGCAATTGCCTGGTAAGCTCCAGCGAAGAAATGTTCTTTGCAGTAACTTTTTCGATGATCACATCAGTGGTGTCACCTGCGATAACGCCGCCGACAGCAATATCGTTGCTTTTGTTACTTACTGCCAGCTCGTAAATAAGCGCCTGCTGGAACTCTTTATAGCCACCGCAGCCAAGCTTCTTGCAAAGCCTGACAACCGTTGATGCAGATGTATACGTTTGAGCTGCTAGTTTATGGATTGATTGACCAACTGCCGCTTCTGGATCCGACAGAATATAGTCGACTATATCGCGTTCAGCTGAACTAGCATTCTTGCGATACTCTTCCAGACGTAGACGAACACCTCTCACGCAATCACCTCCGGCCGTCCAGTTGACTAAAACGTTTGACTATATTGTTTCACGATGCCATAAAAATTTCATCTGTAAAGTAGGCAGTGCCGTAAACGGTAGTATTGCATGCGCAAGTGTAAGCGCGCTCAATGCGCGTTGCATGCGCGACTGCTCATGTTTTCCCAGTATAATGCGGGGACAATTGTCGCAAAAAACTGAGCCTTGATTTGGGTACGTTACTATCACTTCATAAAAACTTTTACTATCGAGTAGACATTTGACCACGTAAAACCTGATTAAAATATTTCATCTTTGCCTAAAAAATTCAAATTTAGATACCATTGACAGCTTTTTTGATACCACTCGCAGTACGTTAACGTACCCATTATTTCATCTTGGACAAACTAGCTGCAATTTTGATGAAACGCACGTCATCATAAGCGCAAATTATCTCAGCCAATTGAGATAGCAGGTGTTTCACCTAAGGCAAAACCGAAGGAGACGATATGCGCACCAACGAAGATTTGCACCAGAATCAAAACGCTCACTCTGAGCACTCATCTAACGCAGGCTCCCCTGCTGGGCAGACCAGAAGGCAATTTCTGAGCAGAAGTGCTCTTGGTCTAGCCGCTCTAGCAGGTCTTGGCCTTACCGCCTGCCAGACAAAGGGTGGCGCAACTGCTGCTAAGGGAACCGCAAAGAAAGTTGACTCCGTAGACGGAACCTTCCAGTACGAGAAGGTCTTCCCTGTTCTAAACGACAACGAGGCATTTGACGACTCTCTTGTTACCAACCAGCTCAACAGCTTTGTTTGCTTTGCTGGTCAGGGCACCGTCTATGTAAAGAGCTCCGAGCCTCAGAGCTTTGCGCTCTTTGTAAACGGTCACCAGGTTCCAACCGACAAGCTTGACGGCTCTTCCTGGAACCAGATTGACATCTCTGACGTAACCGTCAACGGCGATAACCGCCTGCAGGTCAGCACCGTTAAAGAGACTCAGGCAACCTTTGAGGTCAAGATTGGCTACCCAACCCTTATTGACGGCACCAAGGATTACGCTGACAACGACAACTTTAAGCTGATTGACCAGATCATCAACGCAGAGATTGCCAACGGCTTCACCTCTGCTCAGCTGGTTGTTACCAGGTACGGCAAGATTATCAAAAAGACCAACTACGGTAACGTCAATTCTTACAACAAGGACGGCTCTCGCATCAAAGATGGCAAGGCTGTTGACGACAACACCCTCTATGACCTGGCTTCTAACACAAAGATGTATGCCACTAACCTAGCAATTGAGAAACTGGTTACCGACGGTCAGCTGGACGTTTCCAAGAAGGTTCAGGAGTACATTCCAGACTTCAAGGACCAGGAGGGCGATAAGATCCTGGGCAAGAACGAGCTTACCGTTCGTGAGATTCTTGAGCACCAGGCTGGATTCCCACCAGATCCTCAGTACCACAACCGCAACTACAACCCAGAGAAGCCTGACGATCCACAGCCAAACGCAAACCAGAAGCTGTACTCTCAGAATCGCGACGAGATTCTGCAGAAGATTATCGAGACTCCTCTGCAGTACGTCCCAGGTACCAAGACTGCCTATTCCGACGTAGACTACATGCTCCTTGGTTTTATCATTGAGAAGATCACCAATAAGCGCCTTGACCAGTACGTTAAGGAAGCTCTTTATGAGCCACTGGGACTCAAGAACGTCACGTTCAACCCACTGGACAACGGCTTCAAGGCTGACGGAATCGCAGCTACCGAGCTTAACGGCAACACCCGCGACGGTCTCATTACCTTTGACAACATGCGTACCGACACCATTCAGGGTACGGTCCATGACGAGAAGGCCTACTATGCCATGGGTGGTATCTCTGGTCACGCTGGTCTGTTTGCCAACGCTTCCGACCTGGCTGTTCTTGTCCAGACCGTTATGAACCGTGGTGGCTACGGAAACACCATGCTCTTCAGCGAGGACGTTCACGATCAGTTTATCAAGCCAAAGGACACCAGCGTCACCTACGGTTTGGGCTGGAGGCGTAAGGGTCACATTGGCTACCAGTGGGCCTTCTCGCCAATTGCAAACGCTGCAACCGTTGGCCACACCGGCTGGACCGGCACACTTACTGTCATCGACGTCTACAACAACACCAGCTTGGTGCTGCTCACCAATACCAAGAACTCGCCTGTCATTGACAACAAGGTCAATCCTAACGACTTTGTGGGAAACCACTTCCTGACCGGTGGCTACGGAGTTGTTTCTACGCTGGCATTTGATGGCCTCGACGACGCAAACGCCGAGGGCAACAACGCCAAGCTCATGGACATGGTTATTGCCAAGTACAAGCTCATTCAGGCCGAGGCAGATTATCAGACTGACCCCGATAAGGCTTCCCTGAAGGCATTGCTTGAGGTCTGCGACCAGAGGAAAGACTCCAAGGTTATCAAGGACTTCCAGGCAAGCGATCTGTACAAGACCATCTCGGAGTTTGTTGGTAAGTAAAGCTCGTGTAAACAAGCTGCGAAGCGGGAATAAACGCAGTACACGAACAAGGTACGATACACATCTTGTCTAGCAACGGCCCTCTCCTCCGTCTAGACACACCAAAGCCCGGATGCTATTGCGCGGCATCCGGGCTCTTTTTGTGCGCACGTGCGCGCATGCTGGGATTTCGAGTGCGCGGGTTTCTCGCCAGCTACACGGCAGGCGGGCGCGCCGCGAGCCTGAAAAGTGCAAAGAATCTGTATTTGAGCCACCGATTCTTTGTCAAAATCAGGCAAATCCACAGTTTCTTTAACGTTTTCAGGCAGAATTTACAGATTCTTTGCAGAAATCAGGCACGCTTTGCGGTCACGAGCTTGCAGGTGCGTTCGCCGGGCACGCAACTTACAGTGCGGCGAGAAAATCATCTGCTTGCTGGGCAATTGCCTCGTAAACCTCGGGTTCTGGCTCCCAAGTTCCCTCAGTCCAAGCGGTAACAGGAAGCGAGAAGCCATTGAACGGCTCAACTGGCTTAGTGCGCAGGGCCAGGAACTGCTGCTTTACCACGGCGAGCGATCCTGCAGTCTTGTTTCGGCCGCCAACGCCACTTGCAGTGACAACCTTGCCAGCAATGGCGGTCTCGGACTTCTTCTCGTAATCGGAAGTGAGCGGACGGCTCAGCCAGTCCAAGATGTTCTTAACGGTGCCGGGAATGCTGTAGTTGTACTCCGGAGTAAAGAGCCATACGCCATCGGCAGCCATAACCGCGTCCCTGACTTTTTGGACACCTTCAGGAGCTGGGAATTCTTCGTCCTGGTTAAGCAGAGGAACGTTCAGAACGTCAACGACCTCAATCTCCGCCTTGCCTTCGAGTGCCTTTGCTGCAACCTGACTCAGCGTCTTATTGAACGAATTCTTTCGGCCAGAACCGATGATAAATACAATTTTCTTCATAAGCAGACCTCTCCGCGAATGCTGTGTAAATAAAAATCATGCACGAGCAAATCTGCCCGTACATGATTTGTGTACCCAAACGTTAGCTCTGTAGTCGTATTTAACAGAAGTCCGAGAAATTCACACAGCTCTCAAGCGCTTTTACCACCTGCTCAAGACCGGTGAGGTCTTCCTGGGTGAATCGAGCCACGCTCGGACTATCAATGTCCAGCACGCCAACTACCTGGTTATCCTTGACGATAGGAACGACCACCTCAGAGTTTGATGCAGAGTCGCATGCAATATGTCCCGGGAACTGATGCACGTCCTCTACCAGCTGACTTGTCTTTGTTTCCGCAGCCGTACCGCACACTCCCCGACCAAACGGAATGCGCACACAGGCAACTTTGCCCTGAAACGACCCCAAGCGCAGCTCGGGAGTGCGCGGCTCGTGGGCGCTTGGGGCCGCGCCCGGTTCCAAGTCCGAACCCGCGCCCGGTTCCACGCCCGAACCCGCGTCCGGCTCCGCACGCGTCACTGTCACAGAATCTACCAGGTAGAACCCCACCCAGTTGATGTCGTCGAGAGCGTCCCACAGAAGGGCGGCAGCGTTGGACAACACCGGCAGCCAATGAGCATCAACCTCGGCAAGCGAGACAATCTGTTTTGCAAGTAAACCGTAATCAGTCATGTTTACTTCTCTGGCAGAATCTCAATCCAGCATCCATCAGGATCTGCGATGAAGTAGAGACCCATCTTTGGGTTCTCTTTAACAATGCAGCCCATCTCCTCGTGAAGTGCGTGGAACGCATCAAAATCGTCAACGCGGAACGCAATGTGAGTGTCTTTTCCGCCGTTATCGTAAGGGTCTACCCAACCGCGGTTCCACGTGAGCTCCAGCTCAAAAGGAGACCAGTCGTTTACCAAAAACGTGTTGGTCCAAGAACCGTCCTCTGGTCCCTTAACACGGTCAACGCGAAATCCCAAAGCCTTCTTGTAGAACTCGACGGTTTTCTCGTTATCCAAAACATGAGTGCAGCGGTGAACAAAACGTGCCTGCATAAATCCTCCTTTGATATCGAGAAACCCCGCAGCTAGACGGGGTTTCTCGCCATGTGAACTACGTGCTGGTAGATGGACTGCCAGCGGAAATCGCGCTTGGTCCGCGGCCGCCCGGCCGTGCGCCCGACTGCGTGCGCCGACTCCCCGCTAGTTGAGCTCCTGCTCAAGCTGGTCGACAAGCTCGCCAAAGTACTTGAGCGCAGCGTTAACGGGGTCTGGAGTGGCCATATCAACGCCAGCGCCGCGAAGCAGCTCAATTGGGGTCTTGGAGCAGCCGCCGGAGAGGTAGCCAATGTAGTCCTTGACCGCAGGCTCGCCCTCGGAAAGGATGCGCTGGGACAGGGCAATAGCTGCCGAGAAACCAATGCAGTACTGGTAGACATAGAAGTTGTAGTAGAAGTGAGGGATGCGCGACCACTCTAGCTTAATCTCTTCGTCCAGCTCAATGCCAGGTCCAAAGTACTCTGCGCAAAGCTTGCCGTAGCGCTCAGAGAGAACCTCGGCGTTCAGAGCCACACCGTCAGCGTTCATCTGGCTGATATCACGCTCAAACTCGGCAAACATGCACTGGCGATAGATGGTGCCACGGAAGCCCTCGAGGAAGTGGTTGAGGATGTACGCATGACGGGCAGGATTGGTCTCGTGCTCAAGCAGGTAGTGTGAGAGCAGCGCCTCGTTGCAGGTAGATGCAACCTCTGCAACAAAAATGGAGTAGTCAGAGTAGGTAATCTCCTGGTTGTGGGACGAGAAATACGTGTGCAGGGAGTGGCCCATCTCGTGAATAAGGGTGTAGACGTCGTCAAGACCGCCCTGGAAGTTGAGGAGCATAACGGGGTTCATACCCTTACCACCTGCGGAATAAGCACCGGAGCGCTTACCTGGGGTTTCGTACACGTCAACCCAACGGCTCTCCAGGCCCTTTTTGACCAGGCTGACGTACTCCTCGCCCATAGGTGCCAGAGCCTTAATAATAAGGTCGCAAGCCTCCTCGTAGGTAAACTTCATGTCAACATCGTCAACAAGAGGAGTGTAGACGTCCCAGAAGTGCAGCTCATCCAAGCCCATAACGCGCTTGCGCAGGTCAACGTACTTGTAGAACGCTGGGAAGTTCTGGTGAACGGCGTCAATCAGGTTGTTGTAGACCTCAACAGGAATCTCGTTCTCTGCAAGAGCAGCCTCAAGGGAGCTTGCATACTTTCTAGATGACGAGAAGAACTGCAGGTTCTTAACCTGGCTGGTCAGAATTGCAGCGGAAGTGTTGCGGAACTCGCCAAAGCGGCTGTAGAGCTGTTTGAATGCAGACTCGCGCAGGACGCGGTCAGCATCCATCAGCAGAGGAACAAATGAACCGCTGGTTAGCTTATGAGTCTTGCCCTCAGAGTCAACTGCGTCATCGAAGGTAAGGTCCGCGTCATCAAACATAGAGAAGATATTGGTTGGCTGAACAGCAAGCTCTTCAGCACGTGCCAGCAGCGCTTCTTCCTCAGCAGAAAGGGTGTGCTCACGCTGGTTCAAGATCTTGTTGAGCTTACGACGATAAAACTCAAGAGCTGGAACCTCTGCATAGAACTTCTCGACAGATTCTGCTGGAATGGCAAGAAGCTCTGCGGCAAACCAAGAAGTTGCCTCGCCAACCTGCGTATATGCGCTGGTAGCGTTTGCAACGTATGCCTGATACTTGGCCACGCGAGTATCTTCGTCGCTCTTGCGCTCTGCGTAGTTGATAATCTTGTAGAGCAGAAGAGTCATCTGGTCCTCAAGCTGCAGGAACTCCAGAAGAGCCTGAGCGGAGGTAGAGATCTTGCCCTTGAACGCAAGCAGCTTTGGACAGTAAGCCTTAAGCTCCTCGAGTCCAGCCTCAAATGCCTCATCGCTGGGGAACATTGAGGACAGGTCCCACTTATATTTGCTGTCAATTTCTTCGCGAGACTCGTATGCCATGAGCCTTCCTTTCTTGACCGGGTCAGTATGCTGTCCTGTTGTCATCAGTGGAGAAGTTACGTCCACAAAATGTGAGCGTTCAAACTTCACATAATCCTGAGTATACAGCACGACTATTTAACGCTACTTAGTGTCTCATATCAGCAAGATTTTATATAGCGAGGACAGGCTATGTACATCTGTACGTAACTTTGCAGGAGTATGGCACTCATGCGGCAAGTTAAGTGGGTAATACACTGGACAGTTAAAAGTTCGTCTCCTATTAAACTTGCTGAAAGTTGAGTCACAGCTTGGACTTGATATGCGCAGATAGTAAACCGCATTAAGTAATTGTTGTTTTGACTCAAGTGAGTTCACTGTTTGGGAGACGTCTATGTATGTACAGAACTTAACAGATTTAGCTGGCTGGTTCCTTGCAACAACTAATTCCTGGTCTGGGCATTTTGTTGAACTGCACGATTTCTGCGATTACAACGACAACAACGTAAGCTTATTTGATATACCGTTTGACATACCCCATTATCAAATTCCTGGAGTGCTTGAAGAATTTGCGTGTTTATTTAAGTCCGAAATACGCGAACAAGAGAATGCTTATAACTATCAAAAAATTCTTGATAGTTATGGCATAGATATTACAGACAATGCTGAATTACTTTCTAGTATTAACGAGCTTGTTTTAAACAAAGAATGCATCCATGCAATCATCACCAAGTGCGTTACCGAAGATCCTAAAGGAGTTGGACTTCTCTATACTGCAGCGGAAAGTTCACTTCTTGATAGATGTCTATTCAAATTGGATCATATCAAGAAAATGTTCAGACCAGACTATGACTTTGGCCGTAGAAAAAAGAAAACTTCTCCGAGCACAGAAGGAGATTACTGGGATTTTGTAGAAACAAATAAACTCCCAGAATGGATTTGGTGTCTGGTTGGTAACGTAATTGACGAACATCCTTTTGGAGAAGACCATACCGTTGTTCATGGGACGCGACATTTTTCTCCTGGAACAAAGGTTTATTGTCTTCCAGTTCAATGGGGCGATGGATACGAAAAAATCGCTGTACTAGGCAAACATAGAGGTTCACGAGGGCTCATTAGAATTGTAATGAGTAGAGAGTTGATTCATAACTTTAGATGTCAAAAGGTTTTCTCACCATATGTAATTAAGCGCATGTATACACGCAGCAACCATGGCATGAACTTTAAGGGCTGGGGGCAATCTGAAGCAGAGAATGAGACCATCTTGTCACTACTTCCATGGCTTAATACGACTCCTGAAGAAGAAAAACAAAGAACACTGCTACTTAATAGTTCGCAACTGTCATTCTTGATACATGCTGGCGATACACTAAACCAGAAAATTCGTTTGAGAATTGAACGACACAGTCGCAGAGATGATTGTTGTGGTGCAGGATGGTATGGATTCTATAGAATTGGCGAGAAACCAGAACAGTCTATTGGTCTCCTTGATTGGTATGGATATTGGCCAGATGATGTGTCCTACGAAGAATGTAGATCAAACTACAAACCATCATGTGAATTATTAGGTGGATTTTTAGATGCCGGAATTCTTAACTGGGAGAATACCTATGAGTCTATTCCTACTAATGGTAGACCTCCATTTACGTGGGAATTTGAGGCGGTTTTAGAGCATGGCTTTCTATCGAATGCTGGACATAATGCATACCCAGAGAACTTTCCATCAGTTATGAGACTTCTGACAGCATGGGGTTTTCCAAAGATTTGGAATTCAACCAGCAATGCACCTGATGCATTTCTTGATTTGATGCCGGAGCAGAAATAAATCTCAAGCCTCCCTCTCGGTCATCCCTCGCAGCTCCATCTCTACCGTTCGCGGAAAATGTCAGCTTTGGTGAACAAACAGCAAATCCGTGTGCCCAGCAGGGATATAATCGCAGGTGAACAACAGAGGGAGAACTGCCATGAAGATGCACCTCATTGAGCCCAAGACTTGTACTCAAAGCACACCTACCGTGTTGCTAATTCATCCCATGCTCTCGTCTGCAGAGGGAATGAAAACAGTTCTTGTGAATAACATGGGTGATGACCTGCGCTATCTGGTTCCAGATCTTGCTGCCCACGGAGAAGAAGACGCAACGGAATATGTCTCAGCGTCCCAAGAAGCTGCGCAGATTCATGACTGGATGCTGAAGCACGACATAACCCATCTCTCCCTGGGTTTTGGTGCCTCTCTAGGCGGCGTTGTTCTGTCTGAGCTCCTCAAGTTCCCCGATTTAGTCTTTGACCATCTCTTCTTTGAGGGAACAAGTTTCTGGACAGGCGGGCTCCTTGCCTCCACGATGGAGTTTGTGCTTAAGAAAGTATTTCTTACCAAGCACCGCAAAGCCATTGCAGACCCCGAGCTATCCGTACAAAAGATGGAACAACTTTACGGAAAAGTTGCAGCTAAACCTATGTCAGAGCACTTTATTGCAATGAGCGACCAAAGCATCCAGAACATCATTCACGACTGCAGTAACGTTGACCTCCCCGCTCTTAACCCCGACATACAACGCTGTTGCATCTTCACGTATGGCGAGAAGGACTTTGACTTGAAACGCGCAAGGCAGGTTCTGCCTAAGGTTTATCCCGATGCCACGCTTACCATCTGGCAAGGCTATGATCACTGCGAGCGCATGACAAGCAACTCAGCAGCGTATGGTCAGATGCTCAGAGAGCTTGTGGTTTAGAGAGCAAAACTCATAACGGATGCTTCCAATCTGAATGTTCTCTTGAAAACATTAAAATTATCAATATTGTTTCTGTATAAAAGTACTTATAAACAGCTGTGCTAATTCAATATTGCACAACTTACATCAGACATCCTAAATCTCTAGATTTGTATATCTACAAGAGGCCTTTTTGATTTTTTCAATTGCTCTTTTTGATGTTGACTGTTTTATTAAACCTTCTTTTGCATACGCTGCTATCGAACACTTATGCTGATCTATAAGTGCAATAACTATTGCTTCATTTGCATCAAATATACCTGCTTTGATTGCAGCTATATAAATACTCTTGTCCAAATCTTCTTTTAAAATAATTCCAGTCTCACTAAATACATCCCTAATTGCATTCAACGCATTAATATTCTTTGGAAACACAATTTCAGCGGCAGCTTTACTATCCATGTCGTCAATTTTTATTCCAAGCGGTACGCTATATTCTTCAATGACAAGATTTAGCTTATCCACATCGCTTTTCATTCTTGCCCTTCTTTCTCGTTTTCCATGACTTCCGTGAGTATTAATTCTGTTTCAGTAATTATGTCACCAGCTTCAGGTAAAGCTATCTTTTCTCTATTGGATTCAATTTTTATAACAGTTGGTGCAATAAACTCATCGGCAAATCTCTCACGATCTTCTTTAGAAAACATTTCTTTAAGTGTGTTCCCGTCAAGTCTTACTGAAATGTCATCTAAAAGTTTCTCAGTTTCATCCTTATTAAGTAAATGCTCTATAACTAATTTATTAAATTGTTTCTCCAATATTGCGGTCATTTGAATAGCATCATCTTCAACAAAATGATTTGCTACAGCAATTGCCGCTTGCTCAACAGCACATGAAGCTGCTACAGCCCCAATAAATGAACCTACTGTGGTACCAATTCCCGGAACAATCATAGTACCAGCAGTCGCACCAGCCACCATCCCGCCAAATCCACCAGCCAGACCTGCACCAGTAGATATTAAATTTTTAAAAAGCTGCTGAGCTGAAATACGTCTCCTAAACATATCTACTGCATTAAATGTAAAAATTGCTGTAAAAGTTAAAGTGGAGGTAATAGCATTTCCTCTAAGAATTTTTGCAGCACTTTTTTGGGCCGCTGCTCCAGCTATTTGCCTTCCAGGCCTACATGCATTCGCAATTATTGCAGAGACCTTAGATCCCAATTTCCTTGCAATAGCTTCAGTACTACCAACCATAAGTGAATTCAAGCCAGCCTTCGATAGTTGGCTCGCAGCAACAGATACGATAAATGTCATTCCGCCTAATTTTAGCCCATCTATCGTTGCACGCTTTAAAGCCATAGACAAACTTTCTCCTGACCAAAGCGATAATGCAAAAGTAATTATCGCAGTTACTCCGAAGGTAGTTTGTGCAACAACTACTCCATTTTTTGCATCATATTTGAGCGATTCTATGTTTCCAGCTTTTGCAATGTTTACAGCCTGTTTATACGTATAATTTCCGGCTTTTACAATCTCTGTTGCAGAATCAGGATCTTTCACACCTGGAACTTCATTCTTAAGAATCTTTTTGCGCATTGCGATAATCGCTTCTTCATACTTATCAGAAGGAACTTCAATGACCATAGGGTTGCCCTGTGCATCAAAATACCTAAATTTATTATTTTCAAAACATGCGCTAATACATTCGCTTCCAGTCTTGTAATACTTACTTTGAATATATACCTGGGTTCCATCTTTTTCATAGACAAGCCTGTCTGCTCCATTTTTTGCGTTGTCACCTCCAATAACTTTTCCTTTTTTGCCGTGCCAGTTGTCATATTGATTATTTGCTTGTTCAGCTGCAAAACCATGTCCCCGAGCTGCGTGGAAAACTTCTTCATCCGCAACTCTATTGACAGTTTTCCTGTTTCCCCAAACAATACCTGAATAAATGACGTCATTACTCTTTTGTTTTAAATTTGGAATTTTCGCATCAAATGCAACATAAGCATTTCGAAGACAGATCATCTCGTTAAGAAGTTCTGCTAAACCAACTTCGTTGAACCCAATGCTTGAAAAAGTAATCCTTGTTTCATCTTTCATTGTCAACGAAAGCTTCGTATTGTCACTTGAATCAATAGAGGACACTTCGTCGTACCAGATTTTTTTGGGAGGACGAGGAAAGTCAGACAAATACATTTTTGAGCGAGTAAATAAAGCACCAGAAGATCCATCACTTAAAATGGAGTCGTCAATAAGTCCTACAAATCCATCCTGGTCATATCCAATCGCATACAATGAAATTGCTTTCCTGAGTAAGTGCTCTGGAACAGTTCGAGCGGAATAATACTCAACGTGTTTGCCTGATACAACTGGAGCAAATTTCTCAAAGCATTTAATTCGCATTCTGTGAAGTGAATCTATGGCTTCTTCCTCATTGGCTCTAGAGATAACATCCTCATTATCTTCTAATGATTTATCGCTATTTTGATTTGTATTAAACGGTTCAAATCTATCCTTAAAAGAAAAATAATTGAACTGATCATATGATTTATCTAAAACAGCAAAACAAACATATCTAAAGAGAGAATCGCATTCTAGGTCCTTAAATAATCCATCGGCTGATGGTACTCGAATCTCTTTAAAAACTTCAAAAAATGCTCTGGAAACTAACTGAGCATCATTTCCAAATGCTCCGCATCCCCATGCACCAAGAACTAGATTTTCATACCCCTCATTAATAGCAATATCAAGCATGCCCATGATTCTGGTTTTGAATACATCATATATTTCTTCTTTTTTTACTCCCGCTAGTCCAGGGGCATAAGGAGCAGCCATAGTTAAAACCGCTACTTCTAGTGGCTTATCCAAATAACTTCCATTAGGATTTCTAAATACTTCAACATGTGGGCTAAGAATAGCTGCATCAGTAAAAATATTTTCTTTACCCTTTTTATTCTCTTCATAAAACTTAGACGCTTCTTCAGATGTTAACGATTTATAAAGAGTGGATCTTCTGCATAGGTCTTCTTCTTGAGCATTAGCGCCATTTAATACACCACCACCTGGGGTGTATGGATTTGCAAAATTAAGTACCAAGATATTTTTAAGAACAGATGTATTCTTTGATTGCTTTTCACTTAATAATTTTGCAGCATCAAAAGAGTCGGTATTACTTACAGTAAAAACAGTTCGTTTTCCCAAAGAAATAGGTACTTTTTTATTAGATTTGGAGCGAAGTTTTCTTACATTTTTCTCAGAATAATAAACGGCAGTATTCTGATCTTCAGGTTTATAGAGAAATGGATATTCTCTTTTCTCTACAGTCTCGATAGTTTGCTCGAAGAATTCTATGTTATCCATCAAATTACCCTTCAATTCTTTAAAGAGCGTAAACTTTAATTTAATATTATCTACTGTTGAGTTTTAATGATAAATAGTTAGTTCGACTTTTATATCATTGGTAGCATATTCGATAAGTATTAACTTTCTTCAGAATCTCCTTTTTTCTCAAATACCATCCAAAATTTAAAACTTGTATACAAAAGGAAGAGTAAGTCTTAAATATAATTCAAGTGGGTGCTGCAATGGACAGTAAAAGTCTTTATCACTGCTGGCAAAAGCAGCGCACATGAATAATCTGGCATTATTCAATTACCCAATTAAATTCGAAGTCGTATAATTCAATTAACAAGCAGTTCGTTCCTGATTGGAGTGAATATGATGTTATATTCAGTTATATCGTGGTCTTTAACCGCAATTCTTGGCATTTGGTCTATTGTACTTCTATCTGGTCATGGTGCTATTTCAATTGCTGGATTTAACACAATGACTGAAGATGAAAAGAAAGCAATAGACGAGAAAAAGCTCTGTTTTGTAGTGGGTATTGGCACGCTTATAAGTGCGTTAGTACTCTTTTTCATGGCACTACTTGGTCCAAATATACCAAACACAACAGCAATCATTGCGGGCAGTATTATTGCGATTGATGCGGTAGTAATGGTTTATATTGCAAACACAAAATGCGAAAAATAATAAAAATCTGACGATAAAGTACTTGAAATTCTTATCACCTTTAGGCAATGACTCTCGTCAAAACAAATACAAAACATCACCTCAAACTACTCGTCTCTTTCGTCTCTCTCAAGGCAAAGTCTGATCACGCACGTACGCAAGTAATCGTACAAGCACAACAATACAAAGCCCTGCTGCAAGCACTGTTTCAACAGTAGCTATTCCATCGAGCCATTGAAGAGGTTGGCCGAGTTCGGCCAGGTATGCCGACGTCTGCGTGCGCGCAACGACACAAATTACAAAAGGAAAAGTAAACGCGGCATGGCTGGGAAAGAACGGTTTAGTAAGACACCTGATGCACCACGCAAAAGAAACCACATAAATAAGTGAAGCGATTGCTAGCATAACCAAAAGAAACGGTACAGACTTTGACGAAATAGATTGAATATATCCCGCAATACAAAGACTTGTTGGAGCTGCATAAATACAGGCGAGCGACTCAGCAGAATCAGGCACAGGCCCATATTTAACGTACCGAATGCTTACTACTATAAAAAGCACCACAAAGCAGATAAATCCAAACCAAAATGCAACCGTACCAACACTTGTCTCAAAGGTAAACGCCGGCGCTGTAACACTAGCAACAACAATGCCTACATACACAATGAACCAGCTAGCGTGCACATTCTCCCAATCAAATTTTGCAATATAGCGAGAAGTAAAGAGAGCTATGCACAGTATGTGCAACGCAATTCCTGTAAACCAAAATAACTGTGCTGCGTCACCAATATCGGCCTTCAAATACACCGAAATCAGCATAACTGCCATAGGATATGTTGCGGCAACTGAAAGCCCAATTGGATCCGAGAGCTCTCGTAATACAGCTTTTGTCGACACCATAAATTTGAGGGTGTAGAGAGCTAAAAGAGCAATAGAGAGTATGCCACAGGCAAGATAAAGACCCTCGAAAGAAGTCTTAAAAAGATTTCCAAGTGCCGCAAAACCTAATGCAACACCACAAATAGCAACAGGAACTTTTTGGACATAGTTCATAAGGACTCTTCTATCTGTTTAGGAATCTCTTTCCTAACTTGAATATCTTAATGAACCTACTAATAACCTATAACTACGTGATCAACCTCATTAATTATTTCTTCTGGTATTTTATCAACTTCAATACGATAAACCTTATTTAACCTCGGATTATAAAATCCCAGGTACTTAAGATCATTAAATTCTAGATGTATTGAATTTAAACCCATTCTCCAATACATAAGCAGTTGAAGTGTATGCTTTGACTTTATTTTGCCCTTCAGTACCTTAAAATCCCAAATAGTATCTTTCGTTGTAAAATCACCGTCACCTGAATTAACAGTTTCGGTATAGCCACCCCTAAATGTAAATCCATCCAAAACCTTTGGCCCATAAACATCAAAAAAATGAAGAGATCTATTTACCATTGTTCTTACATTTTCAATTGTGGCGTTGTCAGGTTCTATTTGCTCTATAGGCTTATAAGTAGAGAATCCTCCTCTAAAACAAGAATCAAATCCTGTTAATTTCAATGCACTAACAATGGAATTATCATCTAATCCTTTAACTTTTTTAAGAAGTGCCTCTGCTTCTGTTTCTTTACCAATTAGACGAGCACCTATTATCGAAATATAAAAAGCATTGTCAGGAGAAGCTCCTGTCATGAAATGCGTAAGATATTCCACAGCAGTACCCACAAGATTGGGTTCAATATTTTCTTCTTTATTCAACTCTTCAATGCCAGGTCCAAGAATTATTTCATCAAAATCTTTAGACTTGAGATATCCTCCTCTGGGCTGTTTTATTTGATCAACACGTTGTGTTACAGAACATCCCATAAAGACCCTCCTAGACCTGAATTTTAATAATGCTCCACAATCTTACTGCGCCTTTACCAACAGTTACTAATTTTTATATATTTTTAGGTAAACGATTTATAATCAGCTCTCAAAGAGTGTTTATCCAAACGGAAAACAAAAACTCGCAGATAGTAGTTTTGAAATTCTTCTAGTAGCGGAGGCAACAAACGAGGATAAACAATCATAAGAGAGAATTTCAGAGGATACAAAAGTCAATCTCCTCATTCATAAAGCAGAAGAACGTCGAGGTCCTAAAGGGGGCTAAACATATAATTTGAGCAGTATTAATTTCATCGCCATGAGTAGAGGAAGATTGTATTCTTAGATATCTCCCCCGGATGAAAAGTACACGTCATAACCCAGAATAATGTGACCAGAAACGCTTCGAGCACATTCCGTTAGCTTCTGCTTCGTCGAGGTCAACATTATTCGCTACGGCATTATGAGCTTCTGATGATATGCTCCAAAAAAAACCCTTTTATTAACGCTACAGTAACTGTATCAACAAAAAGAGGTAGGTTTTAAAGAAAGCTCCCCGAGCTTCTAAGCCTGAGAAAAATGCTGTGGCCAAGATACTGAAACTCAGAAATAGCTTACTTCTCCGCTGCTTCAACCGATTTACCTTCGAACAGCCTGTCATTGTCGGCAAGCTGCAGAATTTGCAACTCATGTTGTATGTCGTCCGATATCTCAGAAGAATCAAGTTTTTCTTTTAGTGTTGCAACTATGTATTGCGCGTCAATACTGTTTGCAGCTTTCACGATAGCGCTAAGATTTTCCCCTTCGACAGTTTCAACTACGTCGTGCACAATAAATCGAGGAGTATGAAGATTATTAGCAATTACGAACTGTTGATAGGCAAGATCAAAAGCCGCAATTAGAGATTTTCTAGTACCTGTGCTCGATCCTGATATCTCAGCAATCGACACAGGGAACTTCTTTGTGTCAGGTGAATATACCAAGATTGGATTCTCACCATTAATCTTTTGAGCGAGAGGAGTAAAGAAACTGTTAAAGGAGTTCATCATCGATTGATAATCTTCGCTCTCTCCCTTACGCGCTAATCCTCCTGTAGAATAATTGTCTATATCCTTTTGAATATCCTGGAGCCTTTTTTCAAAGCGTTCCAGCGTATCAATGATTTCCTCATGCCTTCCTATCTCTTGCCCCTGCTGCATCAATGTGCTTGAAAGCTGTTCATATTCCCCAATCCTGTCTTTTGTCACTAAAGATAGATATTGACTGTTCTCATTGAGAAGCTTTTCACGCTTTTGAATAAGCTCCTCTTTCTTATGTCGCAGCCTTTCATCATTCTCTGCAAAATATAAAATTTTGTTGTCACATAACTTATTATTGAATTTAACCATTTCCTCAAACGTTTTATTGATTTCGGGAAGCATGGAACATACCTCCTCAAAAAATCTCTGAGATAACTCAAGATTGACTGTTCTCTCCTTCTCGGATCGCGCTGATTTTAAAGCTTCGTCATTTCGCTCAATCTGGTAATCAAGCTCGTTAAGCTCATCAGTAAGTTTCGTATATTTTGTACGAGCAGCCATAATGATGTCTCGATTATTTTTATAATCATCGACATTTAAAATGTCGTCTATCTTTGATTTTGTCTTACAGTAATTAGTTTCCAATGCGAGCAACACTTGACGTTGCTGATCAAGATCATTTGCTCGATTCACCTGCTTATAGCGTCGTATAGCCTCCTGTATCCGATTAAGCTCACTATTAAGTTTGCTTAGCTCATTATCTAGCGCTGGATCAGAAATATTGAACAGGAAGTTATATACACTTCGATACGTCGCATTACTAGTAGTACGAATCAAATTATGCAAGAAAACATTACTATCTCCTGCTACTGAAACTCTTACAAATGAGTGAATTAATTGTCTAAACGTGGGGATGTTGTTTTTAATTCCGAATAGAAGCTCATTCAAACGTTGGCGATATTTGTCTGGAGAGACTTGTTCGTCATCGATGAAGTAATGGCCTCTCGGGAAAAGCTCTACTTTAAGGTCGACGCTCCTACCCTGTGGCTCATTTAGATTCCAAACAAGCGTCATTTCAACTGCAATCCGCTTCTCAACAATGATGTCACGAAGCTCACTGACCTCATTATTGGTCTCCTGATCCACATAGACATATTTTTTTTCGCTAGCTCCCATTAAAACATCGATGAGTTTAAGAAAAGTTGTTTTTCCTACCTTATTGTGTTTTTCTGATCCTTCTGTATCTACAACGAAATTAGCTCCTCGATGAAAGAAAACCTCACGCATAATCACACCAGTTGCGGTATTGCAAATACGTAAAGACTTAATAAACATGCAAGCCTCCTTTCTCATCAACCTTAATGCGTCCCATCAGAAATAAGAAATCGAGAGACATCAAAAAGAAATCATAATTGACTTTCCTGCCGATAATTTCAGAACAGATGCTTTGATATAAACTCGAAGCATCTGTTCCTTCATGCTTTTCGACATAACTAAAAACCAAGGCTGCTAAATAATAAACCGTGTTTGCCGGTTCATTGTTTCGATCAAGTAATAACATATCAAGCTGGCTTTTCTAGAATTTTACACTTAGATATACCACATGCAATAAGGGCAATACAGAACTGCTCTATCTGCTCATCTGTGTATTTTTCATTATCGAAATGAGAATCAAAAACAATTGTCTCTTTCAAATTTTCTTTAATACTGTCCAGTTGATTATCCCCATTACTTACACATGGATAACCATCTTTATCAAACTCAGCGACGTCTAAAAACATGTCTCTGAGGTGCTTAATAATATTCTCGCTATCTGGATAATCTTTCATCACAAAATCGACCTGAGCATAATCATTCGAGTGATTATCAATGATATAGATGTATTTCATAGCATTGTTAAAACGCAGTTTATCCTTCATTGGGACAGGATCCTGCAGAGAATAGTTAGTACTTTTTGAATTAGGATATACGATACCAAGCAAATCGTATATCAGACTATGCGTCAAAGGACGTTGTCCCGACACAATCAAACTGTCAACAATAATATTATTATTGTTGCCGTCAGCTTGGATATTATGACTTCCTACGGCAGTTTGCTTATCATTCGCCATGGTCGACCACCCGATTATCCGAGCCTATTATTTGGTTATTGCCATTACCATATGCTTTTTGAGTGTTGCCTTCGTAGAGATTGTATAAGCGCTTAATTTCTTTTTTGTTTTTATATGATTGAATGGTTGCAAATATTGATAGTAAAGAGACCACAATACCTAACAGAGTATTCACTGTCTCCATGTGTCCTCCTTAAAATAACGGTTTATAATTATTCGTCTGTCAACTAATTCATTATAACGACAGCAGACATTTTAATAGATTGGAAGTCTACGTTAAACTCAATAAAATTCATTTCATCGCGGTTATTAATAATCCACTTACTAGCAACATAAATTAAAAAGTAAGGACAAAGGTATCTTTTGATATCTTGACGTCACTCTGTTTTATAAGCTATTCAACAAAATCTTCCTTGTATCTTTCTATTTTAATCCACTACGCTTTTAAATTCTTGCAATACAAAATAATAGAAAATATCAATATCACTTATATCTAAAAAACAATATGTTAGCTTCCGAGTATTAAAGTCCACATTCTCTATGAATCACCTTCAGCCCTTCAACTTTATATTGATATCAACAGAAAGGCCTGGCGATGGTAAACTCTATTCAAAAAGTCAACCAGGATAAAACTTTTACAAATAGTAACAATGAACAATACATTTTCAAGCTCATACGGAGATTTTATATCAAATCAGAGTTACAATTAAAAAGATATATACTTTCTCTTGAGTAGTATCAAATATATTTTTTGAAGTAATTTAATTAAAGAAAAATTTTGTCAAAGCCTAACGAAATCCGTCAGTAACAAATGTGTAATCCTTATGATTGCGGAGCAAAATTTAAACCTGCTGCTTTCGATTGTGGTCAATGGAAATCTTACACAGATTAATCAAATCACCAAACAAGACTGAGAAATTAGCGCGAAGCCCTAAAAGATAAGACCAAGCAGGAAACAAAGTCCCTGCTTGGTCTGTGCAATACGCATACTTAAATAGCGCGCATGTTCAAATACATCTATTTCTGAGGATACAGAGCCTCAAGGATCTTCTCGGCAGAATCAAATGCGCGTGGCGAGTAATCGATGTACTCTGAGTATGGAATCTCTACGATGCTCTTGTTGGCAATAGCGGGGACGTTCTGCAGGGAGCTCTCGCCCAGAAGGGTGTCTTTAGCTACAGCGTCAGTTGCTTTATTGCGCTCTGCGGTGACATAAATAATGACGTCAGGGTTGAACTTAATCAGATTTTCATACGTCAGGCCGTTTGCAGACTGAGTTGTCGCAGGAGTAGCTCCAAGCTGGTCGATGATAGTAAACTCAAGGCTCTTCTCGCTACCTCCAAAGAGACCAAACGTGCCGTCCTTGAGGTTGGTCATAACCAGTACAGTCTTCTTTGCATCTTTCTCGTGAGCCTTAACTCGCTCGTTAATGGCGTCAAGGCGCTTCTGAAGGTCAGCGGTATAAGTGTCAGCGTTGCTCTGAACGTCAAAGATGGATCCAAGATTCTTAATGTCAGAAATAATTCCGGCAAGCGTTGGATCGCCCTGCTCAGAAGATGCAAGCTGAGTATAGACAGAAATGCCAAGGTCAGCATAGTCCTTTGGAGAAGTCTGGTCCTTTGAAGTGAAGAGACGGGAACGTCCCACAATAAGGTTTGGATTAGCGGCAACAACAACCTCGCGAGAAAGGCTCTTCTTATCGCCCAGCTGATTAATTTTCGCATACTCGTCAGCAATATCTGAAGGCATTGGTGCGTCAGGCTTGATGGTGCCAATAATCTTGGAGCCAAGACCCAAACGCAGCAGAATCTCGGCTGCAGAGTCTGTCAGGGTAACAACACTCTCAGGGGCCTTGTCAAACTTGGCCTCAAACTCGTTGCCGTCACCGTCATAGAGCTTGAACGATACGGGATAGCTCGTATTGGCCGACTTCTTTTCTTCAGTAGCAGGGGTAGATGGACTAGACGTTGCATTGTTGCATGCAGTCAGACCCAGTCCAGCAGCAGTTGCAGCAAATCCTGCTGCAATGCTCAAAAAATTCCTTCTCGTAAAGAGATTTGAACTTACACGAGGATCCATAGGATATCCTTTCATTCATCTGTTGATACTCAACAGGCGATTAATACACGTAATCAATGCTGATGCCGTTTCCAGCAGTTGATGGGCGGACCATGCCCTCAACGCCATACACATCAGCAAGTAGCTTAGGGGTCACAATGTCCTCAGGCGAACCCTCGGAAACAATGGAACCCTCTTGTAAAAAATACAGGCGGTCGACATAGTGAGCTGCCATCACAATGTCATGCAAAACAGCCAGGCAGCTGATACCAAGATTGCGAACAAGTCGCAAAATATCAATCTGGTACGTAATATCAAGGTGATTAGTAGGCTCATCAAGCACCAAAAACTCTGGTTCCTGAGCCAACGCACGAGCCAACATGACACGTTGTTTCTCGCCACCTGAAAGCGTGGCAAAAGAGCGATCTTCAAAGCGAGAAAGGCCAACTTTCTGAATAACGTCAGAAACGATTGACTCGTCGTGGTCGGTTTCTTTTGACAGCGCCGACTGATGAGGACTGCGTCCCAGCGACACAATCTCGCGAACGGTAAAGTCAAAGGACAGAGAGTTGAACTGGCTTACAACTGCAACCTTACGCGCAAAGTCACGTCGGGATATCTCAGTGGCGTCGCGCTCGTCCCACAAAATCTGGCCGTCATAGCGATGACCAAGGCCATAAATTGCTCGCAAAAGCGTTGACTTGCCTGATCCATTAGGACCAAGGATGCCCACAAACTCGCCATCTGCCACGTTAAGCGAGACGTCCTTTACAATCGGCTTGTTGTGAATGGTGACCGAAACATTTTGCACTTCAAGGCGCATGCTACTCACCATCCCTAAAGCTGTAGTTACGTGCAACCATGATGTAGACAAAGAACGGCGCACCAACAACAGCGGTCAGAATGCCAATAGGAACTTCGGCGTTGCCTAGGATGGTTCGAGCACAGGCATCTGCCCAGAGAATGAAAATAGCTCCTAGTACCAGCGCAGTTGGAACCAGCCTTCGGTGATCGGACCCAACAAACGAGCGCGCAATATGCGGAATGATAAGACCAACAAAACCGATGGTTCCTACTGATGAAACCAATGTGCCAACCATAAGCGCAGAAATGGTCAGGTATGCCCATCTGCACAAATTGGTATTGAGGCCAAGCGTTGTTGCAGCCTCGTCTCCCATCAGAAGCACATTGAGTGAGCGGAACTGCGTGAGGAAAAACACACTGACGAGAAGTACTACAACAACGGAAACGCCAACATTTCCCCAGCTTGCTCGTGCCAAGGAGCCCATGGTCCAAAACTTCAGATCCATCATGCCCTCAGCATTAGCGGCGATAGTAATGATGAAATTAGACAGCGCCGTGAACAGAGCATTCAAAATCATGCCCGAGAGAACAAGCTTTGACGACGTCATATGTCCGCCGGTAGACGCCAGCAACAAAACGCCAATCGTGGCAATTGTTGAGCCAATAAACGAGAACAGCGGCACCGAAGAAATTCCCACAACGTGTACCGCGCCGGCTCCAAGCATGATGGCACAGGTGGCTCCACACGAAGCTCCTGATGAAATGCCCAAAATATACGGCTCAGCCAAGGTGTTTTGAACCGATGCCTGCATAACAACGCCCGCAAGCGCAAGACCGGCTCCGGCTACCACTCCTAAGATGATGCGGGGAAAGCGCAGCGACCAAACGACCTTCTCGACAGGTCCTCCTGCAGCTAAGGCTTCCGGTAGCGGCATGCCAAAAAGATGATGTGTCAGCACGGCGTATGCGTCTTGCAAGGACACGCCGATGGCGCCCATCGTTGAAGTTATTACAATACTCGCCACCAGAATTGCGACGAGAACTCCCATGAAAAGACGGAACGGTCCGGCTTTTCTTATCATACAATACCCCTCTAAAGTAACGCTGCGTTTTTGCGCACAACGTACAACGCACAATGCGCGTTACGCAGAAGCAGCGGAATTTTTTGAAAGTTAACTATATCTTACATTTTGAGTTGTGAGAAGACTTCGAGTTGAGAAATGCTTAAAATACCTACATCCCTCTGTGGGATGCTCTTCGCGAGGCGGCTCCTGCGAGACGATGTCGGCACCAACAGGCAATAACAGACGAGGTCAGACGAGGAACTTCATGGATTTATCAGCTCTACCAGACAATACAATCACTATCGGAGAACGCTCCGCGGTTCCTGGTCTTCTTGTTGTTCTCCATGGTTCCCTGCTGATGCCAAAGATAGCTGCGCTTCTTGCTTCCGGGAAACTTGACGCGACCAAGCTCCCCCAATGCCTTGTCATTACTGCGCCGTCTAATCAAGACTGCTATTCCCCTTGGCCAGCATCAAGCGTGCGGACTGAGGCTCCAAATTTTGGAGGATTTGGACGAGAATTTCTATCTGACGTCGTACTTCCAGCTGTCGAGAAGTACGCTGCTCTAGCTACTCATACCGCAGAGGATACGTGTCCTCTTACACTTCTGGGCTATTCTTTGTCGGGTCTGTGCAGCCTCTTTGAGATGCAGACTACCTGCCACTTTGACCAGTATCTTCTGGCAAGCCCAAGCACGTGGTTCCCTGATTTTGTTGAAACTTTTGATACGAGTCATGTGCGTTCGGACATTCGCTGGTGCATTGCAAGCGGAGAAAACGAAGGTAAAAACCATCCTGAGCCCCTGCGCTCAGTGAGGCAGACAACAGATGCGCTGGTAGAAAAGCTGGCTCCTGCTGCCCCGAAGTATCAACGTATGCTGGATTCTTACGATCATCACAAGGGTCTTGAGCTGAGGTTGCAACGATTGCTGCAGTTTGGATTTGATGCGTAGAGGACCGTTTTCCTGTGCGGATGCAGCGTTGATGGCTTGCCCAACTGCCTGCTAAAACAGCCGTCTGAGCGGTGGTGATTGCTAACAAAAAACCCGCCGAGGGCGGGCTTGAAATTCTTATGGTCGCGGGGGCAGGATTTGAACCTACGACCTTCGGGTTATGAGCCCGACGAGCTACCAGACTGCTCCACCCCGCAATGCATGCGCTTATGCGCGAACAAGTACTATACCTCGCAGCACTCTCTACGTCAAGCAAGATTGACGATTTTCTCGCCATAAAGGTATAAGGCTTGCGTACAAAAGCCAAGAAAGTTGCACTGTCGCCAGCACAAGTGGGGTCAGACGGCTAAACTATTTATACTGTCTTTGGGGCGCTGTGCTTGCGCCAAACAGCTATAGAAGGACTTTTGAGGATGACATTACACGAGCTCCTGGCGCTCTTTACCAGCAAGAACATCGAGTACACCACCGCGAATCTTGACGCGGTGGATCAAAACGTACAGCTTACCGATGTTGCAAGCGATTCTCGTGAGGTCACCCCTGGCTCGCTGTTTGTCTGCAAGGGTGCGCACTTCTCGCCAGCGTATCTGGCAAGCGCGGTGGAGGCTGGGGCTGTTGCGTACCTCTGCCAGCAGTCGCTTGCGGAAGATCTGCAGTCAGTGGCGCCAAACGTAGCCGCTATTTGCGTGCATGACGTGCGCCTTGCCATGGCCTACGCGGCCGCAGGCGTTGCGGGACATCCCGACAAGAAGCTCACCACCATCGGCATTACGGGTACAAAAGGCAAGTCTACCTGCTCGTATATGCTGCGCGCTATTCTTGACGGCGACGAGCCGTACTCCAAGTGCGGCGTGATTGGCGGTATTGAGGTGTTTGACGGCAAAGACACTCAGCCGGCGCACAACACCACGCCCGAGGCTCCTGAGCTGTGGCGCCATCTCAAGCACGCCGCGGACGCTGGCCTCCCCTACGTTGACATGGAGATTTCCAGCCAGGGACTCAAGTACGACCGTACGGTTGGCCTCAATCTGAGCGTCGCGGTGTTCCTAAACATTGGAACCGATCACATTTCCCCTGTTGAACACCCTACTTTTGAAGATTACTTTGAGAGCAAGTTGAAGATTTTTGATCTTGCTCGCGTGGCCGTCATCAACAAGAACACCATGATGTTTGACCAGGTCATGAAGCGGGCACAGAGGTGCGAGAAGGTCTTAACTTTCTCTACAACCGATTCCGACGCTACCGTTTGGGCGGACGACATTACCCCTCACCAGGGCATGGTCACGTTTACCGTACACGCGCCAACCTGGACCAGCGCCGCCGCGCTGCCTATGTCCGGCCTCTTTAACGTGGAGAATGCTCTTGCGGCAATCACCGTTGCCGACTACCTGGGCATTCGCGAGAAGGACGCTGTGCTTCCTTTGATGAACGTTAAGGTGCCAGGTCGCATGGAGCTGCTGAGCTCGCCCGATAACAAAGTTACGGGCTTGGTCGACTACGCCCACAACAAGCTTTCCTACCAGAAGCTTTTCTCGTCAACGTCCAAGGAATTCCCTGGTTATGGCCGCTATGTGGTCATGGGGGCCGTAGGCGGTAAGGCGTACAACCGTCGCCAAGAGCTGCCGGAAGAAGCAGCCAAGTGGGCGGACTTGATGATTTACACCACCGAGGACTGCAACATGGAAGATCCTGCGGTGATTTGCGCGCAGATGGCCGAGGCCACGCCCGAGGGCGCCGCGCACAAGATTATCCTTGACCGCTACGACGCCATTTACGAGGCAGTTTCCGCAGCTTACGACGACCCTCGCCCAGCGCTGGTGTACCTACTTGCCAAGGGCGACGAGCCGTTCAATATTATCGGCGGCAAGCACGTTCCGTGGATGACGGACGCTGCCGCGTTCAAGGCTGCCGTTCGCGCCAAGCTGGACGAGCGTGCCGGTCGCGCCGCGCGCGGGTAGCGCGGGTAGCGGCGGCGACGCGGGTGTCGCTGCAAAGGTTGACGGAGCGGGTCAGAAAAGCGCAGGTGAGTTGGTGGACGATGGTGCTTCGATCCAGATAATCCTTGAGCCGCGCATGATTGAGAAGAATAGTGTGCGTTCTTTAGTTCGCTAATCAGATTTCTGCATATTTGTGTAATAAAATGCATTCTTATGAATACGTAATTTTTGACCTCAAAATTATGTGCCGAAAAAGGTAAAAAATGCGTTTAGTTGGGGATGAAAACTTAAAATTGGTCGATTTATCCCCAACTAAGACGATTTTTTACCGCCTCAAAAACTTTTATCTGGGGAAACGTTGTATGCAGAAACCTGTATTCCCCAACTAAACGCATTTTTTACCACCTGGGTGCGCGGGCGCAGTTACGTCCCAAATTACTCAAACAAGGCGAGAGAATCAGGCTCCATGAGAGCTCTCATGAAGGGGCTTTCGAAATCAGCTTCGGACATACTTCAAAGCGCGCCTGAAAAGTGCAAAGAATCTGTATTTCAGATACAGATTCTTTGACGAAATCAGGCAAATCCACAGTTTCTTTTACGTTTTCAGGCAGAATTTACAGATTCTTTGCAGAAATCAGGCGCGCGTCGGGCGCATACCCGGGCGCATTGAACGCACACCGCGCGCGCCGCCCGCCTGGCGAGAAACCCCGTCTGCTAGCAGCGCTTTTGCACAAGAAAACCCGGTACCCACACGAAGTGGATACCGGGCGGAAGGCACGTTTGCGCAGCTAGCACGCGCGGCGCTCGCGGCTCGTACGTAGCACGCACGTCGCTCGCAGCTAGCGCGGTTGCGCCGTGCGGCGCTCGCGGTCGCGACGTGTTACTCGTTGTCGCCGGCGGTTGCCTGAGTTGCGGAGATTGCCTGATCAGCATCGGAAGCGTCTGGCCAAGACCAGTCGGTAAATGCTGGGTGATCATAGCCCTTCTCGACAGCAAACTCGAAGGCCTCGGTGCGGAACTTCTCCCACTCGTCAATCTGATCTGCCCACTTCTGAGCGTCAATCATGCGGAGAGCGTCAGCAGCAAGTGCCCAACGGTCCATGTTGTTCAGGCGCAGCATGTCGTAAGGAGTTGTGGTGGAACCCTGCTCCTCGTAGCCGTGAACGTTGAAGTTGTCGTGGTTTGGACGGTTCCAAATCAAGCGACGGACGGAACCAGCGTAGGCGTGGAATGCGAAGAGAACTGGCTTGTCTGCGGAGAAGAGCTTGGTGAACTCCTCGTCGGAGAGAGCCTCGTCGTTCTCGGAAGCGTTCTGGATCTTGAGCAGGTCAACAACGTTGACGAAGCGAGCCTTGATGCCCAGCTTGCCAAGCATGTCAAGAGCTGCCAGAAGCTCCTGGGTTGGAACATCGCCGCAGGATGCGAGGACAATGTCCTCCTCGCCAGCCTCAGCGTTGGAAGCCCACTTCCACTCCTTAGCACCAGCTGCAAGCTCCTCGCGAGCCTCGTCGAGAGTTACCCACGTTGGAGCAGGCTGCTTACCAGCGAAGATTGCGTTGATGCAGTTTGTGGAGGTGTAGCACTTCTCGCCAACTGCAAGCAGGAGGTTAGCATCTGCTGGGAAGTAGATGTTGGTGATGTGGTCGTTGTTGAAGCTCTTGTTAAGCATGATGTCAACAAAACCAGGATCCTGGTGAGAGAATCCGTTGTGGTCCTGGCGCCAAACGTGGCTGGAAAGAACCAGGTTGAGAGCGGAGATAGGCTTGCGCCATGGGATGTGGCGAACGGTAGCCTCAAGCCACTTAGCGTGCTGGTTGATCATGGAGTCAACGATGTGAACGAATGACTCGTAGCTGGACCAGATACCGTGGCGGCCGGTCAGGGTATAGCCCTCAAGCAGACCCTCGCACTGGTGCTCGGAAAGCTGCTCGATAACGTTACCAACTGGGGAGATGTGCTCGTCGTTCTCAAAGTCATCGTTGAAGCCGCCGAACCACTGCTTGTCGGTTACCTGGAAGGAAGGCTGCAGACGGTTGGAAGCAGTCTCGTCAGGTCCAAAGATACGGAACTCGGAGCGGTTGCTGTTGATGAGCTCAGCGGTATACTCGCCAAGGACGCGCGTTGCCTCAGTAGCACCAAAGCCGTGGCCCTTCTCGGCAACTGGGATCTCGTACTTCTTTGCGTCAGGAAGGACGAGGTTGCGGCGGATTGCGCCACCGTTTGCGTTAGGGTTAGCGCCAAGGCGGAGGTCGCCCTTAGGCATGAAAGCGGTAACCTCTGGACGGATTGCGCCCTTCTCGGTGAAGAGAGTCTCTGGCTTGTAGGAGCCCATCCAGTCGCGAAGGACCTGGAAGTGAGCCTCGGTGTCGCGAGCGGATGCCAGTGGAACCTGGTGTGCGCGCCAAGAGCCCTCGGTCTTCTTGCCGTCGATGTAAGGAGGGCAAGTCCAACCCTTAGGGGTGCGGAAGATGATCATTGGGTAGTAAGGACGGGATGCGTCACCTGCGGCTGCGCGAGTCTTGATAGCGCAGATCTCGTTGAAGACAGCCTCGAGAAGAGCTGCGAAACGACGATGGATGGATGCGTGGTCCTCGTCGTCAAAGCCAGCAACAAAGTTATATGGGTGGTAGCCCATGCCGCGGAAGAACTCGTCGCGCTCACCGTCGGAAATACGAGCCAGGATAGTTGGGTTAGCAATCTTGTAGCCGTTGAGGTGCAGGATTGGGAGAACGATACCATCGGTCAGTGGGTCCATGAACTTGTTGGTCTGCCAAGAAGTTGCAAGTGGGCCGGTCTCTGCCTCGCCGTCGCCGACAACAGCGACTGCCAGCAGGGATGGGTTGTCCAGGACAGCGCCGTATGCGTGGGAGAGGACGTAGCCCAGCTCGCCGCCCTCGTGGATGGAACCTGGAGTCTCAGGTGCGTAGTGGGAAGGAATTCCGCCTGGGTAAGAGAAGCGGCGGAAGAACTTCTGGAGGCCCTCTTCATCGTCGGTGATGAATGGGTAGGTCTCGCGATAAGTGCCGTCGAGCAGGGACTGTGCGGTACCTGCAGGTCCACCGTGACCAGGGCCCATGAGGAAGATGGTGTTCTGGTTATGGTCGCGGATGAAGCGGTTTACGTGGCCGAACAGGAAGTTCAGACCTGGGGTGGTTCCCCAGTGGCCAACCAGGCGATGCTTAACGTCCTCGCGAGAGAAACCGTCCTTCATAAGAGGGTTGCTGCGAAGATAAATCTGACCAACAGACAGGTAGTTAGCTGCGCGCCAATACCTATCGACGCCGGCAAGCTCGTCCTCAGATACAGGCTGATTCAGGGTCTGCCAAGGTGTGCCGTACACGGGCTGAGCCATGTGCTCCTCCTTTTCTTGGGCTGCTATCTGCGCGTTTACGCAGGTTAGGCAACCTCGTTGCTTCCATCACCTGAGCGTTTGTTTTGTTCGCACTCAACTGGGCACGCATAAAACAACACATACATAACAGTATGATGCTTCGGCTATGTTTCAAATAATACTCTAAGTGATAAAACGTTTTATCACTGTGAGATTTCTTGAAATTTCTTTCCTGAGAGACGCTTAAGCTGTCTTTTAAGCAGCAAAACAATCCCCCAACAGTACCCACAATGCCAAAATGCAACCAAAATGGTGCCCATGTAAAGCGTATACACACCAAAGTGGTAAAAAATGC
>NZ_JRND01000018.1:0-2765 GCF_000758945.1 Lancefieldella parvula DNF00906
TCAAAAATTACGTATTCATAGAAATGTATTTTATTGAACAAATATGCAGAAATCTGATTAGCAACCCAAAAGACGCACGCTATTCTTCTCAATCATGCGCGGCTCAAGGATTATCTGGATTGACGCGCTATCATCCTGCGCTTCGATGCCGTTATTTTTGCCTGTCGCAGCTGATTGCGTCGCAGCTGATTGCGTCGCAGCTGATTGCGTCGCAGCTACTTGCGTCGCAGCTCTCTGAACAACATCCGCCCCAAGCTCACCCAGACGACGGAACATAATCGAAAGCGCAGCGTCAGAAAGTTCATCAACATTTTGCTCAATCGAGGTCAGCGCCGGCTCAAACAGTGCGTCTGAAATGCTGTTATCGTATCCGACAACGGAATAATCGCGCGGAACATGCAAGCCGCGCTCATACAGGTAGCGCAATAGCCCAAGCGCAATGTTGTCCGACGTCGCAACAACAGCCGTAGCGTTCACGCGAATCAGCTGCTGAGCTGCAAGATAAGCATCAGGAATGTAATAATCGCTGGTCAGCACAAGCGACTGATCAAGCTCCAGGCCCTTCTCGCCAAGTGCGCGAACGTAGCCGTTGAGGCGCGCGCAGCCGGTGTTGGAGGCGGTGTTGACCATGCACGCGATCCGGCGATGACCGTGGTCTAGCAGGTATTTTGTGGCCAGATAGCCGCCGAGCTCGTTGTTGAACGTGACTTTATCGCAGTCAAGCGCGTCGATGGTACGGTCCACCATGACGTACGGCACGGGCAGCTGTTCCAAGTCGGCGATGAGCTGCTTCGAGGCTTCTACCTCGTCGGACGTGATGATAAAGATGCCGTCAGCGCCGCGATTAACCAGCAGTCGCACAAGGTCCGCATCATTTGACGTGCTGTTATCCGAGTTGGTGATGAACAGCGCGTACCCGCGGCGGCGGCACTTCATCTCCAGCATCTTTGCAAACGACGAGAAAAACCGGCTCTCGATATTCGGCACGATTAGCCCCAGCGTCTGCGTATGCTGCGTGACCAGGCTTCTTGCGATCTGGTTGGGGATGTAGTGCTCGCGGCGGGCAACGTCGAGGATGCGGCGCCGGTTCTCGTCGCTCACGCGCACCGGCCGGCCGTTCAGCACCAGCGAAACCGTGGCGGGCGACAGCCCCACCTCGCGCGCAATCGTTTTTAGGGTGACTTTTTCTGCCACGTTACCTCGCAACTTGCCCCGTTTGTCGTTGTTGCTTAAGTATAATAGTCGAGAAACCCCTGCGGCTGGTCGTCCGCCAAAAGCCAGACGCTGTCTCCACACGACAACCGCACCTGGACCCCGATACCGCACGCAAGCTGCACCTGCGCCCCGGCGCTCGCACGACAACCGCATTCCGAGAGGACGCGCATGAATATCACACCACAAGAAATCGTCGAGACCCTTGCCATGGTCAGCGAGCAAAACCTTGACCTGCGTACCATTACGATGGGCATCTCGCTCAATAGCTGCGCAGACGAGGACCTGGATCGCATGTGCCAGAAGGTCTACGACCGCATCACTCGCCAGGCCGAGCACCTGGTGTCCGTGGCCGAGGACCTGGAACGCGAATACGGCATCCCCATTGCCAACAAGCGCGTTTCCGTCACGCCAATCGCACAGATTGCGGCATGTACCTCGGCGCAAGACCTGACCCCGCTTGCTCATACGCTTGACCGCGCGGCCGAGACGCTGGGCATCGACTTTTTGGGTGGCTTCTCGGCGCTGGTCCACAAGGGTCTTGGCGACGCCGACCGCCGACTCATCGCATCCATCCCCGAGGCGCTGGCCACCACATCGCGCGTCTGTTCCTCGGTAAACGTTGCGTCTACGCGCGCAGGCATCAACATGGACGCCGTCCTGCTCATGGCAGAAACCGTGCTTGAAGCCGCTCGTCGCACCACCGACATTCAGTGCTACGGTGCCGCTAAGCTGGTCGTTTTTGCCAACATGGTGGAGGACTCCCCCTTCATGGCCGGCGCGGTCCACGGCAGCGGAGAGGCGGACGCCGTCATTAACGTGGGCGTTTCCGGTCCTGGCGTCATGGCTGCAGCCCTCGCCGAACTTCCCGACTCCGCAAACCTCATGGACGTTGCCGAGAAGATCAAGCAGACCGCATTCAAGATTACCCGCGCAGGCGAGCTGATGAGCCGCGAGGCTTCAAGGCGCCTGGGTGTCGAGAAGGGCATCGTAGACCTCAGTCTTGCGCCTACCCCTGCAGCTGGCGATTCCGTCGCTAAGATTCTGGAGCTCATCGGCGTTGGCGAATGTGGTGGCCCCGGAACCACCTGCGCACTTGCACTGCTCAACGATGCCGTCAAGAAAGGCGGCGTCATGGCGTCGTCAAGCGTTGGCGGCCTGTCCGGCGCATTCATCCCGGTCTCCGAGGACGCGGGCATGATTCGCGCAGCTCAAGACGGTGCGCTTTCTCTCGAGAAACTCGAGGCAATGACCTCAGTGTGCTCCGTTGGTTTAGACATGATTGCTATTCCTGGTGATTCCTCTGTGGAAACCATCGCGGGCATCATCGCAGATGAGATGGCCATCGGCGTCATCAACACCAAGACCACGGCGGTCCGTGTTATCCCAGCTATCGGTTACAACGAGGGCGACGTCCTGGAGTTTGGTGGCCTCTTTGGATCCGCGCCCATCATGCCGGTCAACCAGTTTGCGGGTACGGTGCTTGCACACCGCGGCGGTCGCTTCCCCGCTCCACTCAATTCACTCAAGAACTAGCAAAAGAGCCTCCATAT
>NZ_JRND01000019.1:0-82243 GCF_000758945.1 Lancefieldella parvula DNF00906
AGGCAGTTCAATTTCTGTGCGGGGGATTATCTTGTACGAGGTCATTTTTAGCAAGATATTGTCTGGACAGTTATACACGTTGCAAAATCACATAGCGATTAAGATTGTTATCTTTGCCATCTGCACTAAATTGCGCATAAACTTGCACGTCAGAGCCAAGGCTTCCAAGAAGCTCATCAAGTTCCTCTTGCGAGAAGTGATGACAATAGCGCCAGGTATCCGCCTTATCTTGCCAGCCAATCAGATAGTCATGCTCCTCAAGTTCTGATGCATCTATACCCAGCGCACGCAGTCCCTGAGCAGTGATTTCTTGAGCTTTAGCAGCAAGTTTTTGGCTGTTCATAAACTGCCAGAAAGAAACGCACACAAAGCCGCCAGGTTTAGTCTTATCTAACAGAGTGCGTAGAAGCTGGATTCTCTTTTGTGCCCCTGGTACATGATGCAAAAAACCAAATGCAACCACTAAATCACAAGGCGGAATGATCAGCCGCGAAGAAAGCGTGTTATCAAGCAGACTCTTTATCACATCTAATTCAATAAATGCCAGCTCAGAGATATGAATGTCTGCCTCACCACTCTCTACCAGTGGCTTGCAATTATCTACAGCAAAATACTTTGCAGGGACAATTCCCGCCTCATTGCGTAAAAAGCGAGCAAAGCGCAGGTTGCCGCAACCCACATCAAGTACAGAGGGTTTCTCGCCAACTAAAAGCTGAGGCATGACTTCCAGGCACTTCTGCCACCCCTGCCAAGGCATCTGTCGTGTGGCCGAGAAACTCTGCGTCTGCTGAGAGTAAAACTCAGAGGTTACGTAGCTCAGCCGCTCAGCGGTAGATGCGCTGATAGATTGAGTGTGCGTTATGTGAGAAGAAGTATCCATACAGAGATTTTACGTCATCGCCTTGTTCCCAAAGGTCAGAAGCTCACCTTATTGCCTATACTGTTTGTATGGATGAACTCATTTTGGACATATTGAAGCAGCTCAGAGATAGCTCACAAGGTGCTCTTGATACGCATCAGCTTGAGATGCTCATTAACTCGCACAACAGCGGAATTGACTCTAGCGCCCACAGTACAGAGCGCGAGAAACTCATTCCTAAACGAGCAATTCTCCCCTATTTTTTTCAGGTCAAGCAGAACAATGATGAGCTGTGGCAATCGTGGAATGTTACGCCTGAGCTGGAAGAAAGGTTTATCCGCTCTGTGCGCATGAAGCCTCGTCGCACCGCTTCTGGCGTGGCTACCATTACCGTGATTACCAGGCCGCATACCTGCTCAAGTAATTGCATTTATTGCCCGTGTGATCTGCGTATGCCTAAGAGCTATCTTGCTAACGAGCCTGCCTGTCAGCGCGCTGAACTCACGTTTTTTGATCCATACGTACAGGTTGCTGCTCGTCTTCAAGCGCTCCATCAGATGGGCCACTCAACCGACAAAGTAGAGCTCATAGTGCTCGGTGGCACCTGGAGCGATTATCCAGAGAGCTACCAATACTGGTTTATCAAAGAGCTCTTCCGCGCACTCAACGAGTGGCCCAACGCTCCGCAACATATCCAAGAGCACCTGAATTGGTATACCTCGTTTGGCTTGCAGAACTCTGAAGAAGCGCTTTCTTCTTTTGTTGCTGAACAGCAGACGGCGGTCTTAGATGATACTGCCACGTATAACCAGGCTTTTCATAAGCTCTACGACGCCAGTCAGCCTCACCAAAACGCGTGGTCTCAGATGCAGAGCACGTATGACCAGCTGGTAGAACAGCAACACAGTAATGAAACTGCCGCTGCCCGTGTGGTTGGTCTTGTTATTGAGACTAGGCCCGATACCATCACGCCAGAAAATCTACGCATGTTTAGGCAGCTTGGGTGCACCAAAATTCAAATTGGCATTCAAAGTACGCGCCAAGAAATACTTGACGCAAACCAGCGTCAGATGAGCGTTGCCCAGATTAAACGAGCGTTCTCGCTGATTCGCTTGTACGGATTTAAAATCCACTCTCACCTGATGGTTAACCTGTTAGGCGCAACTCCTGAGGCGGACAAACAGGACTTTAAAACGTTTGTCACTGATCCAGGATTTCTCCCTGATGAGATTAAGCTCTACCCCTGTGCACTGGTATCTGGAACGCAATTGGTCCAGAAATACCGTGAGGGTGCATGGCAGCCATACGCCAAAGATGAGCTGGTAGACGTGCTTGTTCAAGACGTGCTTGCAACGCCTCCATACGTGCGCATTTCTCGTATGATCAGAGACATTAGTGCCACCGATATTCTGGTGGGAAACAAACATACCAACCTTCGTCAGATGGTTGAACAAGAGCTTGCTGCTGAAGACGTTGCAAACCGCGTGCAGGAGATTCGCTTCAGAGAGATTAACCAGCAGCAGGTACGAGCCGCAGAACTTACCCTTCAAGACTTTGTTTACGCTACCGCAGTCAGTGACGAGCACTTCCTGCAGTGGGTAACTGCTGACAATAAAATCGCAGGTTTCTGTAGGCTTTCACTTCCCCACTGGGACAAACTGACCGCTGGCGCATGTGATGTTACCACCAATGAGCTGCTGGTACAGCCAGGTCAGGCCATGATCAGAGAGCTCCACGTGTACGGACAGGCACTATCGCTGGGCTCGGAAGGAATGTCTGCTCAACACCAGGGCTTGGGCCAAAAGCTTCTTGCCAAAGCCTCCTCTATCGCAGCTGAGGCGGGTTATACCAGCCTTAACGTCATCAGCTCAATTGGAACGCGCGCCTACTATCGCGCTCAGAGCTTTACCGATGCAGGTCTCTACCAGCAAAAAGCTCTGTAAAGGTGACATGACCTTACACCGCTACACAAGCTTCACACACTTACTTCTTACGTCACAAAAAATGCCGAGAAGACCGTTGATCTTCTCGGCATATTCATTAGCGTCTCCCTCTCCTTGACGCGAATGGATCTTAAGGAATCAGCGACAAAATCTGAGAGAGGCTCTTCTTGCCGAAGTCAACCTTCTGGCCGTCGTTGATAACCAAGCATGGAACGCTCATGACATCATAGGTGTCTTTGAGCTCCTTGAAGTGGTTGATGTCGTAGACATCGCAGGCAACCTGAGGATTATCCGCAGCAATGCGCTGAGCAGCTACAACAACATCTGGACACATGGTACAAGAAAGTCCTACCAAGACCTGCAGATGCGTTTTTGACTCGATGGCGGCAATGGATGCCTTATCCTCGTCACTAATAGGCTGACCAGGACCTGCGGCGTTGTAGAGTCCAAGTACAAACGAAGTGAACTCGTGACCGCCAGGAACACCATGGAACGCAAGACCTGTTAAAGTGCCATCCTGTGTGCAAACACGAACAACAGGAAGGTTCTTCTCGCCCGTGCCTGAAACCGTCTGAACGCTCAGCTTGTCGGTCATGGAAGAAAGTTCTTCCATGTAAGCTACAAGCTCCTCAGAGACAGGTCTCTGGTCCAGCTCCAACTGAAGCACAAGCGGACGTGCCATGCGCTCAAAGACAGCGTTAAGCTGCGCTTTCATGTCGTCGGTGAAAAGCTCTCCGGAGTCAGAGACTGTCTTGGCCGCTGAAGTCTCAGGAGCCTCCTTCTTGGACGAGATGCGCGTGACGTTCATCTGCGGAACAAGGCTGGTCTTTTCTTGGACACGCTTGATGTAGCGCTCCATCTCGGTAGCAGTGGTTGCTGCCTGACCAATAGCTGTTGCAACCTGGCGCAATGGCTTCTGGCATACATCTCCTGCACCAAAGAGACCCTCACAGGTTGTTTCTTGATGCTCGTTGGTGATTAGATAGCCGTGATCATCAGTCTGTGCCAGCTCTTTTACCAGGTCAGTCTCTGGCGCGTAACCCGCGAAGACAAAGACACCAATGGAATCTCCATCTTCTGGAGCAAACGTGGTCTTCTCGCCTGTTTTCAGATTCTTGTAGGTAATAGACCTAAGCGCGGAATCTCCGGCAACGGATTCAACCTGCGTGTTATACAGAACCGTAATATTTGGATTAGTGCGAGCAGCCTCAGACGACGCAGGGGCGCAGGTAAACGCCTCCTCACGTACAAGAACGGTAACGTGCTTTGCGTACTTGGTCAAAAACACGCTTTCTTCTGCAGCTGCAAAGCCTCCACCAATGACAAAGACTTCCTTGCCGGTAAAGAACTCGCCGTCGCAGGTGGCGCAGTAAGCAACTCCGTGGCCCTGATAGTCCTCTTCTCCGACAAAGCCGATATGGCGAGGATGTGCTCCTGTGGCGAGAAGAACCGAAAGGCAGGGACGCTCACCTTTGGTAGTGTGAACTACCTTGACATCTCCGGACATATCCAGGTCAGTAACTTCTGCCAGCAAAAACTCTGCACCAAAGGCTTCAGCCTGCTTACGCATGGTTTCTGAGAGTTCAGAGCCACTAGTAGAGAAAACTCCCGGGTAATTAACGACCTCATTAGTGATAGTGATCTGTCCGCCAAAATGGTCCTTCTCGACAACTAGAACACGGTAGCGAGCACGGGCCAGATAGAGGGCGGCGGTGAGCCCAGCTGGCCCACCGCCGATAATCACCGCGTCGTAGAGGTCTTTGACGTCGGTCATTGTAAGCTCCTAAATCTTAGAGCTGACCAACAAGGTCAAGGCTTGGCTTCAGGGTCTCAGCACCTGGCTGCCACTTAGCTGGGCAGACCTGATCGCCGTGCTCTGCAACAAACTGTGCAGCCTGGAGAAGGCGGAGAAGCTCCTCAGCGTTACGGCCAATGCCACCAGCGGTGACAAGCTCAACCTGGATGACACCCTCAGGGTCAACGATGAAAGCGCCGCGCTCAGCAAGGCCAGCGTCCTCAATAAGGACCTCAAAGTTCCTTGCAAGAACGTGAGCTGGGTCAGCGAGCATTGGGTAGGTTACCTTAGAGATACGCTCGGACTCCTCGTGCCATGCCTTGTGGACAAACTCAGTGTCGCAAGAGACAGAATAGACCTCTGCGCCAGCAGCCTGGAATTTGTCATAGTTGTTAGCAAGATCCTCAAGCTCAGTTGGGCAGACAAAGGTAAAGTCAGCTGGATAGAAGAAGAACAGGCTCCACTTACCCAGTGTGGACTCTTTGCTTACCTCAGTGATTTCACCGTTGTGGAATGCGTTTACCTTAAAATCACCAATTTGCTTACCAATAAGAGACATAGTCAGTTCCTTTCTGTAAGTAAAACAATTTGTAAAACGTGCTACTTAGGAGTTTACTCTCTTTAACTCTTTTGTCAATAACAATAATGATTACTATTTATATTCACAAAAAGAAACAGGCCAGATTACTCTGACCTGTGAACAGTTGGTGGGCGTTATAAGATTTGAACTTATGACCTCTTCCGTGTCAGGGAAGCGCTCGTCCCCCTGAGCTAAACGCCCGAATATGTTTGCTGCTGGGGATGCAGCAAGGGATATATTACGAGAAACCCGCCCCTCTTGCAACCGTCAAACTCAACTTTTTTTGAAATCTGCAAAAGATCGGTTCGTCGCAACATTGATGGTTACGTAAATACTGCAGCCTTTGAAATGAATGACCGCCTTTTAAACCCGTACGTCTTCTGCACCTCAATTATTAAAAAATAGGCAAATGGATTGTAAAAGCATACGGTCAGAAGTATTATGGCAAGTCGTTCGATTGAGGGAGAAACTTATGAACTTTCTGGAATATAACAAAGACGAGAAGCTGTGCTTTAATTATAAGAAATCATGCGGTCTCTGGTTAATTGTTGTAGCTCTCATCATTTTTGCAGCTACCGTAATAGGTGGAAAACAGATTATCAATATGTCCGTATTTAGCTTTGGATATGTTGCAGCCTTCTTATCCATAAATACAAATAAGAAAGTTCTCAATAAGTTTTCCGATGGTCCTTCAAGTAAGTTCCAGAACAAAATGTCTCTATACGCGGTGATTTTCTTATTCATTTTGATGTTTTTATTAGGTGGACCATTTTTTGCAACTGAAAACTGGAGACTTATTTGGTTGGGTGCGTTAATGGCCACGGCACTGCATTTTTTCCTCTATTACTTTGTGCACGGAAAATCGATGATTTATCTGGCTATACTCTGTGCCATCAATGTTGCTATAGGTTATATTTTTCCAGACATCCCACTAACAATAACTGCCTATATTGATGCAGCAATTAAACTTGGATTTGGAATATACCTGTTCTTTTTCTCAAAGCCAACACAACAAAAATAGCCTTCATCTAGAGTCCGTGCGCGTCAAACGTGTCCTTAACCAAAGCCACAAGCATTGGTATAAACACAGCTACGCCTGCTAAGAGCATTGGATTGTCACGTATTTCCGGAATGTCCTGTAAGAAATTCTGCAGATCATAGACAAGACCAACGGCAACGGCAATAAGAATAGGTGCCAGAATAATCAAAATAGGATTTGGTGGTTTACGCATAAGGATGCTTTCTTTTACAAGTACTGCACACGCAGCGGTCCAATAGAGCAAAGATACGTATCAAGCCACATTCTGGCTTTTCTTCCTTACTTCTTCCCTACTTCTTACGCTTAACCTTAATTTGAATGCCAGAGGTCTCTGGACGAGACGATGTAGAAGCAACAGCGCCTTTCTCGCCATTTACAAAGGCAGAGAAACGCTGGCGGAAACGGTTCCACTTGTGGTAGATAGGCTCGTGATCATGAGACCTAAGGCCCAAAAGCATACTTGCGGCCAGAGTTGGAAGCAGATACTCAATAGCGCGCCAAAGTACAAAACCTGCAGCGATTTCTTCACCAAACATATGGCCAAACAGGAAGGCAAAGCCACCCTCTGCACCACCAGTACCACCAGGAAGTGGAATAGCTGAGGTCAAGAGCTCAAGCATTGAACCAGATGCAAGGCAGGTCAAAAGGTCTGCAGGCTGGCCAAGTGCTCGCAAAACAAAGTATGGAAGTGCATAGAGGCAGCCAAGCTGAAGCAGTGTTACAAGCAGAACAACGCACATCTCTGGGATGTTCTTTGCAGCAGTCTTAAAGCCGTTTGAGAACTCATCTACCTGCGTGTTAATGATGCCATGCCAGTGGTCGTACTGCTTTACGATACGAAGACGTGAAAGCAGCCTTAAGCCCCAGTTGCCCACGGTCTTAACCATTTTAGGAAGCAGGCAAATGGCCAAGATAACTGCAACCATCACTATCTTTGCGCCAAACAAGATAACGCCAATGACCGTAACATCGCCAAATTGCTCGTAGAAATAATTGGCCCTAAAGATAAGCATCAGAGCTGCAAAGATGCCCTCGCCTGCCTCGTACATAACAAAACGTGTGAACTGCAGAGCTCCTGCTTGACCCACAGAAATACCTGCACGAGTGAGGCGATAAATCTGAGCAGGAGCAGCTCCTGCACCGTTTGGCGTGAGGTTCATGAAGAAGATGCCCGACGCCTCAACGCTCATCAAGTCACGAACACCAACGGGACTCTCGGGGTCTGTAATAACTGAAATTACATAGGCGAGAATACCCAGGAAATAGTAGACAAAATAGCAAAGAGCGCCAGCAATAAGCCAGCCTGTATCTACGTCTGCTAGAGCAACAACAAACTCATCAAATTGACCAGAAAAAACGATATAGAGTGCGTACAGTATTACAACAGCAAAGAGGAAGAGAATGCTCTTTCTAACTTGACCAAAGCTCTCTTTTGCCTCTTCAACCTGCTCAGATGAAGAAGTTGGAGCAACACTAATCTTAGGCTTTTTGGTTGAAACACCCTTAACGGTTGTAGATCCAATCTTCACCGTTACCTTCGGTGTAGATGAGGGGTGCTCGGTTTCAGACGCGCCATCTGGGCGATCCATGGGCACCTCCTTGGACTCTGGATCACAATACGTGTACAGAAACAACACTCTATGCAGGTACGCGATGCAACCTCAATGGGTTTCTCGCCAACTACCTGCTTTCATTTTACATGAACCGTTCAAGTATACTCTTGTCGGCCTCAATAATGCCACCGCCGCAAACTTCCTGGCCATCGTACAAAACCGCCGATTGACCTGCTGCAACAGTTTTTACGGGCTGGTCAAATTCAACAAATCCACATTGATTATCCGTGAGTGTAAACGTTACGGGGACCAGTGCGCCTGTGTGACGAGTTCTGACCACATACCTACCGTTAGCTGCGGGTTCTCCGGAAATCCAGTGCATATCCGAGAGCTCCATGCGACGCGTCCAGAGCGCAGGACAGTTGAGGTCAGAGGTTACATACACCACATTCTTAAGCGTGTCGGTTGCTACTACATAGCGAGCAGGGCCTCCACCGATGTTCAGGCCTTTTCTCTGGCCAACGGTAAAGAGGAATGCTCCGTCATGGGTGCCAAGAACCTTGCCTGTCTCCCACTCAATGACGTCGCCCTGCTTTTTCTTGAAGGTGTCCAGCAAAAACGTACGCAGACCAACAGGGCCAATAAAGCAAATACCGTCGGAATCTGGCTTAGTTTCTATGCCCAGACCTCGCTCTGCACACATAGCGCGTACCTCTGCCTTAGTGACAATGTGTCCAATTGGAAAGAGTGTTCGCTCAAACAAATGACCAGGTACACGCCACAGGAAATACGTCTGATCCTTGTGAGCGTCTGCGGCGCGCAAAAGTTTTTTGGTGCCAGGGACATTCTGCGCATAGTGACCTGTTGCAACAAAATCTGCACCCTCAGCAAAAGCGCGCTCTGCAAAGGTGCCAAACTTTACCGTCTGGTTGCACATAACGTCTGGATTGGGCGTGCGACCGTGCTCGTAGGCATCAAGCAGGTAATCAACAACAGTGGCCTTATACTCGGCCTCACAGTCCCACACGTCCAAATCAATGCCAAGCGTTACGCACACGCGCTCGGCATCAGCCAAATCATCTGCCCAAGGACACTTAAAGCCGGGCAGGTCCTTGGACCAGTTGCGCATATAGATAGCCTTGACGTTATAACCCGCCTCAAGAAGCAGAGCCGCGGACAGCGCCGAATCAACGCCGCCGCTCATGCCAAGGTAAACTAGTTCTCCCATGTCACTCCTACGCGAGCAGATTCCTGCTTGACGGCCTCGGCGATTGCCCAAGCTGCGTACAAGATGTCGTCTTCTGTGGTAGTTCTTCCAAGCGTTAACCTGAGGCTTCCCGCCGCCACTTCTCGTGGTGCCCCGATTGCCTCGAGCACGTGAGATATTTGCATTTTTGATGCGGCGCACGCAGAGCCTGTTCCCACCGACACGCCTAGACGCTCAAGCAAAATAACCAGACGGCGAGCTTCAAGTCCTGGGAAAGAAACATGCAGCAAATTGGGAAGCCTCAGCTTAGCGTTCTTTGGTCCCGAGACAATCATCTGCGGGAACTCTGCGCAAAGCAGCATCTGTAGCTGATCTCTAAGGCGAGAAACCCGCTTTGCCTCGTCAGCGCGGGTCTCATCTGCAAGCGCCAAAGCACACGCAAAGCCAATGACGCCCGCGACGTTCTCTGTACCTGAACGAACACCGCCCTCTTGTCCGCCACCGAGTACCAGCGGCCTTAAGCGCACGTCGTCGGAAGCCCACAGAAGACCTACCTGCTTGGGACCAGAAAGCTTTGCCGCGGAAAGCGTCAACATATCTACTCCCAGCGACGACACGTTCACACTCAGGTATGCCGCCGCCTGAGAGGCATCTACGTGCAAGTGCAGCGGACGAGTCTCCCCTGCCGCAAGCCTGCGTGAGCGCTCCTTGGCAAGTACCTGCGAAATCTCTCGGATAGGCTGGATGGTGCCTATCTCGCCGTTTGCAAGCTCAATAGAAACCAGCTCAGTCTCTGGTTTGAGCGCTTTTGCAACCCGCTCTGGGTCCACGCGACCGTCTGCTTCTACGCGAAGTGTCTTGTGCGAGAAAATCCCTGCACAGGCAAGAACGCTCTCATGTTCAATGGCGTCAACGATTACGTGTGCGTCTTCCGAGACCGTTGCAAACGCCAAGTTGTTTGCCTCTGTAGCACCTGCCGTGAGCACCACGTTTCCCGGACGAGCACCAATGGCGTGTGCCAAGATAGCGCGTGCGCGCTCTACCTCGTCACGAACCTGGCGAGACAGTGCGTACGGGGCTGATGGGTTGTAGAACTTCTCGGTGAAGTACGGAATCATTGCATCAACTACACGTGGATCCATAGGCGTAGCTGCGGCAAAGTCCAGGTACACGTTGCCTGTTGGATGTTCTGGTTTTGCAGAAGGCATGTGCATTACAAATCCTTTGGGTTTCTCGTGGTCTTGCGGGCGTGCGGGCAGGCGGTCTTGCGGCGCGCGGCGACTTGCTGTCGGACGGTCCGGCGGACGGTGCTCAACGGCTACGACTTGCCAGCCGAGTCTGGCGACGTAAACGTCATGTTCTGGAAACGAGCAGATACAAAGCTGTCATCGTAGTGAGTATCTACCCACATCTCAAACGCGTTTGTCGGAGGAATTCCAGCGTCTCTCTGAGCTTTTCTCGCCAAACACGCCACCGTCATAGTGATGTCGGCAACAAGATACACCGTAAGCAGGGTAACAAAAATTGCTTGCCTTTTTGATGTTGGCTCGCCAATCTTGTAGAGCGCGCGAGGCATGATGACGCGACACCAAATGAGGCCCAAAATACCCCAGAATCCCAAGAATCTCCAGGCCACCCACTGTGTGATGGCGTCTGGAAGATGGGCGTACGTCCACGATTCCGAGTGGAAAATCTCTTGCATTCCCCAGCCGGTAAGCTGCTCCAGCGTGCCACCAACAACAACTGAAACCAGGAAAATGACCAGGTTATTGGCATGGTGCTTATGCAACTGATAACAAATAACAGTCAGAAACACGGCGCCGGTTCCGTAAAGCGGAGAGAATGGTCCCCAGATGAGGCCAACCCTGCTCTCGGTCAGGCCAGCGGTAATGAGCATCCAAATTTCTTCAATAAGAAGTCCGGCCATACAGCCCACTATGAAGAGGATGACCACCTGGTGCCAGCCAAGATGCATCTTGTCCAAGTACGCCGAGAGCTCGGCTTGCGTTGGTTTTGGCTTGGAGAACGGGGTGGTCTGGGACGTGGCTGATGCAGCGCCGGGTGCGCTGTCAGGTACGTTCGACGCGGCGCCGGGTGCGGCGCTAGAAGCGTCGCCTGCGAGCCCATCGATCTTCTCGCCAGATGAAAGCCAGCCCCAAAAATAGCGCACCACGCGAACAAAACCGCTTGCGACAAGATACGCAAGCGTCAAAAGAGCTATGAGCGACGCGACAATAAAGAACATACAACCTCATTCAAAAGTTCTTATTCCATGATACGGCAAGCGGTCACACTTGGCAATTTACCTGCTCTTATTTACAAGTTTTGCAAGAAAAATCCACCTCTTGAGCGCCACGGGATTCGTGACTTTTCTAAAAAAGTTTGACGATTTTGAAATTTACACTTGCACTCAGCCGTGAACTTGCGTATATTATTCCTCGCGTTCGCGGGCTTAGCGCAGTTGGTAGCGCGCAACCTTGCCAAGGTTGAGGTCGCGGGTTCGAACCCCGTAGCCCGCTCCATGATTTTTCGGCCGGATTCGTTTCGGCCTTTTTCATATGGCGAGATGGCCAAGTGGTAAGGCAGAGGCCTGCAAAGCCTTTATCCCCGGTTCGAATCCGGGTCTCGCCTCCAGTAAATTGACAACCCCAGCTTCGGCTGGGGTTTCTTTTTGTCGCGCGCGACCGTGCTTGCTTGGGTTTTAGATTGCGAGCCTATTTTGAGCCTGAAAAACACGTCATGTCTGAATAAAACAGCTCAGACAAGGTGAGAAAAACCGGCAAATAGCTCAGATATGGTGCACTTTTCCGGCAAATCGTTCAGACTTGGCGAGAAAATCAGGCTCGATGAAAGCGCCCATGAAACCACACTGGATCCAAAAGGTACGCCACGGAAGGCCTGCCTGAAAAGTACAAAGAATCTGTGTTTACGTCACCGATTCTTTAACAAAATCAGGCAAATCCACAGATTTTTTAATGCTTTTAGGCAAAAGTTACAGATTCTTTGAAGAAATCAGGCACACCCAAGCTCACGTCAGGCTCGCGCGGCGCACCTGGCGAGAAACCCGTCCACTCCCAGCATTTCCGCACAAGAAACCCGGTATCCACACGAAGTAGATACCGGGTTGAAATCGCTTTGCGACCCGCGCTCGCGCCCGCACGCCGCGGACCTGCGGGTTTGCCGTCGTTGGGCGCTCTACTGACCCGTGCTCGCGCTCGCACGCAACCTAGCGCATCATCTTAACCAGGCGGACGACGGTGCCGTTGCCGGAAGGTTTCTCCTGGATAGACACGGCATCCATAAGCAGGCGCATCAGCTTGACGCCGCGACCACGCTCGGCAAACTGCCCGGTCTCGGGAGGCTCTTCCTCGTCGGAGATACTAAAGCCGCCACCACAATCCGAGACGTCAATAACCACCCTGTCTGGATACGCAGAAACCGTGGTCAGCACGCCCTTCTCGCACGCGTGATCAATAGCGTTGCCAATAGCCTCGCCAACTGCGAGTTCAATATCAAATTTTTGATCCGGAGTAAACGGAAGCGTCTTCAACAGCGCAACTGCCCTTGAGCGAGCGTCGCACATTTTGTTGGGGTCAACTCTAAACGTTGTCTGGAACGACGGATGCGTACCCGGCGCAAGCGGAGCCACGCGCGACTTAGCGTCACACGTGCTTATGGGCATGAAGTCGATAAGACCCATGCGCACCAGCGCCTTAAACGCCGTCGGTTGCACGTTGGTAAGGCTCATAAGACCGCCGAGCGTCTTCATACGTCGAACAGCGCACACAATAAAGCCCATGCCACACGAATCGATGTACGAAACCTCCGACATATTCAGCACAATTCTTCTGCAGCCGCTATCAATGAGCTGCTCAATCTGGGCCTTCACGCGCGGGACTCCCCTCACGTCAAGGTCAGTATTGACTGAAACAACTGCTATGTTTGGCTGCGTATACATACGTTTCTTGTTCCCGCGCAGCAACAAGAATTTCAGATATCTGCATTTTTTGACGAGAAAACCGTCAAGTTGTCGAGAAGACCGTCTAGTCGCTCTTCTCGCCAGAGTTGGCACTGCTAAGCACACCAGAATCGCCGCTGCCAAGCTCGTCAAAACGCAGAGCCACCATAGCAACGTCGTCATCAAGCCTTCGGCCGGTATAGCGATCAAGCGTGCTCAAGAACCTGTTCAGAAGGCCATCAAAGCCTTGAGGAACCTCGTTCATGATCATGTCGCGGAGTCCAGTCTCGCCAAAGAACGCGCCTTCGGGACTTCGTGCCTCTGTGGTTCCGTCGGTGTAAAGCAGCAGGATGTCGCCCTCATGCAAACGAACTGTGCCATTTTTGTATTCCATGTCGTGGAACGCGCCCACAACGCCCGACTGTACGTCCAAAAGCTCAGCGTCACCTGATTGAGCAGACACCAAAATCGCTGGTGGATGGCCGGCTGAGCAGTACATAAGCGATGAAGTTGCAAGGTCAACAATGCCCACAAAGAGCGTCGCAAACGTCTCAACCCTTGAGAAGCCCAGCAAGAATTCGTTCAGCGTTGCCACCATACGAGCGGGAGTTCTTCCCTCCCACGCATAGGCAGAAAGTGCCGTTTTAACTGCAGATGAGATAGATGCCGCCTCAATACCCTTGCCGGAGACGTCTCCCATGATGATGCACGCACGGCGTCCTGGCAGCTTAATCATGCTATAGAAATCGCCGCCGACAAACGCATCAGCGGTCGCAGATGAATAAATTCCCTCAGCAGAAATTCCTTTTACCTTCTGTAGGTCATTTTTCATGCCCGACTGCAGCGCCTGGGAGATATGCTTATTTTGCTGACTCTCTTCGGCACCGACTGCCAGAGAATGTACCAGCAGCATCACGCGGTCCAAGAAATCAAGCTCAATGTCGCTCAGAGGTTCCGCGTTTTCTTCTCGCAAGAAAAGCCAGGTATGCTGCTCGCCAGCAAACTTGCCCAAGAAAAGCACAGCTCCCTTGCAGGGCAAACCTTGTGCAACAAGCGCGCAACTCAGTTCAGATTCAAGCTCAACCTCTTTGACTGACGCCTCGCCCTCTCCTGTCTTGAGCCCTTCAACCGTCGATGGAAGCGCAATCTGGTTGCCGCCATCCTGCGCGCCGCCGGCCTCCGCCGCAGCCTGCGCGCCACCGGCCTCCGCTGCGGCCTGCGCGCCGTCTTGCACACCGTCCTGAGCGTCGCCAAACGCTTGCTCAGCACCAAGCGCATGGAGCGTGACGTTGCCCGTTACCTCACAGCAATCTACCGAGAAAACCTGTGCATTCAGATCGGTACCCACTGACCTCATAACCTGCTGTAATCGCTCACCAGAGATCTTCTCGCCCTCTGCAGCGCTATGAAGCAATCCTTGGCGCACGCGCGCTAATGCCTCGCGAAGCGTGTCTCTACGCTGCGTTCTCATGGCCGACAACGCGCCTACAAGCTGCACCGAAAGGTAATTTGCAATGGAGTCCAGAAGTCTTGCGTCTTCAACCAAAAGCGCGCGTTTGCGCTCCCAACCAACCTCAATTAGGGCAACAATGTGGCCGCCAAACCACACGGGCACCACAAGAAAGCTGGTAAACGGAGGCAAATGACTTGCATCTACGGTTATGACCTCGCGTGTTTCCTCGTTGACCAGGTTGCGCTTTTTAACTCTTCCCTGCTTGAGCGCGCCAGAGTTCAAAGGCATGGTATGCAAGCGAAGCGCATGCTCAGAATAAAACGTCAAACGCTCCAGCGAGCTGTTAAATGCAAAATAGCGAGGAATTCTGTTCAATGACGCGCTCTTCAGAGACTCCGTTGCGCCATGAAGGTGATACCCGTCTTGCTCAGCAAGATAGATAAGCGCACCATCAGCCTCGACAGTCTCTGAGAGCTCTTCTAACACGCGTTCAATAAGCTGACCCATATCTTCCGAGTCAAGCGTGTCCAAAACAATCTGAAGCGCTCCTGAGAGCCTCTTATTGGCTCGGCGAAGGTCCAACACCATTCGCTCATCATCGTGCATAGGGTTAGCCAAGTCACGAAGCTTAGATGCCGTCAAAACAATGGCCTGCGTAGGTGCGCCAACATAATCTGCGCGCACGCTCAGCACCTGCGACGTGCCGTCTTCCGCAGGAGCAGCCACCATAGACGTAGAGCCGTCAATCGCAAACGGCAACGACTCTACAGAAAACGGTTTCTGCAAGTTTTCTTGATTTGCCGGTGTAAACAAAAAGCGAACGTCCAGGCCAGCAATGGTGCCGTCTACCTTTACAAAGAGGCTCTCGGCCTCCTCATTAGCGAGAAGAACCATGCCCTCCATATTAAATACAATAACCGCATCGCTGGTCAGTCGTAGCAACTGAGACAGAGTTGCAGCAACGGTCCCGTCGACAACTCCCTCAACACGCCTTACGCTCAGCTTGTTATCTGCCACAGCCACTCCTTACCAGCAAGGACAAAACAATCGCATAGCCTAAGTATACGAAAAAGGCGGACCTCCGAAGAGATCCGCCGAAATTTCGTGGTGTCGGAGGCGGGACTTGAACCCGCACAGCCGTTAGTAGGCCACTAGCACCTCAAGCTAGCGCGTCTGCCAATTCCGCCACTCCGACTTGCTTTGCAGCGAGGGATATACTAACACATCTTCAAGCAACATTTGAGAGAAAATTTAAAACTTTTTCTCAAAAGAACTTTGCGAGAAGACAAGCGTGTCCCCTGCTTACTTCTGCCAACCAACAATGGTTGCAGGTACGCTCTGGAAGAGTGATGGACCAAAGTTGGCAAGACCCTTCTTAACAACGTAGCAGTCTGGACCAGTGTAGACAGGAAGATAAGCGTAAGTCTGCATCATCTTCTTCTCTGCCTGGTTCATGAGCTTCATGCGCTCATCAAAGTCCTTGGTAGAGACAACCTTTGCAAACATCTCATCGGTCTCTGCAGAGCCCTGCTGACCAAAGTTGGATCCAGACTCAGAACCATAGAGCTGGTTGCCGTTGTTGTAAGAAGTCGAGGAACCAACCCAACCAAAGAGGCAAACGTCCCAAGAACCAGAGGTAAGAACATCCGAGAACTCAGAAGATGGGTGTGAATCAAGGGTAAGGTTAATACCTGCATCCTTACACATCTTCTGGATTGCAGCAGCACGGTTCTTAACAGTAGTACCGTCACCGAACAGAGTGTAGGCGAAGGTTACCTGCTGGCCGTCCTTCTCATAGTAATCGCCGTTGAGCTTGTAGCCTGCATCCTCAAGAGTCTTCTTTGCAGCAGCCTTGCGCTCATCAGCAGACTTGAGGTTTTTGATATCATCTGGAAGGTTGTTGTCATAACCAGCTGCCCAGTAAGGCCAAAGCATGGAGCCTGGAGCATCCTCTTTCCAGTTAACGCCCTGGAAGACGATGGAAACGATAGTTGCAGGATCAACAACCTGGCAGAATGCCTTACGAACTGCAGCATCCTGAAGAACGCCACGAGTAGAGTTGATCTCGATAACAGCAATAGACAAACCAAGACCACGACGGATTTGAGCCTTATCACCAAGACCGGTGAAGTTAGAAAGAAGCTCAGCGGAACCATTGACGGAGCTTCCAGTAGTGTCAACCTCTTCGTTCTTGAATGCGTTAATGGAAGCCTGGGTATCCATCTGCTTGTAAACAAGGGTATCAAGCTTAGGAGCGTCACCCCACCACTTTGGATTTGGCTTGAAGGTTACAGCAGAGTCATCGAAAGAATCAACAATATAAGGACCAGAACCAAGCTCGTTGTGTGGCTCATTGTTGTAGCCATTGTTGAAGAAGTCTGGATCCTGAAGCTTTGGGTGCAGAGCATAGCTCAAGATGCTCTCGATTGGATAGACTGGCTCCTTCATGGTAACAACAGCGGTCTTAGCAGTATCACCCTGCTCAACAGACTCATACTTGTCATAACCATCAGTTGAGGAAACCGCAAACTTTTTATTCTGACCACACATAGTGATGAATGCGGTCTGAATTGCGGTCCAGTCAATAGCGGTACCATCGTTGAAGGTAGCCTGATCAGTGAAGGTAAGGGTAGCAACCTGCTTGCCGTCCTTCTCCTCTACCTTGAAGTCCTTGATGTAATCCTTGTTTGGCTCATACTTATCGCCATCAGCGTTAGTAAGGAACAGGTCACGAGGGTTGATAAGACCGTGAAGGATGTTCATGTAAGCGGTATTACCAGCAAGTTGGTAGTAATTCCACTGTGGACCAATCTCAGTGATTGGCTGAGTCAGAGTACCGCCATCCTTAACCTCATCACGAGTCTTAGGATTGTTGTACGTCTTGCCCTTCTCTGGAAGTGGAAGCTGATCCAGAGGAGTGTTTGCAGGAGAGCCGTCCTGTGGCTCAGTACCAGTTGTGGTAGAGCCGCCCTGATTATTTGATGGAGCACAACCGGCAAGGCCAAGGCCTGCGGCGGTGATACCAGTCAGAGCAAAGAACGAACGACGGGAAAAACTGTCAGCCATATGATCACCCATTTCGTTAAAGGCCTACAGATATTCACTTAACTATACGAAATTGCCTGAAAATACTCCATAGCAGAAACATTCCCGTAACAACCTAGTTCACTATTTGTAACAAAGAAAACCCGCACCTGGTTTTAAGTGCGGGTTTTCAAAAAAATTATTGAATCTTTGTTACTCGTTAGAGATGTGGGTTGCAGGAACCAGCTTACCATCCTGGTAGATCATACGCTCACGGGTACGCTCAATCTTTGGATCAGGAATTGGAATAGCCGAGAGGAGCGCCTTGGTATAAGGGTCTTGTGGATTAGTAAAGACGTCTTCAGTCTCACCGTACTCAACAATCTTGCCAAGGTGCATAACAGCAACCGTGTCAGAAATATGACGAATAACAGCAAGATCGTGAGCAACAAAGAGATAAGAAATCTTCAACTGAACCTGAAGATCCTCAAGGAGGTTAATAATACCTGCCTGAATGGAAACGTCCAGAGATGCAATTGGCTCGTCCAAGAGAAGAATCTTTGGACTTGTTGCAAGAGCACGAGCAATAGCAATACGCTGACGCTGACCACCAGAGAACTGGGATGGGAAGCGGTCAACATAGTCTGGGTTGATACCAACCAGACGCATAAGCTCGCCAATACGAGTATTAATATCCTCTTTGTTCCAACCCTGTGCCTGAAGTGGCTCAGCCAAAACGTCATAGACAGGCATACGTGGGTCCAGAGAACTCATTGGATCCTGGAAGATAACCTGAAGATCTTTACGCAGCTCTCTACGCTGTGCAGCGTTCTTAAGCTCAGCAACATCTTTGCCAAGGACCGTAATACGACCATCCTCAGGCTTCAGCAAATCCATAATCTGCATCAGAGTTGTTGATTTACCAGAACCAGACTCGCCAACAAGCGCAAGAGTTTCTCCCTCATGGATCTCAAAGCTTGCACGGTCAACAGCAGTCATAGTGCCCTTGCTGCGCCTAATAAAGCCCTTACCCTGAACAGGGAAAGTCTTGGTAAGATTCTCAACCTTGAGTACAACAGGACGCTCGTTACGAGGTACATCAACCCACTTTGGAAGGATTGGCTCAAAGTCTGGATACACCTCAGCGTAAGTGAGCTTCTTCTCGCAAATCTCCTGAAGGTGGTGGCAAGATGCCAAGTGACCCTCGGCAGCATTTGCAGGAAGCAGCACTGGCTCTTTCTTGGAGCATTCCTCGGTAGCCATAGGACAACGTGGGTTAAAAGGACAACCAGTTGGAATAGCAGCAAGTGATGGTGGATTGCCCTTAATAGGAACAAGCCTATGCTCTGCCTGAAGGTGAGGTTTTGGAACAGCACCCAGAAGGCCCATGGTATAAGGGTGACGAGGTTCAGCAAAAAGCGTATCAACACTTGCGCGCTCTACGCCACGGCCTGCATACATAACCATAATGTCATCAGCGGTACCTGCAACAACACCAAGGTCGTGAGTAATCAGAACAACTGCTGCGCCAGTCTCTTTCTGTGCAACCTTCAAGACGTCAAGAATCTGAGCCTGAATAGTTACGTCAAGAGCGGTGGTTGGCTCGTCTGCGATGATGATGTCAGGGTTGTTTGCAATAGCAATTGCAATAACAACACGCTGACGCATACCACCAGAGAACTCATGTGGGAAAGAATCAAGACGATTCTCTGGATCAGTAATACCAACGATAGAGAGAAGCTCAATACAACGCTTACGAACGTCTGCCTTGCTCATGTGAGGATTATGGGTAAGCAGAGCCTCTGCAAGCTGATCTCCAATAGAGAACATTGGAGTCAAAGCAGACAGTGGATCCTGGAAAATCATAGAAATCTTAGTGCCACGAAGCTCTGACATCTCTTCGTCGGTCTTACCAATGAGCTCCTCATTACCAAGCTTAATAGAGCCGGTGACGTGAGCATTGTCATCAAGAAGGCCAATAAGAGACAGAGCGGTTACTGACTTACCAGAACCAGACTCGCCTACGATACCAAGGGTACGGCCACCCCAGAGGTCAAAGTTAACACCGCGAACTGCATCTACACGACCAGCCTCAGTATTAAAGGAAACCTTAAGATCACGAACAGAAAGAACTGGATCTCCTGTTGGAGCACCCTTTGGACCGTTTGATTCAAGCAGCTCGTAGCGAAGGACATCGTCCATCTCTACACTTCCCTGCTTTGTTGAAGTAGTAGTAGTGTCAGACATTATGCACGCTCCGTAGTTTCTTCAGAAACGATGCTTCCCTCAAGATCACCGAGCTGAGCGTCATCCTTGGAAGAATCCTCTTCCTGATCTTTAACGCTACCAGCAGCGCGTGAATAAGGGTCAAAGGCATCGCGAAGGCCGTCGCCGATGAGCTGCAGGCCAACACAAACAACAATCAGAAATGCCGATGGAATCAGAATCATCCATGGAGTAGTAAGCATTGCAGAAGAGCCAGCACTCAGAAGATAACCAAGAGAGGTATCTGGTGCCTTGATACCAAGACCCAAGAAGCTGAATGCAGTCTCAGAGTTAATGCCACCAATAACAGCCAAGACCAAATCAATAATAAGAATTGAGCCAAGGTTTGGAATAAGGTGACGAACAATGATGGTAAATGGTGGAACGCCCATATACTTAGCGGCCTTGACGTAATCTCTCTCACGCAAAGACAGAGCCATGGTACGGATAGTACGTGCGCGACCAATCCAACCAAAAGCAGTTAGACCAAAGATCAGCATAAGCCAACCAGACTCACCGCCTGCTGCACGAACAATCATAGCAACCAGCAAGAAGCTAGGGATGACCATGAGCATATCAAGAAGCCACATACCAATCTTCTCTGGAATGCCGCGGACATAAGCAATGGCAGTACCAATAATTGCAGAAATGATAGTGGTCAAGATTGCATAGCTGATACCAATGGTCAAAGAACGGCCAAGACCGTGGACAACACAGGCATACAAATCAATACCAGCACCATCAGTACCAAACCAATGCTTTGCATTAGGAGCCATGTTAATTGCAGTAAAGTCAGCATCTGTGTAATTAAATGGAGTGGCATATGGTCCAAAAACTGCAATGAGAACCATAATTCCAAGAATAATCAAACCGATTACTGCAGAACGCTGGCGGAAGAAACGCCTTGCAATCAAGCCAGCATAGCTAATTCTTTTAACTTCTTTGTTGTCAGACTTAGCATCTGCCTGAAGCTCACGCTCGGCGTTAGTAAGACCCGCATCAATGGAGACGTTTTTCTCGTCTTTATTCTGAAGCTCTTCTTTAGACATGTCCGCCTCCTTAGCTCATCTTAATTCGTGGATCAAGAGCAGCAGCAAAGAGGTCAGCCAGAAGAGCGCCAACAAGAGTCATTGCGCCAGAGAATGCTGCAACTGCAACTGCACCGTGAATATTGTTGTTGTTAATACAGTTAATGAAGTACTCACCAAGACCGTGAATTGCAAAGACCTTCTCGGTCATAACAGCACCGGTAAAGATACCTGCAAGTGAGAAAGCAACTGAAACAGCAGTTGGAATCAAAGAAACACGAAGAGCGTGCTTACGAATTGCCTTCTTACGAGTGAGGCCCTTAGCGCGAGCAGTACGAACGTAGTCTGCGTGCATCTCGTCAAGCAGGTATGTACGCTGAGAGAGGTGGTAACCAACGGAGCTTACGATAGTAAGAACAATGGTTGGAAGAATAATGTGCTGGAGGAAGTCAATGAGCCAAGTGAAGAAGTTTCCGGTATCTCCACTAGAAAGATCGGTTACGTAGAAAATACGAGTACCGGCACGTGCGTTAATCTCAATTGCCGCAAAAACAATCAAGATTGCCATAACAACAGTTGGAATAACCAGAAGAATCGAAGCAACACCACTTAAGAAACGGTCCTGCCACTGATACTGACGCTGAGCGGTATAAACACCCAAGCTGACGCCAATAACGACAGACAAAATAGTTGCTGGAGTCATGAGCAGAATAGAAGCCATGAACTTTGAGCTCATCTCTCGGTTAACGTTATCGCCAGTTGGGGTCATACCAAAGTCAAACTTGGTAAGCAGATTGGTAATCCAGACCTGATAACGCTCAATAACTGGAGTCTTATCATTTAGATTAGTCCTATACAGGTTTTCCTCAATAGACTCCTGTGGAGGACGTGGAGTACGCTGCTCAAAGTTGGAGCGTGGGTTCATAAATGATGATGCGAGGAAGAATGTGAGCGAAGTTGCAACAAAAATCATCACAATGTAGCTCAAAATCCTCTTTGTAACGTACCAAACAAACCGTGCCATTGACTCTCCTCACCGCCTTGCGCTTATCCACCTGATAAGCGAGGTTTTCTCGGTATGGCAACCTAGCATTCCTACAACAAACTTGCCGTGAATACACAGCAAAGTGTAATTTTACCATGGATAAGCTGCTTAACCCAAAAATATCTCTTAGATAAGCAAGATTATGCATACCAATCCCAGTAAAACGTATCCCATATAATGACTGTTTGACACCAGCGTACAGGTCACAATCAAATTTGTTTACATATGAGAAACGTTATTGAAAATTCTGTTAAGAAGTAAAAGAAAACTGCTATCTGTTGCGTCAGATCTTTTTGCCGGCGTTTCCTTCAGCAAATTTACCTACACTCCGCAGGCTACAAATAAAAAATGCCGAGAAACCCGGGTTTCTCGGCAGATGATTCAAAGGTAAAAGGAGCTGTTTAGCCAATAGCGCCAACAGGGAATGTGAGAGCCATCACAATCGCGCAAACCAGGAAGATGGTTGTAGTGATGATGGTAAGGCGATCAAGGTTCTTCTCCATAATGCCTGAACCAGCGCTTGCGTTATACATAGAAGAAGCAATCATGTCAGAAACGCCAGTGCCCTTTCCGGAGTGTGCCAGAACAAGCAGCACCGTCAAAATGCCAGAAAGTACAAACAGCACCAAAAGAATTGTATTCAGAACGCCCACGAGGTTCCCCCTCTTGCTGGCGAGAAGATCCAGCCCTAGTTATTTTTTACGTACGACAGAAAAGAATAGCACACGCCACTCCCCTTTGGGAATGACGTGTGCCAAGTTGTAAAACAAACAAGAACTTAACAGATGAGCCAAGCGCCTAACCGTTGGTAAGGAGCTTTGCCACAGTTTAGTTCATTGCGCTCTTTACCATTGCAACGAAGGAGTCAGCCTTAAGAGATGCGCCACCAACAAGTGCGCCGTCAACGTCCTCTTTCTCGAGGAAGCCGCCAACGTTCTCTGGCTTTGCAGAGCCACCGTAAAGAATACGGATGCCATCTGCAATTTCTGCGCCAAAGATCTCTACCAGGGTCTTGCGGATTGCGCCGCAGACTTCCTGTGCGTCATCAGCAGTTGCAGTCATGCCAGTACCGATTGCCCAGATTGGCTCGTAAGCAATAACGTACTTGGAAGGATCGGTAATCTCTAGATCCTTAGTATCTGCCTTAATCTGATCAACAACAAACTGAACGTGAGTACCAGCGTTACGAACCTCAAGAGACTCACCGCAGCAAGAAATAGGAACGATGTCATGAGCCATCAGTGCCTTTGCCTTGCGGTTAATGTCCTCGTCGGTCTCACCAAAGTAGCCACGACGCTCAGAGTGACCAATGATGCAGTACGTTGCACCAACAGAAGTCAGCATTGCTGGAGAGGTCTCACCAGTAAATGCGCCAGACTCCTCCCAGTACACATTCTGTGCAGAAAGAGCAACGGAAGAGTTGGCCTGGGAAAGAACCTCAGAGACACCCTTAAGGTCTACAAGAGGTGGAGCAATAACAACATCAACGTTTCCGGTACCAGAAGCAAGCTGATCGACAATTCCCTGAGCAAGCTCAACGCCCTCAGCGAAAGTCTCATTCATCTTCCAGTTACCTGCAATCATACGATTACGCATCGAGAAGCGCCTCCACTCCTGGAAGTGCCTTACCCTCAACGAGCTCCATGGAAGCGCCGCCGCCAGTGGAAATCCAGCTCATCTTGTCAGCAAGGTGGAACTTGTTAACTGCTGCAACGGAATCGCCGCCGCCGATGATGGAGGTGCAATCAGCATCTGCAACAGCGCGAGCAATAGCCTCGGTGCCCTTTGCAAACTGGTCAAACTCAAAGACGCCCATAGGACCATTCCAGAAGACGGTCTTTGCGCCCTTGATTGCCTCGGAGTAAAGCTCAACAGTCTTAGGACCAATGTCCATACCCATACGGTCTGCAGGAATCTGGTCAGAAGGAACTACCTCACCAACAGCGTCCTCACCAAAGTGATCGGTAACAACGTTGTCAACAGGAAGCAGAATCTTAACACCCTTCTCCTCTGCCTTCTTGAGCATCTCACCTGCGCGCTCAATCCAGTCTGGCTCCTGAAGAGAAGTGCCAACGGTATAACCCTTTGCCAGGAAGAAGGTGTAAGCCATACCGCCACCGATGATAAGGGTATCAGCGGAGTCGATAAGGTGATCAAGAACACCAATCTTAGAAGAAACCTTGGAGCCACCAACAATAGCTACAAGTGGGCGCTCTGGGTTAGAGAAGATAGAGGTAAGAGTGTCAACCTCTTTCTCAAGCAGGAAGCCAGCATATGCAGGAAGGTAAGCTGCTGGTCCCACAACAGAGCCCTGTGCACGGTGAGCGGTACCAAAGGCATCAAGAACAAAGATGTCACCATAAGATGCAAGAGTCTTTGCAATCTCTGGATCATTCTTCTTCTCACGCTTGTCAAAACGGACGTTCTCAAGAACAAGAACCTCGCCGTCCTTGAGTGCATCTACAGCCTCACGGGCCTTCTCGCCATAGGTGTCCTCAACAAACTTAACCTCGTGGCCAAGAAGCTCAGCAAGCTTCTCTGCAGCTGGGCGCAGGGAAAGCTCTGGCTGGAAGCCGGTGCCATCTGGACGGCCAAGGTGGCTCATCAGGATGACCTTTGCGTTGTGGTCGAGAAGATACTGGATGGTTGGAAGTGCAGCGCGAACGCGGGTGTCGTCAGTAACAACGCCGTCCTTTAGAGGCACGTTGAAGTCAACGCGCATAAGAACGCGCTTACCATCAACATCTGCATCGCGGACAGTCTTCTTTGTAAAAGCCATGTCACTCCTTTAAATACGTTTCCAACAAAAGAAGGCGCGATCGCGGCAGATGCTGCGACCGCGCCTAAGGCGTCTATGTAACTAGAACTTAAGCAACGAACTTCTCGAAGTACTTGATGGTGCGGACCATCTGGGAAGTGTAGGAGTTCTCGTTGTCGTACCAAGAGGTGACCTGAACAAGAGTGGTGCCATCGCCAAGGTCAGAGCACATGGTCTGAGTTGCGTCGAAGATGGAGCCGTGGGTCTCGCCGACGATGTCGCGGGAAACAATGTCATCCTCGTTGTAGCCAAAGGTCTCTGGGATGGTCTCTGCATAAGCCTTCATTGCAGCGTTGACCTCGTCAACGGTGACCTTCTTGTCAACAACAGCATAGAGGTTGGTGAGGGAGCCAGTTGGCGTAGGAACGCGCTGAGCAGCACCAATAAGCTTGCCGTTGAGCTCAGGAAGAACAAGGCCGATAGCCTTAGCAGCACCAGTGGAGTTAGGAACGATGTTCTCTGCACCAGCACGGGAACGACGGAAGTTACCCTTGCGCTGTGGGCCGTCGAGGATCATCTGGTCACCAGTGTATGCGTGAATGGTGGTCATGATACCGGACTTGATAGTTGCGAAGTCGTTGAGGCCCTTTGCCATAGGAGCAAGGCAGTTGGTGGTGCAGGAAGCTGCGGAGATGATGTTGTCATCTGCAGTGAGGGTCTCGTGGTTAACGTTGAAGACGATGGTTGGGAGGTCATTGCCTGCAGGAGCAGAAATGACAACCTTCTTAGCACCAGCGTTGATGTGAGCCTGTGCCTTGTCCTTAGAAGTGTAGAAACCGGTGCACTCAAGAACAACGTCAACGTTGAGATCGCCCCAAGGCAGGTTGTTAGCGTCTGCCTCCTTGTAAATAACAATCTCGTGACCGTCAACGATGATGGAGTGGTCAGTTGCCTCTACCTTGTGATCACGGGAATAGTTGCCCTGAGTAGAGTCATACTTCAGAAGATATGCAAGCATCTCTGGAGAAGTAAGGTCGTTGATTGCAACAATCTCGGAACCCTCGTGACCAAACATCTGCCTAAATGCAAGGCGACCAATGCGGCCAAAACCGTTAATAGCAACCTTTACTGCCATACGTAATGCTCCTTTCGGTGACCCAGAGCCATTCTCCGGATTCATTAACATTTAAACCGTACACCGAGTATTTTACCGCACTCGCCGATAACTTATGCATCTTTTTCTAAATCCTGAACGATTTTTTCCAAACGAAGCAATCGGTGATACATAGCGGACTTGGATACGGGTGGTACAAACGACTCCCCCAGTGCTGATAATGACAGCTCAGGGTTATCTTTTCGTGCAAGACAAAAATCTCTGACCGCTGGCGGCAGGGCTCTGAGTCCAATGAGTTTCTCGGCCTTTTCTATGAGCGCTAACTGGTCTGCTGCTGCATTTGAAGACCGCGTTTGATTAGCCATCTCTGCGTTAACAACTCGGTTTACGTTGTTGCGATAATGCTTTTGCACACGCGTAAACGCAATAGCGCGCGCCATAGTGGGCGCACCAATCTCTCGCAAAAACTTGATGATATCGTCAGAGCTCTTAAGGTAGACGGCATAAATTTCTCTGGTGCGCATCAAAGCGTTGGTATGACGGTTACGATGATTAAGGCGTGCCTTAACGCCAATGGATCCCATGAGTTTTACCAGTTCAGAGGCAAATCTTTCACCCGAGACAGCAATCTCTAGGTGAAAATCTTTTAAGGGATCAGCCAAAAATCCACCCGCCATAAATGCTCCGCGCAAAAAAGCACGCTGCGCTTGCTTGGTGCGAATAACACTCTTTGGAATGCCGCTTACCAGGCCTTCTCCCGGTATGTAAATACCAAGAGCAGAAAGCGCTTCTGCAAGCGAATCCTGGTTAGAAATCTCAAGCAAATAGTTGCGTTTCTTATGCATGATAGAGCGACGGTACTCAACGGAAGTACCCAGATCAAACAGACGGCGAGAAGAACTAATAACTGTGCGGGCAACCGTGCCAGTCTCGGTAACAATGCGAACGGCAAATTTACCAGGGCCGTGCATCGACAACGTTCCAGAAACACGAATAAGCGCAGAAAGCTGTGCTAATTCGCACTCCGTCTGAAGTTCTGGTACGCTGACCAGCTCATTTTTTACCAGGGCTGTATAGGACATGGTGGGCTAACTTCTACTCAGCCTGCTGAGACTTCTTCTGAGCCGCATCAAGATCGCGATGGAAAAGCGTTACGCGATATCCCTGGCTGGTAAGATGCTCTGCCGTAGCACGTGCGATTGCAACACTTCTATGCTGGCCGCCTGTACAACCTACCGCAATAGAGAGCAAACTCTTGCCTTCCTGCACATAGCCAGGCATAACCACGTCAAGCAACTCAAACCAAGACTTAAGGAATTTCTTGGTAGTGCCATGCGTAAGGACAAACTGAGCTACTGGCTCGTCAAGGCCGGTAAGTGGCCTGAGCCCTGGATCATAGTAAGGATTAGGCAGGAAGCGCACGTCAATCATAAGGTCAGCCTCAACGGGCAAACCATTTTTGAAGCCAAAGGAAAATACGCTGACATCCATGAGCTGCTGTTCAGCAAGCTCTGAAAATGCACGACGAAGACGGCTCTTGAGCGTATTAGTACGCATAGATGAGGTATCTAGGACCACATCTGCCAGCGCTTTTATGTCCTGTAGCTGTGCGCGTTCCTTAGAAATTGCAGATGAGAGATTTTCTCCCTCCTGCGCTAAAGGATGACGACGGCGATTCTCGCTATAGCGACGCATAAGTACTTCGTCTGAGGAGTCCAGATAAACAATCTTGTACGTGAGCTCGTGATCTGCAAGAGACTTCAGAGCTTCAGAGATGTCATCAAAAAGACCTTGCGAGCGCAAATCGCAGGTAACGGCCAAGTGGCGGCCAACACCTGTGTTAATGCCCACAAGGTTAGAAAGCTGCAAAATAAGAGCTGGTGGCAGGTTATCAATACAGAAATAACCCATGTCCTCAAACACATGAAGCGCCTGCGTGCGACCCGATCCAGACATACCCGTAATAATGACAATGTCGGGAATAACTGAAGGTGTAGGATCGTTTTTCTTCACAGGCGCTCCTTAAATACGTGACGAGAAAACCTTACCGCTCCAAGCGTTAATCCTCAAGTGCTGCAGCAAACCAAGAGGTAATTGAAGTTGGATGTGTAATGGCTGTACCTGAAACAACTGCCCAAGCGCCTGCATCCAGAGCATCTTTTGCGTCTTGTGGTGTGTGGACGTGACCCTCGCAAATAATGGCAATACCTGGGAATTCAGTGGTTGCCTGCTTGAGAAGAGCAATGTCAGGACCATCGTCAAGCGTTGTATCAATAGCAGCCTTGTTGTGAGAAAGTGTGGTTGAAACAAGGTCACAACCAGCAGCAACAGCGCGACGAATATCATCCATAGTCATGCAGTCAGCCATAATCAGCACGTCAGACTCTGCGCGCAGAGCTGCAACGGTCTCTTTAAAGGTTCTACCATCTGGCCTTGGACGGTCTGTTGCATCCAGGGCAACAACATCTGCGCCAGCATGAATACAAGCACGCGCATGACGAAGCGTAGGAGTAATGTAGACGCCTTCATGACCCTCTTTCCAGAGGCCAATAACAGGAATTTCAACTCTGCCTTTAATGGCAGAGATGTCAGACAAACCCTGGCACCTAATAGCTGCTGCGCCGCCAAGTTCACAAGCGCGAGCAATCTGAGCCATGGTCTCTGGATGCCTCATAGGCTCACCAGGATACGCCTGGACGCTGACAATGAGTTTTCCTTTAAGTGACTCAACAAGCTCTGAATATGCCACGGTATTCTCCTCACAAGAATGTACGTACGTTAAAGGTATGTGTCTTTGCGGCGTGCTGGATCAACAAGCCAAGTCAGCAAGCCAAGTCAGCAAGCTATTAGTGACTTGGCGCTTCTTGCCTAAAGACGTGTCTCTAAATAGCCGGGTAGAACAAGGTTTTCTGCAGCGCCAATAAGAGGGGCTTCTCCACCAAGCGTGCCCTTCACAATAGGTGTTGCCTGAACAGGAGGCATGGCCTGCAGCTTAAATGCAGCTTCAAGTGCCTCGTGCCAGTACTTACCGCACTCTGCAACAGAGCCAGACAGGATGATGACAGAAGGGTCAAGCATATTGCACATGCTGCCCAAAACCTCACCAAGTGCGCGGCCTGAGCGCTCCTCTGCAGCCTGAGCGATCTTCTCGCCAGCAAGGGCCCTGCGGTCAATCTCAGCGCCATCAAGAGCAGAACCGTCTTCAAGTGTGTCGGAGCCACCAAGGCGGACGTACTCGCGAATAATGCCAGGACCTGCGGAAACAGGCTCAAGGTGAGAAGTTCCACCACAAGGACAATCAACGCCTGCAGCTGCTGGAGTTGCAACGTGACCAATGTGACCAGCCTCGTCGTGAGCACCCAGCATCAAGATGCCGTGGTTCACAAAAGCGCCACCAATACCCGTGCCAACTGCTACGGTTAGAACGCTGTCTTTGCCGTGGCCAGCACCGTGACGAGCCTCGCCCAGAGCATGAGCGTGAACGTCATTGAGGACGCTGCAGGAAAGGTCAAACTCGCTGGTAACTGCAGAGCCAAGAGCGGTTCCGCCCCAGCCGGGCATAAGCTCATTTGCGTAGGTAATGTCGCCCGTACGAGGGTCAACAACACCAGCAGAAGAAATACCCACGCCAGAGATAGTAAGGCCCAGCTCTTCTGCGCGAGCAAGTGCCTCTCTAATTGCCTGGAGAACGGTGGCAAGAACCTGCTTGCCACCCTCATTTGCGTTAGTTGGGACCTTCTTTACGGACTGGACGTTTGGAGCGTCAGTGCCGTTAAGGGTGACTATGCCACAGGCGATTTTTGTGCCGCCAATATCAACGGTGCAAACATGTGTTGGAGAAACAAACTTAGAGTCCATGGTGTCCCCTCTTGTTTAGAGAAGGCCGTTTGCAATAAGAACCTGCTTGATTGCCTCACGGTTCTGGCCATCAAGTGGCTTAACAGGACGAGGCATCTGGTCAGAATCAAAGATTCCCATGAGGTTAAGTGCGCACTTGAATGCGCCAACGCCAGCACCATAGCCCTGAACGCCTGAAGTGACATCAAAGATGTGGGAAATCTCGTTGAGTCGGTCCTGCTCACGCTTGACCTCTGCCCAGTTACCTTCCTGAGCTGCCTTCCACATGCGGACGTAGCCCTCTGGCTCAACATTAGCAAGACCAGGGACAGAACCGTCAGCGCCAGAAAGAAGAGCGCCGTCAACAACAATCTCGTGACCAGTCAGAAGGGTCAGAGGGTGACCGTTCTTCTCGTTCTCCTGAACAAGATACCTGAAGGAAACGTCATCGCCAGAAGAGTCTTTAACGCCTGCAAGAACGCCCTCTGCGCCCAGGCGAGCAAGCATCTTCCAAGGAAGCTTGGTGTGAACGCAGACAGGAATATCGTATGCAAACAGAGGTGCGTCCAGCTCCTGGTGAAGGATGCGGAAGTGCTCCTCAATATCAGCTGGGCCACCAAGTGCGTAGAAAGGAGCGGTTGCTACAAGAGCATCTGCACCCAGTGCGAGGGCACGACGACCGTGCTCCAGGACGCGCTCGGTCTCGGTATCAATGATGCCCACAAGGACCGGAACGCGGTGGTCAACAATGCGGACAGCCTCGCGAACAATCTGATCACGACGCTCATCAGTTGCAAAGACAACCTCGCCAGAAGAGCCAAGGAAGAACAGGCCGTCTACGCCAGCCTCAATGAGACGGTTAATGGAGCGCTCAAACGACACAACATCAAGCTGATGATCTGGGGTATCTGGGGTTACAACTGGTGGAACAACACCGCTAAATGGTACGTTACTGGACATGCTTTATCCTTTCACACGTTGGAAAATCCAACTGGTTTCATACAACAATGTACTGAAGTAGCCGACCAAAGCATTGATCAAAAGCAACTTCAAAGAACCTACGTAATTATAGTCCGCTTAGTTATGACAAAGTTCTGATATAACCTCGCAGAGATAGTTGATTTGCTCGTTCTCAAATTGATTGATGCGCTCGTGCCCAAACTTGGGGTACACACGCATCTCTTTCTGCCCCGGCAGGCGATTGTACAGCGCAAACATTCCCTCAGTTGGTGCACTCTGGTCCAGCAGGGCCGTTCCGATAAGCGCGGGCACTCGCACCAGCTCGGCCGCGCACGCGCTGTCGAGAAGACCAACCGCGTCGATAGCTGCATCTGACTGCGGAGTGTCTCCGCACCCAACATGTGCGCGCAGGGTTGTTGCGTTGTCGGCAAAGAGCGGATTCAGCGCCATGGTAGCGCTCACTTCCTTGGGCAAAAGCGCAGCCGCAAACAAAGCCTGCGAGCCGCCTAGACCTTCTCCCCAGATGACGGTTGTGCGCCCGAGGAAGCGCGAGGCAACCGCGGTGGTTACCAGCGCGTCGTCGATGAGCTGCTTGAGCGTGGAGGATGCGGCGTCATCCGGGTTGATGAGTGCGTGAGCAAGCTCCTCTGCGGTAAGCGCTCCCCTCCAAGCGTCTTTGAGCTGGGCTGCGCATGGACGAGCTTCCAGGGCCACAACGGGCAGACCAAGTGCCGAGAAGCGCAAAAGGTGCAGCCAGCTGCGCACTCCCCGACCAAGATCGGAGAAGAGCGCCACTGCTGGCAGCTCTGTCGTTGCTGACGGCTCAGCCGCCGGCAGGGCCTCTACTGCGGTGATCAGCTCTGCCGCCGATGCACCCGCTGGGAGAACGACACGAGCGCTCAGTTGCGTCTGGTCAGTTGAGGTAAAGGTAAGGCGCTTAAACGTTGCAGTCTGGGTAGCGGACGGAAGCTCAACCACACTCTCTACGTGCGCATTTTGTGCAAACGCTACAGATGGCTCCCAAAATGATTCAAAGTTTGATGGTCTAAGCCAAGCGCCTCGATAAGAGCGAGCATCTTCAAGTCTTTGTGTTAAACCCCTCATGCTTTCACCTCGCCTTCTGCTTGAGCGGGAAATGACGAGTTCAACTCTTCAAGAGCTTGCTCTCCCTTGTCTGAGCAGAAGAAGTCAATGATTTTATCGTCAAAATCGCCAATCTCTTCATGCGCATACCCGGGATACAACAAGTGTCTCTTTGGGCAGGTCAAGGCATTGTAAGCTGCAAGCTGAGCCTCTGGAGGAACTACCGGATCATCAAGTCCGGTGCCAAAAAGCACAGGACAGGTAACCAGGCGTGCAAAATTAGCTGAATCAATATAGGCAAGCTTTGCAAAGACCTCATCAACGCGAGAACCATCTGCGTCAAACCAGCGGGAATAATAACGGATGCCCTCGTAGGCAACCTCATCAGCATTAAGTTCCCACACACACCTAAAATCAGTGAGGAAGGGGTAAAGAATTGCTGCCCTGTTGATGAGGCCTTGGTTAAGTGCGCAGGTGGCAAGGCCAATTCCGCCACCCTGCGAGGCGCCGTTTACAAAAACGCGATCTGTATCAATTCCTTCAAGCTGGCGAACAATTCTGCAGAGCAAGCGAATATTCTGATACAAATGAACAAAGTAAAGGTCCTCTACAGGTCCATCTAGTCCGAGCACCAAGTGACCCGAGACGGTAGTGCTCTTATATGAGCTTCCGTCCAAACTACGACCACCCTGCCCAGGGTTATCAAGCGCAATGAGCGAGCAGCCCAAGCCTAAAAATGAGCTCTGCTCAAACCAGCTGCGAGAAGATCCTGGATAGCCATGGAACTGTAAAACAAGCGGAGTTTGTACATCTAAGGCAGTCTGTGGACGCAGGTACTTTGCGTAGACTTCCGCACCATCAATGCCTACAAATGTAAGATCAAAAAAATGAGCTGAAGCAGTTGACGTGACCTCTGTTGAAGGAACAATCTGCCAGCTGAGAGGAGCGTTATCTGCTTCCTCCATACGTGCCTTCCAAAACGCCTCAAAATCCGAAGGATAGGGCGTCAAAGCATGAGCTGCCTTCAATTCTGCAAGCTCAAGCGTTTCTTGGTGCATTGATCCACCTAACAAGCTAAAAGAGCGCAGCCTAAGCTGCGCTCTGGTCAAACAAAAACGAAAGCGCTACTCACCCAGTTTTGGATGAAGCAAAGATGGCGCAGCACCCAAAAGCGTCTTTGTGTAAGGATCTGTTGGATGCTCAAAGACCTGCTTAGCGGGACCATCTTCCATGATCTGACCATGATTCATAACAATGATGCGGTCAGAAACATAGCGAACGGTCTGGATATCGTGCGAAATAAAGATCATCGAGAGACCCAGCTCAGACTTAAGGTCTGTAAGCAGGTTCAAGATCTGTGCACGAACAGAAACGTCCAATGCGGAAGTAGGCTCGTCAGCAATGATTGCCGATGGATTCAGAGAAAGCGCACGTGCAATAGCAACACGCTGACGCTGACCACCAGAAAGCTGACCAGGAAGGGCGCGAAGTGCTGAATGTGGCAGTCCAACCAGGCTGACCAGCTCATTAATACGGGCTTCTCGCTCCTGCTCTGTTCCTACCTTATGTACCAGCAGTGGATCCATAAGCTGATCTTTAACAATCATGCGAGGGTTAAGAGCAGTTGCTGGGTCCTGGAAAACAACGGAGACAACGCGGCCAATCTGCTTCCTGAGCTCTGGAGTACGCTTGGTAACATCCATTCCCTTGAAGTACACATGACCAGACGTTGGTGACTGAAGACCACACATGACATTTGCGGTAGTGGACTTTCCGCAGCCAGACTCACCAACAATACCAATGGTCTCGCCAGGCATAAGCTTGAGAGAAACATTCTGTACTGCGTGGACCTTATTAGGCTTAAAGATTGAGCCAGTACGCGTCTTAAACGTAACCGAAATATCATCGAGGAAGATAATTGGCTGCTCTTCAGTTGTTGTAGCCATTTACCTCACCTCCTTTTGAGAACGCTCAAGGTAAGGCACAAGACCATGCTCTTTCAGATACTCATCAGGCAGCTCGGAGAAACGATGGTGCTTACCAGGAATCTCCTTAATAACAGGATGTACCTCAAGACCCAAGTCTGGGTGGCTTGAACGAGGAGCAAACCTATCGCCTGTTGGGAAGTCCTCTGGAGAAGGAACAGAACCTGGTACCTGGTGAAGTCTGGTACCGTCCTGTGCACCTTCCTCAATGGAAAGAACAGAGCCGAGAAGACCGCGGGTGTACTCGTGAACAGGATTGGTCAGAAGCTCAGTAGTAGCTGCCTGCTCAATAACCTGACCTGCGTACATAACGGTAATCTCAGAAGCAACCTCTGCAACAAGTGCAAGGTCGTGGCTTACAAAGATCATTGCGAAGCCAAGGCGACGCTGGAGGTCATTCAAGAGCTTGATAACCTGCTTCTGAACAGTAACGTCCAGAGCAGTTGTTGGCTCGTCGCAGATAACCAGTGAAGGATCGCGGGTTAATGCCATAGCAATCAGAACACGCTGACGCTGACCACCAGAAAGCTCATGTGGATAAGACTCAAGTGTACGCTTTGGATCCAGGCCTACAAGTTCCAGAAGCTCCTCTGCAGAACGGGTGCCTCCCCTGCTAGTAAGCTGCTTCATCTGAGAAGAGATAAGCATGGAAGGGTTCAAGGAGGACAGAGCGTCCTGGTAGACCATTGCAAGCTCGTGTCCAAGCAACTTGCGATGCTCTTCTTTGGAGAGCTTCAGGAGGTCTTGGTCTTTGTAGAGAACCTCACCAGTAATAGTCTCTTTTGGATCAGTTAGACCCATGATGACCTTGGTGGTAATAGACTTACCGCAGCCAGACTCGCCAACCAGTGCCATGCACTGACCAGGACGAACATCAAAGCTTACGTGGTCAACAACCTTAACGTCTCCGTGAGACTCAAAGCTGATGCAAAGATCCTTAACGCTGAGCAGTGGCTTTACATCAAAGTCAGGCTTGCGCCTATCAGTTCTGGACAGCTCAACTTCTTTAAGTGCGTTGAGCCTGCGCTCCAGGGACTCTGCCTGCTCTGCGTAGGCACGAACTGGATCAGATGCAAGAATGTCATCTGCACGCCTAGAGTCAGAGTTCTCTGTATCAACAGGCGCGCCAGGTGCTGCTGCCATAGCGTCAGTAAGACCCTCGGAGAGGATATTCAGTGCCAGGCAGGTCATCATGATGGCCAGACCTGGGAAGAATGCCTGCCACCAACGGCCAGCAAGAACGCCGGCACGAGCATCAGCCAGGATGTTACCCCATGTAGGAGTTGGCTCTGCAATACCAGCGCCAATAAAGGTCAAAGATGCCTCAAAGATAATTGCGTCTGCTACCAGCGTAACGGTAAAGACCATGATGGGAGCAATGCAGTTACGAAGAACGTGCTTCCACAAAATCCAAGGTGCACGAGCACCAGAAACAATGGTTGCCCTTACGTAATCCTCGCCGTACTCACTTACGATGTTTGCACGAACAATACGCGCAATCTGTGGCGTATACATAAAGCCAATGGCAAAGATGATTGAAGGAACGCTGTTACCAAGAATAGAAACAAAGACTGCTGCAAGAGCAATGCCTGGGAACGACATGATGATGTCGAGCACACGCATGATGACCTCAGAGACAGCCTTTCTAGAAACAGCTGCAATTGCACCAATAATTGAGCCGCACAGCAGTGCCATACCCGTAGCACCAAAGCCAATGACCAGTGAATACTGACCACCATAAAGCATACGAGAAAGAATATCGCGGCCCTTATCGTCAGTACCAAAAATGAATCCATTGCCTGGAGCCTGACGAGCGTTGAAAATCTCAAGTGGGTTATGTGGAGCAATAAAGTTTGCAAAGACAGAAGCAAGAACAACAAAGACAAGAATGACAAGAGCAATCTTGGAAGCTGTCTTCATCTTCTTGAAGCCACCAAAGGTTGAACCCTTTGCTGCTGCTTCTTCGAGCTTCTCGACTTGTTTTTTTCTAATTTGTACCATCGCACTACACCGTCCTAATGCGTGGGTTAATCAAGATGTACAACATATCAACAACAATGTTGATGATGATGAAGGACAGTGCAACGACAACAACAACGCCCTGAACAAGCATTGCCTCGTTACCCTGGATGCCCTCGAGAATTGCGGTACCCATGCCAGGGAGGTTAAAAATAACCTCGATAACAACGGCGCCACCCATGAGGTAACCAATCTTGAGGCCAAGTGTGGTTACAGGGGTAATAAGAGCGTTGCGCAGTACGTTTCTTGCAATAACGATTCTCTCTGGAATACCAGCACCGCGAGCAGTACGGACGTAGTCCTTATCCAACTCCTCGACCATTGCGGTACGAACAATACGGGTCATCTGACCAGACATTGGAACCGCAAGTGCAAATGCCGGCATAATCATACGGGCAAGGTAGCCGCCAAGATTTACCGTAGGATCTGGTAGTGCTCCAGAGGCAGGCAAAAGCTTGAGCGTAGACGCAAAGACCAAAATCAAAAGAACTGCCAACCAGAATGATGGCGTTGCAAGACCGGCAATTGAGAATACGCGGATGATTTGATCGGGCCATTGGTCTCTATAGAGAGCCGCAATAACACCCAACGTAAACGAAACTATTGCGCCAATAAAGAGACCCATAAAGGTCAACTGCATAGTTACTGGCAGAGCCTTTGAAATTCTTGCAGCAACTGAATAGTGAGAAGTGCCATAGGTACCCAGATTTCCATGAGCAACATCACTGATATAACGTACATATCTCACAGGCCATGGATCATCAAGGCCATTCTCAATGTGATACTGCTGGATAGCTTCTTCAGAAGCAGACTCTCCCAAGGCATTGTATGCAGGATCAACATGCGAGAAAGACATTAGGAAGAATACGAGAAAGGTGACGCCTAGAGCCATAATCGGCAGCGCAATAAGACGGCGTCCGATAAGACGTAATAGGTTGTTCACTATCTCCCCCTCTCTCTTTAAAACAAACCGTACAAATAAAATTTGATGAGACTTTGTGCACCTCAGGACTAAATTTTGCGCACAAGAGCCCGAGCGTTATAGGTAAAACGCTCGGGCCCCAATGTATGAGATGCTAAGCGCGTGATGGCAACAAATTAGCTAGCAGTAACTGTGTTGACATCAATGAAGGACAGACCGGTGGTTCCGATACCCTTGAAGCCCTTGAGAGCAACGCCGTTGCTGTTTGGCTTCTCGCTCCAGGAAGCGGTGAAGGTCTTAGCAAAGAGAACTGGGTACAGAGGTACGTTCTCAGCGATGATGTCGAAGCACTCGTTCCAAGTGGACTGCTGATCAGCACCAGACTGGCCAAGAGCCTTGGTCATAAGGTCGTGAAGCTTGGTCCACTCAGCAGACTCCTTCCAAGGGCAACGCTTGGTCATCCAGACGTTATCGCCATACCACCAGTTAAGCAGCAGGTCGACGTCTGCGCCGAAGCAGGAAGGATCGCCAGGGGCAAGCAGGATGTCCCAAGAACCGTCAACTGCGTCGATTGCAGCATAGGTTGCAGGAGAAGTATCGGAAACGATGCTTACATTAAAGCCAAGTGCATCAAGGTCGTTCTTGACCTGAGTTGCCATGGACTTAACCTGCTCGTTATCGGTGGTGCGGAGAACAACATCACCTGGAGTAATACCGGACTCAGAGATGAGCTTCTTAGCCTTGTCAACATCATGAGCATAGACAGTGGATGCCTTGTGGTAGTTAGCAAAGGAAGAAGGAAGGTAGCTGGTAGCAACCTCTGCCTGACCAGAGAATGCGTTTGCAAGCATCTTATCTGTATCAAGTGCATAGAGGCATGCCTGGCGAACTTTAACGTTGTCCCAAGGAGCCTTGCCAAGGTTGAACATTGCAAAGCGGACACCAAAGCCCTGAACAGCGTCAACGGTGCAGCCTGCGCCCTTGAGCTGGTCTACAGCGTCTGCAGGGACCATTTCCATAGCAAGGGTGGTTCCGTCCTGCTGTGCAGTCAGACGAGCGGTTGGATCCTTAAGGACGTCATAGTGGAGCTTATCGTCCTTAGCAGGAGTTGCGCCGTTGTAGTTTTTGTTAGGAACAAGGTCAAGAGTGTTGTCAGAGATGGACTCGTACATCCATGGACCAGAACCGACTGGCTGCTTCTTCATCTCATCCTGAGAGCTGCTTGCTGGAACAACGCGAACGATGGACAGGCGCTCCTTGAGGAGGGAGAAGTTAGCAATGGTGGTCTTAACGGTGACGGTCTTGTCATCCTTCTTCTCTACGGAAGCAATTGGAGCGAGCATTGGGACGTAAACGCTACCCTTAGCAGCGGAACGGTTGAAGGACTCAACAACGTCATCAGCCTTTACCTCGTTACCATCAGAGAACTTTGCGCCGTCACGGAGGGTAATCTCAAAGGTGTAATCGTCAACCTTCTTAGGATCAGCAGTAGCCAGCTCATTGAATGTTGAGTAGTCGTGGAAGTTAAGACCGTAGAGGCCCTCAACTACCTGCCAGTTAACACCAAGAGCAAGTGCTGATGAAGTAGTAGATGGATCATAGTTCTGGGTTGAATAAGCGGTACCAGCAGTAATTGTGCCGCCGCCTTCCTTTCCAGATGGAGCTTCAGCTGCCTTCTGCTGTCCGCCACCACAAGCGGTGAGACCAAGACCAGCTGCTACAGTTGCTCCGCCAAGGAAGCCGCGACGCGAAAGTGGACGGTTAATAAACTCGCTCATTTCTGCCTCTTTCTAAAAACTCTCCTTGCCACAACGTGGCACCAATGCCACTTGTGTGGCTTACATCTATATAACTATATGAAGAAAAGATATTTCCTCTGAACACAGTTCGCCCAACGGTATAAAAATATCGCCCATTGGCTGCTCAAAATATGAAAACGTGTTTTGTTGTATTATTTACTACATATAAATCTTAATAGCAGCTAAGAAGGCCCGCAGATAGCGGGCTTTACTATTATTTTACCTTGTATAATATATAAATTATTTAACTAACTACACAAGTAGTAAGCAAAGTCAACTACCGTTTACCGATGTTTTACTACCGTTTGCCTTTAGAAATTACGGATATGTTGTGAAGATTAAACAAGAGTCAGCCCAAATTGAACTGACTCTTGTTTTAGAACAGCGAAAACACCGCAAAATTACTTGGTTAAATCCAGGATTCGTTCAGGATTTGCCATAAAGTCCAAGTGTTCTTCCCCTAATCGGAAGCTAATAATTTCCGATACGTGATATGCATCTTCTTTTATAACTTCGAAATCTCCGTCAGCTGGACTATAGCGGCCATAATAACCATCTGATCGGTAGCTTGGAGGCCATCCATTTTCTCCTGCAACTGACCAAACCAAGCACGGTAATTTTTGCTTATTCATTTCTTGTAACAGCCCAGCATTCCTTGTTTGAATCCACAGTTCTGATGAAGATCCCGTAAATGCGCTTATAGCAAAGACTCCCAAATCTTGCTCAACAGTTCCAATAAGAACTCCATGAGAACTTATTGTCCAATAGAGCGTTATGTTCATTACTACTGGGCCATCTTTGCTAACGCCCAAAAACGGGCCAGCAATCTCTGTATCTTCCAAGTTAATGTTATCAACAGAAGTAAAATCTGACTTTGAACCGTTTTTACAAGCATTATATTGTTGCACAACATACTGAGCTGCCTGCTTTTTTAACTCTGGCAGTCTCATAGTATTCAACTTAAAAATCCAGTTATTTATCAGCAAACCACAAATAACAAGAACTACCAATAATGACAGACCTTTTATAAATCTTTTTCTACGCTGCATCATCAGTTACCTCACTTAAGTCTGTAGTTGGCGCTAACACGGGAACAATATTTGGATTTAAGACTTTTCTAGCAATGCCTTTTTGATCAAATTCATACACAACACCGTCTATTCTTGCCTTTTGTCCAACTACCATTGAACCCTTAGGTCCACCGAAAGGAACATTTTTCTCAGTTCTAAAGAAGAGAAAACACCTCGAAATTACTTAACTAAATCTACAACACGCTCAGGATTTGCCATAAAGTCCAAGTGTTCTTCCCCTAATCGGAAGCTAATAATTTCCGATACGTGATAATCTTCTTTTATAATTTCGAAATATCCGTCATCTGGGCTATAACTTCCTAAATAACCATCAGCTAGATACGGTGGCGGCCATCCACTTAACCCTAAGCCACAAAAACTTCTAACTAGACATCTATAATTTCTATTATGCATTTCTTGTAACAGCCCAGCGTTCCTTGTTTGAATCCACATTTTTGGAGTTCCAAAATAAGACCCAATGGCGAATAGCCCCAAATCTTGCTCAACAGTACCAACAACCGTTTCTTGAGAGCTTATTACCCAATATAAATCTACATTCAACATAAGTAGGTTAGCTTGACTGACTCCTAAAAATGGCCCAGAGATAGTAGCGGTCTCTAAATCAATATTTTCTGCGGACCCAAAATCAGACTTAAGACCATTTTTCTTATTCTCATATTGTTGCACAACATACTGAGCTGCCTGCTTTTTTAACTCTGGCAGTCTCATAGTATTCAGCTTAAAAAACCAGTTGTTAATCAGTAAGCCACAAATAACAAGAACTACCAATAATGACAGACCTTTTATAAACCTTTTTCTACGCTGCATCTGCTGTCACCTCATTAGAACTGCTTGTCGCAATTGACATAAGAGTAATGACTAGGTAGCTCTAATGATATTCCGTGCGAGTATGCTTTAGCAGTACATCTGTCGGCCAATGGCTATATTTCAGCGTTGAATGAAAAAAATAAGAATGGCATAACAACACTTCATAGCTGCCATTCTTATTACAAATAACTCAATTGTTTGATTTGGTTTTAGAGATTGTGCTTCTTCATCCTTTGCTCAAAGAGCTCGTTGATAATCTTTGCCATCTCTTCAACTTGTTGAGCACTGGGTTCATCCTCAAATGCAGCGTAAAGCTCTGGATACTCCTGAGCAATATACTCACAAGACTTTCCCGTTGCGTGACCACGAACAAAGAACGGAATACGCTTAATGTATTCTGGATTTACTAGTGCCAAGATCTTCTCGTCTGCTGTTTTACTCATGAGTTCCTCCCCTTGCATCTAACTTCTCATGTACAGTCGTAGAGGATTCTTCCCAAGCTTTGAGCTCTTCATAAATAGTTTCTGCCAAGTTCACAGAAACACCTTTTACCTGAGAAATATCCTCAACACTTGCAGCCTTTAAGCGCTTAAAAGAGCCAAAATGGCGCATGATATCTTTTTTACGTTTAGGTCCTACACCAGGGATTTCATCCAGAATAGAGACAGTCATTGCCTTATCTCTAAGCTCGCGATGGAACGTAATCGCAAAACGGTGAGACTCATCACGGACTTGCTTGATGAGATACAAAGAAGCTGACCCCGTAGGCAACACAATTGGCGTGTCGTCCCAAGGTACAAAGACTTCCTCATCAGACTTAGCAAGGCCGCAGACAGGAATATCCAACCCCAGCTCATTAAGCTGATTGATTGCAGCAGTCAGCTGAGGCTTACCGCCATCAACTACCAGCAAATCAGGTCGTGAGCCAAAGCGTTCATCTGCCATACGCTTCGGACTGTATCTTCTGCCCAGGACCTCTGTCATTGAAACAAAGTCGTTAGCTTCATCAAGCTCAGCGCGGATCTTAAAGCGACGATACTGGCTTTTATCAGCCTTTCCGTTAGTAAAGACCACCATCGAGGCAACGGTAAAGTTACCGTGAAGCGTAGAAATATCAAAGCACTCAATGCGCAGCGGTGGTGCATCAAGCGCAAGTGCGCTTTCCAGCTGAAGAAGTGCCTGGTTAGTGCGGTCGTCGGCATAACCCGTGCGAATCATGTGGCGCATCAGTGCGTGACGAGCGTTAGCAGAAGCCATCTGGAGAAGACGGAACTTCTCGCCACGTTGTGGGTGATGAAGCACGCAGTTGTGGCCTCGTTTTTGCGTAAGCCACTCGGACAAAACCTCTGCATCGAGAAGATCGATGGGCAGGTTAACCTCTGCGGGAATGTCAGCGGTTTCATCGTAGTAGCGCTTTAGGAAGCCCGAAACCAGCTCTTCCTCGGAAACGTCCAAGCCTTTGTCCAGGATAAACTCAACTGAGCGGATGGTACGACCTTCTCGCACAACAAAAACGCAGGCAGCGGAGATAGTTTCTTCTCGATAAATGCCAATGAGGTCAATGTTGACCGAGGTAGGAAATGTGACTTGCTGGCGGTCGTCAAGATCAGAAAGTGAAGTCAGGCGGGACTTAAGCCTAGCTGCCTTCTCAAAATCCAGGTCAGCGGCGGCTTCTTGCATCTGATCTTTGAGCTCAGAGACAATCTCGGAACGATTTCCGCGGAGAAAGTTTTCTACCTGCCTGACGTTCTTTGCGTAGGAAACGGTATCAATGGCGCCAACGCACACGCCAGGTCCCTTGCCTACGTGGTAATCAAAGCAGGGACGTCCCTTCTTTGCCAGCAGCAAGTTAGCAACAGCCGCCCCATCAGGGTCTTTTTCGAGCAAACGCTTAGCACGCTTCCACTCCACGCACGTAGCGGAGCAGATAGGCACTACTTTTCTGAGCGTCTCAATGGTCTGGCGAGCGGCGTAAGAATCAGTGTAGGGACCAAAATAGCGCGTACCCTTCTTGTGTTTCTCGCGCGTGTATTTAATTGCTGGGAAGGTATCTGACTCGGTAATGGCAATGTAGGGATAGCTCTTATCGTCTTTGAAGTCCACGTTAAAGTACGGACGATACTGAGCGATAAGATTGCGCTCCAGCACCAGTGCTTCGTGCTCGTTTTCTACCACAATGTAGTCAAAACTACGCACGACCTGCATCATCAGTGGAATCTTGGCTCGATCATCTTGAAGTGTGACGTACTGCCTCATGCGAGCACGCAGGTTCTTAGCTTTTCCTACATAGATAACCTTGCCAGACCCATCTTTCCAGAGGTAACAGCCTGGATCAGTTGGCACCTGATCAACCTGCTCTCTGATGGATACCAGATCATCTGAAGGCTCGGAAGAAAATGACGGCGCAAGTCCCGGCGCCCCCGAAGGCACGTAGTTGGGATCAAGGTTGTTCTGAGAGCTATCTTTGCCGTTTTTTGCGCCGCTTCTGGCCATGCTATGACCTCACGCGAGAAACCAGTGAACGAAGCATGGCGGACTCTGGTGATTTAAAGAGGATTGCCAAGCCATAGGTAACCAAAACAGCTGGAATACCTGCAAAGATGCAGTACAGCACGCCATAGAGCGCTCGGCCGTCTGGTACGCCAATAACGGCGCGCAGGCCCACCATGATAAGAAGTGCTGCAGCCGATCCTGCCAGGCCAAAAAGAATTGAACGAACAAATGCAAACACCATGGACTTAAGTCCAATCTGACCAAGGTGCTTACGCAGGCTGATCAACATAATGGTATCGATAACCACATAGAAGATGGCTGAAGTAGCTGCTACAAACATCATGCCAAAGTGAGAAGTACCCACCAGCAGCACTAAAACCTGCACGACAGAGCCAAGCGTTGCAGAAACAGCGTAGAGCGTCATACGACGCATAGCAGAGCAGACTTTTTGCAGGTACATGCCAATGCCATACAAAGGCAAAGCAAGCGACTGGCCAATCAAGAATTGCTGGGTTAACAGCAGTTGGTCTTCAGTGAACTTGCTTGCTCCAATAATAGAAACAAGAGGCATCGAGAAGATCATCAAGTACATCATGAACGGCACGGTAAAGAAAAGAATCTGGTTGATACCGTGCTTGAAGTCCTTCTTGAACTGGTCCATATTCTCTTTTGCCCAGCTATCGGACAGCTCGGTAAAGAGGGCTGTGGTAATAGGCACCGTCAAAATGGAATATGGCAGCGTGTACCAAAGACGAGCGTACGCCGCAACGGAAGCGCCCGATGCAGAAACACTGAGCTGCGAGCTTGTCTGCACCGACATAGTTACAAACGTGGCAACCACAACAATCAGAGCAGGCGCGCCAATCTTGAGCGTCTCTTTAAGTGCGGGGTCTTTGAGGTTAATTCTCCACGAGAGCTTAATCCCCTTGCGCTTAAGTGACGGTACCTGAATCAGAACCTGAATCAAAACGCCCAGAGGATTTCCCAGCGCAAGAATAAGAAGACCCAGCTCAGGATTAGTGTTGACCAAGAAAGCATACGCAAAGAACGATGCCGTAGTCACAAAGTTATTAAAAATAGGAGCCGCAGCTGGCCAGAGGTAGTCTCGCTCTGCATTCAAAACACCAGAGAAAATGGTGGAGAAGCAATACAGCATAACCTCGATGACAAAGAACCTAAAGAAGTACACTGCCAGCGTTGGATCAAAATCAGCACCTGCCGAGAAGGACTGTGTATACACCACTTCTGCGGCAAAGAAGAAGCCTAGAACCGCAACAAGTCCAGTTGCGACAACAACAATGGAAAGCAAGTTAGAGGTATAGGCATTTGCCTCATCCTGCCCAACCTTCTTCTTAATAGAAAGATATACCGGCAAAAAAGCCGTGGTGAGCATTCCCGCACCAACAAGCTCATAGAGCTGGTCAGGAAGGGTATTTGCAATGGAGTAGCAACTAGCAAGAACGGTAGCACCCATAGCAAATGCCTGAGCCCAGGTTCTTAAAAAGCCCGTAATACGACTAATCAGAACAAGTACGCTCATCATAGAGGTAGAACGGCTTAAGTCTTTTTGCTTAGAAGCATCCTCTTCATCAGAAGAAGCCTCTTCACTATAAGAATTACCTGCGTCGAAGTTGCCGTCTGACACAGAGCTGTTATCTGCCTCAGAGTTATCCTCTTCAGCAGCGGCCTCTTCGAGTTTCTGACTTACAATCTGCTCAAAGGCTTCATCCTCAATTGGTTGATGAAACGTCTCTGGAACAACAATGTTGTCCACTACAGGAGGCTCATCAAAGGTCTGATCAAGAGCCTTGCTCAGAGTTTCTTCAGATAAGGTTCCATCAGAAGACTCTGCTGAAAGTCGCATATGTTTGGGCTGATATGCCACTAGTGCACCTCGCGAACAATATCTGCAAACGTAGCCGATACAAATGAAGCCAAATCTTCTGGAGAAAGCGTTAAACTGAGTCCGCGTTTTCCACCAGAGATATGGATGAGCTCAAAAAGCTGAGCAGTCTCGTCAATTATAGTGGGAAACTGCTTTTTCATACCAACGGGAGTGCAGCCACCACGAACATAACCTGTTAAACCCTCAAGCTCTTTAACAGGCAGCATGGAAAGGTTCTTTTGGCCGGACGCAGCTGCTGCTTTCTTAAGATCAAGCTCTTGATCTACAGGAATACAACACACCACATGCTCACCACTTGAAGACACGCAGACAAGTGTTTTGAACGCAGCGTCTGGATCTTCTCCAAGCATCTCTGCAATATGAGTTCCCAACTCACCAGAAGGAACGTCTTCATCCACCTCGTAAGATTGGAACTCGTAAGCAATGCCGGCAGCATCAAGCTCCCTCATTGCATTTGTCTTTTGAACCTTTGCCGTTTTTCTCGCCATGTTATGCACGCTTCTTCTGAGCTTTTTTCTCTGCAGCTAGACGTGCGTTATCGCGGTCAAGAATCTCTTTAAGGAACTTGCCTGTGTGGCTTTCTGGTGTTGCCGCAACCTTTTCTGGTGTACCAGAAACAACTACGGTTCCACCGCCATCGCCACCCTCTGGGCCCATGTCAATAATACGGTCAGCCATCTTGATGACATCCAAGTTGTGCTCAATGACAAGAACGGTGTTACCCGCGTCAACAAGACGCTCAAGCACAACAATAAGCTGTCTGACATCCTCAAAATGAAGACCAGTTGTTGGCTCATCCAGAATATAAAGAGTTTTACCAGTCTGCTGACGGTGAAGCTCTTTTGCAAGCTTGACGCGCTGTGCCTCGCCGCCAGAAAGCGTGGTTGCTGGCTGACCAAGATGAATGTAGCCAAGACCTACATCGTGGAGAGTCTGCAACTTGTTCTTAATGCGAGGAATGTTTGCAAAGAACGCAAGAGCCTCATGAACCGTCATGTCAAGCACGTCAGAGACGGACTTGCCGTGGTAGAGAATCTCTAGCGTCTCGCGGTTATAACGCTTACCATGGCAGACCTCGCAAGGGACATAGACGTCAGGCAAGAAGTTCATCTCAATCTTGATCTGGCCGTCGCCCTTACAAGCCTCGCAGCGACCTCCTTGGACGTTAAACGAGAAACGCCCAGCTGAGTAGCCACGTGCGCGAGACTCTGGAACGGAGGCATACAGTGCACGCAGGTCATCCCAAAGGCCAATATAGGTTGCTGGGTTAGAACGAGGTGTTCTACCAATAGGGCTTTGGTCAATATCAATGACCTTATCGATAAGATCAACGCCCTCGAGCTTTTTATACTCTCCCACCACACGCTTTGAGTGCTGAACTGCATTGGTAAGTGCAGGTGCAAGGGTATCGGTAACCAAAGAAGACTTACCAGAACCAGAAACGCCTGTGACTACCGTCAACGTGCCCAGCTCAATAGCGGCGGAAACATTCTTAAGGTTGTTAGCGCTCGCTCCCGTAATCTTGATCTTTCCGCGGCCAGGCTTACGGCGAGTCTCTGGAAGTCTAATCTGCTTCTTTCCTGTAAGGTACGCCCCTGTGATGGAATCAGGGTTCTTAATGATCTCTTCTGGAGTTCCTGCTGCAACAACATGACCACCAAGCTCACCCGCGCCTGGACCCATGTCAATGACGTAGTCAGCCGCACGAATAGTATCTTCATCGTGCTCAACAACAAGTACGGTATTACCACGGTCTCTGAGCTGCTTAAGTGTCTCAATAAGACGGTTGTTGTCTCTTTGGTGAAGGCCAATAGAAGGCTCGTCCAGAATGTAAAGGACGCCCATAAGACCAGCACCAATTTGAGTTGCTAGGCGAATACGCTGGGCTTCTCCACCAGAAAGCGATGCTGCCGCACGAGAAAGCGTGAGGTAGTCCAAGCCAACGTTTACCAAGAATTGCAGCCTTGCCACAATTTCTTTGACAATAGGACCTGCAATAACCTTCTGACGGTCAGTAATATTTAACTGCTTAAAGAACTCCAGTGACTCCTTACAGGAGAGTTCGCAAACCTCCCAGATGTTCTTCTCGCCAACGGTAACAGAAAGAATTTCTGGCTTTAAGCGAGCTCCGTGGCAGGTTGTACAAGGCATCTCGCGAATGTATTTCTCAAGATGCGTCTTCATATTTTCCGACGTGGTCTCTTGGTACTTGTCAAAAAGAATCTTTCTGACGCCAGAGAACGTGGTAAACCAATGTGTATTGCGACCATCGCGCGTCTTGTAGTCAACGCGAATCTTAGTAGAACCAAGGCCGCCGAGAAGGGCGTCTTGCACCTTCTTGGGCAGCTTGTTCCAAGGTGTTGTATCAGATACGTCAAAATGCTTGCAGACTGCAGACAAAATCTGAGGATAGTAATTGGAGTGGCCAAAGAGGCTTCCAAAAACGCCCTCTGATACGGACAGTTTTGGATCAGCAATGAGTGCCGCCGCATCAATAATTTTGCGAGTTCCTAGGCCATCACAGTCAGGACAGGCGCCGTAAGGAGCGTTGAAGGAGAAATCGCGAGGCTGCAGGTCATCCATAGAGTGACCGTGAATAGGACAAGCAAGCGCCAGCGAATACTGCAAGAGCTCTTCTGGCATAGTCTCTGGATTGGATTTATCAGCCAGGAGCAATACGCCTACCTTGCCCTGGGCAAGCTTAGTTGCCTGCTCAACGCCTTCAACAATGCGACCCAAAGAATCCGGACGGATGACAATACGGTCAACAACCACTTCAATATCATGCTTGAGTGTTTTGCCCAGCGTGATTTCTTCATCAAGTTCACGTACAACGCCGTCAACACGAACGCGAGAAAATCCTTCTTTGCGCAGGTCCTCAAAAAGTTTGACATACTCACCCTTGCGGCCCAAAACAACAGGAGCCAGAACATAGGCTCTGCGCCCCTGACCAGCCTCAAGGATTTTATCGGCAACCTGATCTGTTGTCTGACGCTCAATAACGCGGCCGCACTCAGGGCAGTGAGGAGTACCCATACGAGCATACAAAAGGCGCAGATAATCATAGATTTCTGTAACAGTACCTACGGTTGAGCGAGGATTTCTAGAAGTTGTCTTCTGGTCAATAGATACAGCCGGAGAAAGACCGTCAATAGAGTCTAGGTCTGGCTTATCCATCTGTCCCAGGAACTGACGGGCATAGCTGGACAAGGACTCAACGTAGCGGCGCTGTCCCTCTGCGTAAATTGTGTCAAAGGCAAGGCTGGACTTGCCCGAACCAGAAAGTCCCGTAATAACTACCAGCTGATCACGAGGGATATCAATGTCAATATCTTGCAGGTTGTGCTCTCGTGCGCCACGGATAGCAATTTTGCTTGAAGCCATAGTTCCTCACATAACCGGTTTGACGTGCACGTTTCTTTTGACGAGCCTACTGCCAAACAATAGAAAACAACATCAGTACACAGATGTAATTTGTGCGTACTGATGTTCTAGTATACCCAAGATAGTGCTGCCAAAACACGGCAAGCGCCCTTCCCTATTTAATACGAACCTTCATCACAGCTTTTTTGAGCTTTGAGCCAGATTTCTCCAGCGTGCAGCCTGGTTTGTGGGCATCTGATGGAGGTGTCACCAGAAGATCACCTGCATGCAGGGTGACCCATGTCTCTTCCCCAGGATTGGTATAAGCGCCAAAATCAGCGTCAGCATTGAAATCACCCTTAAGAACACACTGCTCAAGAGGGGCAACAGCAATGCTTTCGGTGCCAGAAATAACTACGTGAATATCGGCGTAAATCTTATGAGCCTCATAGTCCTTCTCGCCAGGCAAAGCTGACTCAAACTCCATGACGTTCACAAAAACGTTATCTCCGTCAATTTCTGTCTTGCCCAAAGGCAGCTCGTCCAAATTGTGGGTTGCCAAAAACTCCGCAGCACAAGCCATATATTTCTGACCAAAGTCATTCTCAGATAAGTTTTTAATTGACGAGAAAATCATGTGAACCTCCTACGTTCAGCTAAAGTACGCCGAAAAGATTATAGCTATCTCGTTTGCCATAAAGTTCTATGGGTAGAATTAAATAGTTACTGCATACAACTGCTACATAAGGAGAGACATGGCAGACGTAGATATTGATCGTGAGGCGCTTCGTAAAGAGATTGACGCTGCCCTTCACGGCAAAAAGAAAGAGCCACAGCCACCAGCGGGTTTTGAACTTAATCAGCACTCAAGCGTGAAGCACGTTATTGGCGTTGTTTCTGGTAAGGGTGGCGTTGGCAAGTCTTTTGTCACCGGCATTCTTGCAACTAACCTTGCTCGCGCAGGTAAGCGCGTTGGTATTCTTGACGGTGATATTACCGGTCCTTCAATTCCTCGTATGTTTGGCATCTCTGACGAGCGCTCTTACGGCGTTGAAGAGCAGCTTATTCCAATTGAGGATGCAAACGGCATCAAGATTATGAGTGCCAACCTGGTGCTTCAGAACGAGACCGACCCTGTTCTCTGGAGAGGCCCCGTTGTTGCTGGTGCTATCCAGCAGTTCTACAGCCAGTGCAACTGGGGTGACTTGGATTATCTTCTGATTGATATGCCTCCAGGAACAGGCGATGTTGCGCTAACGGTATTCCAGTCCCTTCCTGTTGAAGGTGTTGTGATTGTTTCTTCTCCACAAGATCTTGTTCAGATGGTTGTGGGCAAGGCAGTTCGCATGGCAGAAATGATGCATGTACCTGTACTTGGTTTGATTGAGAACATGGCATATATCACCTGCCCTCACTGCGATGAGCGCATTGAGCCTTACGGTCCATCAAAGCTTGCTGAGACCGCAGCGGCATTTAACCTCAAGCCTTTAGGACAGCTTCCTATGGATGCAATCTTTGCGCAGATTGCCGATAAGGGAACCTTTAGCACCGAGCTTCCAGAAGGCCTTGTTCCTGACGCTACACAAAGCGTTCTTGATCTGTAAGCCCTAGAAGCTGGTACTTACACAACACAAAAGGTAATTCTTACTATGGCTCAAACAACGCGCATTAAAGAACGACAAGCAGCACAAGCTCTGCGCATCAAGCAAGCTCAGGCATTCATGGTGCCAGACAACATTGATGTAGCAATTCTAGGTGGCGGCGCAGCAGGTCTCTGCGCTGCCACCACTGCTGCCGAAGCTCTTGGCGAAGGTAAACGCGTTGTCGTCTTTGAAAAAGCACTGGAAAGCGGCAGAACCATCCTGGCAACAGGCGGAGGACGCTGCAACTTTACCAATACTGATTTGAGCTTTGAGAATTTCTCTCATCCAGAGTTTGTCCAGGCTGTTTGCAAAGATAAGGACACCTTCCTTGCAGACATTCTCTCTTTCTTTAGGTCCAGCGGTCTTGCTTGGGCTACAGAAGACGAAGGCAGAATGTACCCTCTTACCAGGCAAGCAAGCTCCATCCAATCACTGCTGCTCAAGCGAGCTCAAAAAGCTGGCGTGCAATTTGCCCTAGGACGAGAAGTCACTTCGGTAAAACCCCAGCACAATGGCTTCACCATTGCCTTTCAAGAATGCTTTGCTGGCGAGAAAACCTACAAGGTCCACGCATCAACAGTAATCCTAGCTACTGGCGGGCTCACAACCACAAATCTTGCAGAGAGCCTTGACTTGCAGACCACCTCACTGCGACCGGGACTTTGTGCACTCACCTGCAAGCCCGAGCCCCCAACAAGCCTTGATGGAAAGCGCGTTCGAGCACACGCAGCTCTTTTAAGAGACGGAGCTGTGCTCAAACAGGAATCTGGTGAGCTTCTTTTTAGGTCATTTGGACTCTCGGGCATCATGATTTTCAACTTGTCTCGCACAGCCTTGCCTGGCGACGTATTTGAGATTGATCTTCTCCCTCAGCTTACGGAAGAGGAAGTTGCAGCAGCTGTAGAAGCTCACACCACCGACGGTCTTCTCGACCCACAGATTGTTGCCTACCTGGGCGCCAATGACTCAGTTGAAGTCACTGTTGCCAAGGCTCACAAAATGGCCTTTACCGTTACGGGTACGTCTTCCAAAGTTGTCCCTCAGGTCTGTATTGGTGGAATTTCCATCAATCAAGTAGACTCAATCACTCTTGAAGCGCATGACATTCCTGGTCTGTTTATTGCAGGAGAAGCCCTTGATATTGATGCTCAATGTGGAGGATTTAACCTCTCGTGGGCGTGGAAGAGCGGTATGGTTGCCGGTCTGGCTGCCGCTAAAAGCGCTGGTCAGAAAAATGCACCTTTGAAAAAGGACAACTAACATGCTAGAAGTATCAAACATTAAAGTTCATGTTGCTCCTCTTCGTAAGCATCCTGCTAAAGAATCAAAGGTGGGGTTTGACGCGCTGCTTCACGCTCTCCGAGTCTCTGCGGATGAGGTTACCTCATATGAGCTGCATAAACGCTCAATTGATGCACGTAAAAGAAACGATATTGTTCTTATCCTCACCTACCACGTAAACCTTAAAGGTGGGTCTGCAGCGGAACAAAAACTCCTTAACAAAATTCAAGGCAAACCTGCGGCAAAGCACATTAAGCTTGCTGAGCCAAATACTTTTACGCTTCCCAAAGTGAAGCAACCTGCTCCTTCAGAGAATCGTCCCGTTGTTGTAGGAGCGGGATGTGCGGGCTTGTTCTGTGCGCTTACGCTTGCCAAAGCTGGCCTCAATCCCCTGCTTATTGAGCGCGGAGATGATGCAGCACGAAGAACTGCAGCTGTAGAGCATCATAACCAAACGGGTCAGCTCGATATTGAGAGCAACATCCAATTTGGTCTTGGTGGTGCTGGTACATTCTCTGACGGCAAGCTCAACACGGGTACCAAAAGTGCTTCTCACCGCTTTATTCTTGAGACTTTTGTTAAAGCAGCCGCACAGAAAAATATTTTGTGGGACGCAAAACCCCACGTAGGAAGCGATGTTCTTCCCACCGTTGTGACCAACATTGTCACAATGATTGAAGAGGCGGGTGGAACCATTGCATTTAGGACAAAACTCGCCTCCCTAGAGCGAGCCTCAGATGGCTCTCTTTCTGCAATTCAGGTTGAGAAGACCAATCCAGACGGCTCAACTCAAACTGAAACCATACAGACTCGCACAATGATTCTTGCGACTGGTCACTCAAGTAGAGACACGTATGTCATGCTCAAAGACAAAGGTATTTCTATGGAGAGAAAAACCTTTGCTATGGGTGTGCGAATTGAGCACCTTCAGTCTCAAATCAATAAATCACTCTATGGCCCTGAAGCAACCAATCCTGTACTAGGAGCGGCACCCTACAAGCTTTCTGTTCACCTTCCCTCTGGTAGAAGCGCCTTCTCGTTCTGTATGTGTCCTGGTGGCTATGTTGTTTCTGCAGCTAGCGAGAAGGGCGGCGTAGTCACAAACGGCATGAGCCTGTCTGACCGTGCGGGCAAAAATGCCAACTCCGGCCTGTTAGCTAACGTCTATCCAGAAGATCTACCAGGAGACGACGTGCTTGCTGGCATTGAGCTGCAACGCTCTTGTGAGCAGGCGGCCTTTAAAGCAGGTGGAGGTGCCTATGTTGCTCCTGCTCAGCTAGTTGGTGACTTCCTACACAAGAAAGCTTCTACTGGACCTCGTTCGGTAAAACCAACGTATCCGCGTGGTGTTACCTGGACCTCGCTTGAAGACTGTCTTCCACCCTACGTCTTACAAACCTTGCGAGAAGCCCTTCCGGTCATGGATAAAAAGCTTCATGGCTTTGCGCATCCCGATGCTGTGCTTACGGGCGTTGAAACACGGTCAAGCTCTCCTGTAAGAATTATCCGCGATGAAACAGGACAAAGCATTAACACACCAGGAATATGGCCTGTAGGTGAAGGTGCTGGCTATGCGGGCGGCATTATGAGTGCTGCTGCAGATGGCATTAGAATGGCTGAGCTTGTAGTGGAGCACTACAACAACGCTTAGTGCTTGCCTCTATAACGTCTGCGAGTTGCGTGAGTACTGCCCTTTCTAGCTCCTGTTTTAAGCCTCTTGATAACATCATCTGAGGTAGTGCCTTCAAGCTGGCTTCTAATGGCTACAATCTGATCTCTGAGTTCTGCTGCATGTTCATAATCCATTGACGCAGAAGCCTCTGCCATCTCTGCTTCCATACCAGAAAGCATTGCTTCAACCTCTGAGCGCGGAAGATTTTGAAGCTCTTCAGCAAGCAATTCTGCAGGCATTTCAAGAATTGATTCTTGCTGTTCTTCAAGCGAATCTTCGTCATCAGAGGCGGTATAGAACTCTCCGTTTTTGCGCTTGCGTTTATCAACGTTCTCTGAAGCTTCAGCAATAAAACCTGCAATATCCGTAATGGATTTCTTAACGGTCTTAGGTACAATACCGTGCTCTTTATTAAACGCTTCCTGAAGCTCTCGACGCCTTTTTGTTTCATCAATGGCAATGCGCATGGAATCAGTGATTTTATCGGCGTACATAATGACCTGGCCAGAAGCGTTTCTTGCCGCTCTGCCCATAGTCTGAATAAGAGACCTTCTGTTTCTTAAGAAGCCCTCTTTATCTGCATCAAGAATAGCTACGAGAGAAACCTCTGGAATATCAAGTCCTTCTCGCAAAAGGTTAATTCCAACCAGTGCGTCAATCTTACCCTGACGCAAATCTCTAATAATTTCTACACGGTCAAGCGTGGCAGTATCCGAATGCATGTAGTTGACTTTAATACCCTCGTCTAACAGGTGATCTGTAAGATCTTCTGCCATTCTTTTAGTGAGCGTAGTAACAAGAACGCGCTCTTTTTTTGCCACTCTCTCTTTGACCTCTGAGATAAGGTCATCAATTTGACCTCTTACTGGTCTGACATCAATCTTTGGATCGAGGAGGCCAGTTGGACGAATAATCTGCTCAACCTGTTGCTGAGCGACCGTCTCTTCATAGTCTCCAGGAGTTGCAGAGACGTAAATAAACTGTGGAATACGTCCCTCAAACTCGTCAAATCTGAGAGGCCTGTTATCAAGTGCAGAAGGAAGTCTAAATCCGTGATCTACCAGCGTAACTTTACGAGACCTATCGCCCTCATACATACCTCTAATTTGAGGAACCGTAACATGTGACTCATCAATGATACAAATCATGTCTTTAGGGAAATAATCAATGAGCGTATAGGGAGGCTCACCTGGAGCGCGACCATCCAAATGGCGCGAGTAGTTCTCAATACCATTGCAATAACCCATAGTCTCAAGCATCTCTAGATCATAGTTTGTCCTCTGAGCAAGACGCTGAGCTTCTAGTAATTTATCGTTTTCTTTAAGCTCTTTAACACGAGCTTCCATCTCTTCCGAAACGGTTGTAAGAGCATGGGTAATCTTTGGACGCTCAGTAACGTAGTGAGATGCTGGCCAAATTGGAATAGCATCAAACTCTCTCAGCACTTCTCCCGTTACATTGCTAACCTCTGAAATACTTTCTACTTCATCACCAAAGAACTCAATACGCAGCGGATTTTCTGCATACGGCGGGAACACATCAACAACGTCTCCACGCACCCTAAACATGCCACGCTGTAAATCGTAATCATTTCTATCGTACTGGACATCAATAAGATCTTTAATAAAATCATCACGCTCAAGAGGAACGGATTTATCTACATTAGGAGCAAGACCTGCATAGTCTTGAGGACTACCAATACCATAAATACACGATACAGATGCTACAACAATGACATCACGCCTAGACAAAAGCGATGAAGTTGCCTGGTGACGGAGCTTCTCTACCTCTTCGTTGATGGAAGCGTCTTTTTCTATGTACGTATCAGACTGCGGAACATATGCCTCTGGCTGGTAGTAGTCATAGTACGAGACAAAGTACACAACAGCGTTGTTAGGAAAGAGCTCCTTCATCTCTGAAGCAACCTGTGCAGCTAGTGTTTTGTTGGGCTCCATAATAAGCGTGGGGCGGTTGAGCTTCTCAATAGTTTTAGCCATAGAGAAGGTCTTACCCGAACCCGTAACACCTAAGAGCGTCTGGTACCTGAGCCCGTCTTCAATTCCTTGGGCAAGCTTTTCTATTGCCTGTGGCTGATCACCTGCGGGTTCAAAAGGAGATACTACCTGAAGCTTCTCTTCTCCTGCTTCACGTCCAAATCGGCGCAGTTCAGCACCTATATATTCTTTATGTTGATCTTCAGCATGAGATGCATCCATGAGATTCTCCTTTTCTTGTGAAAGTAGTATACCCCACTTCTCAAAACTGAAACACTTGTTCTATACTATTTATAAATTGCAGTATAGTTTCAAAGTGTGACGGGTAATAAATACATTACCTATATGCGTTAAACTAGCATTTAAATAAACAAGTTACATCAGATAAAGGAGATACCTTGGGCGTCTCAGATCTTTTCTCGCTAAATAAAGCTTCAAAGCAACCTCAGGGTTCTACCCTAGAGAAGATTTTACTGCGCTCAAATAATGTCATTGCCGCTCTTAAAGACCTTGTTGCAAACAATCAGATTGCAGAGGCTGGTCTTCAAGAGATGCTGATACGCTCTAAAAATCTCGAGAATACCAATCTGCCCAAGGGCGATGTTCATAAGCTGGACAGAACGGGTCGCTGGTGGTTCAACGCTAACACGATGGAGTGTGCACCAGAAGAGTACGATGCATTTATTGCAACTGAGGCTATTCTCAACATTTCACAAGATGTTGAAGCCCTAAAGAATACACATGCTTCTGAGACAGATCTTCAGCTTGTTCGTACTAGCCTTTCGCAGGTAGCAAGCCTCATGCCCAAGTCAGCTTCTCTTTCTGAGCAAGTTGCTCCTTTTAGTGGTAACGCTGACGGCAGCTCAGACTGGATGAAGCGTCTCTGGTTTGCCAACTATGTTGAGAACACGCCATTCCCTTTTAGGATGGTGTATAACTTCTTCTACAATCCACAACTTGATATTTTGGTATTTGAGTTCTTTGTAGCTCGTCCTCGCTGCTTTAGTTTCTTATCTGCAGAAAAGGCAGAGCAAATTGCAGCGGCGCGCGCTTACGCACTGCGTACTTCTCTTTGCGTGGCCCGCATGGCACTTCAAAGCTGCAAAATCTCTCGCGTCTGCATCAACGGCAGCTTGCGTGGAGAAGAGCGCATTGTCTTATCTATGGACTTAAACGAAGCTGCCCTTGCTCGTCTGCTGCCTACTGCAGCAAACACTCAAATTGACGGCAACAGCTTCCCACAAGATCCAGCGCTCAGGGTTTCTTTTGACGCTGAAGGTTGGTTTAGCGAGGTTGAGCCTTTTATGAAGCCAACAGACGAGTGGGTTTCTCCACGTAGCTTCTTTGAAATGCCAGACCTGTCTGATCGCCCCTGTTCGCCAGCAGTCACTGCTGTTTGTGGAGCCCAAAAGGTAAGTGACCTTGGCTACTCTGAGGCATCTCATCGCATCAGACTTTGGAACACCACTCTCAACAACATCCCAAAAGATGCCTCTACTGCAGATGCAGTTGGTAAATTTGAGGAAGCAAAAGCTTCAACTTCTGATATTTACGCCATTGAAGGCTTTGATAGAGTCATCCATGGACTGGTTGAGGGCACTATTGATTTCTCGGACAGAAGGTCTATGGCCGAGAAATTCCTCTTTGGTTCGCCTTTGCAAAAAACGCTTCAATCCATAAATAACATCATGGACGGAGAGCCAGACCCAGACGCTCTAGAAAAGGTGCTTACAGAGCTTGAGTCTCAGGTTTCACCAACCCTTGATATGGGTCTGTATCTGGATGACTCTGATTCTATCTACAGATATTTTGATTCCCTCTCAGAGCGCGTTGCTTATAACCTTGCATTCCCCAATGAGCCAAGAAAACTGGTGCTTATTCCAGACACCTATTTTATGTCTTTAGCAAGAATGGCTCGTGCCTACAACCTGCTTGAACAGCCAGAAAAAGCAGAACGCTATGCACAAGAAGCCCATAGAATTTCTCCTTTGGGAATTGATGCAACGCTGCTATTGGTAAGAACATTAGAAGATCAGTCAAAAGTTTTTGAGGCTGCAAAGCTGCTCAAAGACCTTATCGCACACATTTTTTCTAGCTCAGATGTTGCTCTGGTGTACTATCGCCTGGCCTATATGGAGTGGAAGCTAGGACGCTCTGACCTTTGTGCAGCTTGCTATCAAATGGCAATAATTATCGGCGGCAGTGTTGCCCAACCTGCAAAAGAAGAGCTTGAAGACCTTCTCAAGGCAGATGCTTCTGTTAAGAAACTGGATACCCCTCAAGAAGTCTTCTCGTTCCTTAAGCAAAATGGTGTTCCTGTCTTTGACCAGAAAGCTGTGTTTAACAAGGCAGTTGCTATTGGCAGCGCATGTGTTAACGATGGCATTTATTGTGTTGGCCAAAACATGCTCAAGAACTGCCTTGAAATTACCTTTGACGATGCAGCTGCCAAGGTAGAGAGTTCACTGAGGACGCCCTTCTAGAGACCGCGCATGTAAGCTATAACTTATTGCTCTGAATGCTGATTAAACCGAGCGTTTAACCAAAGCTCTACCTGTGCTTTAAGATCATCAAGGCCTTCAGAGTTTACAAACACCGTATCCGCCTGATTACGCAAATACGTATCGGAAGGCTGATGCGCTATACGCTGCTCAAACTCTTGGCGAGAAGATCCTCGCTGTTCAGCGCGTTCTGCTCTCAGTTCCAAAGGCGCTACAACAACGACAACCTCATCAACCAGCTCAAGCAAGTCTTCAACGCGGTCAAGCAGCGGAACCTCTACAAAGCAGAACTGAGCATCTGCAGCAGGAGCCTCTTTTGTAAGGAATTGACGCATATATTCCCTGATAAAAGGCATCTCAAGCTCTTCTAAGAGCTCAGCAGATTCTCTAGTGGCAAAAGCCCTACGACCAAGCTCTCGCCTATTAATCTCATGAGTAACGGGATCCAACAAATCGTTACCAAAAGCCTCTGCCACACGATACGTACACTCGCATCCAGGTCTCAGAAGTCTACGAGAAACCTCATCAAGGTCAAAGCGCAGACCACCTGCTGCTTCAAACATTTTAGAAACAGTTGATTTACCAGACGCCATTCCGCCGGCGAGAATTACCTTGTACATGTAGTTCACTCCTATAACTGCAGTGCTGTATAAGAGCCTAGCAGTTTTACTTCTTCAGGAGTATGAGTTACCCAAATTACAACTTTTGATTCAATGAACGGTTTGACAGAGGCAATAACCTGCTGCTTAAGCGCTTCATCTAATCCCTTGAGCGGCTCATCAAAGAGCAAGATGTCTGCATCTGCAAAGAGTGTACGTAAAAGAGCAACGCGTCTCTTTTGACCACCGGAAAGCTCAGAAACAGACTTGTTTTCTGTTCCTTCAAGTCCTACCTCACAAAGCGCCTCTTTAATACGCTCTCGAGCGCTTTGTTTTTGCTCCTTTGAGTGCAACTGTATAGCAAGCATGATATTTGCCATAACGCTCAAGTTTTCTAGCAGTCTATCTTCCTGAAACATCATGACCGTTTTAGCGTCAAGCGATTTAAGCACTGTGCCTGAATCAGCCACTTCAAGACCGCAAAGAATACGAAGAAGTGTTGTTTTACCTGCTCCAGAGGGCTCAGAGAGTACGTACACTCCCCTCTCAAACTTGTAGGAAAAATCATCAAGCACAACCGTATTACCAAACGATTTAGTGATGTTTTTTACCTCAAGCAACTGCTCGGTTGCATAGGCACAATTTGTTGTATTCATACTCATGAGCAGCTCTTTTCTAGCCTTGCAGCAGCCCATGAAACTAACCGCATCACGATCTTCTCGCCAAGCGCGCTCATCACAATAACCACAAGCGTCCATGCAAAAAGGGCTGGCGTATCCAAATACACTTTAGCGTTATAGAGGTGCTCGCCAATGGAGAACGTGGGAAGTCCAATGACCTCGGCAGCAATTCCCGACTTCCAGCAAAACCCCATGGCAAGTGAGGTTGCTGTCTTAAGCGAAGGCATAAGCTGCGACAAATAAATTGCTTTAATGCGTTGCCAGCCGTGAATTTGGTATACATCAGCCATCTCAATGAGCTGCTGGTCAGTGCTGAGGAGCCCCTCAAGTACCGTAATGTAGATGATAGGAAGTGCCATCAAAAATGAAATTGAAATTGAAAGGTAGGGCGTGCGAACCCAGATAAGTAGCAAGATGACAAAGGATGCTACGGGAATTGATTTGATTGTAGAAATAAGCGGCTCAAAAAGAATCTTGATCAGCTTGTACTTAAAGCTCAAAAACGCCAGCAAGGAGCCAACGGTAAAAGCAAGTGCTCCACCAGCAAAAATACGCAAAAGAGAAAGACCAATAGAAACCCAAAACTCGCGTAGTTGAGCTAGCGAGAAAAGCGTCTGAATGGTCTGAATAGGTGAAGTTAAAACAATATCCTGATTGATAACACCCGCAGCTATCTGCCACATGACAAGCCAAAATACCAGTGCGCCTAAACGTGCTCCCCAGCTAGAAGCAACTTTGCGCACAGTCGGTTTGCCTTGCACGCGGCCCGAGCCTTGGGTCTGACCTGCGCTTTGGGCCTGATCGTTTTTCTCGACAGAAAAATCTGCCGAGGCAGAGCCTTTCTCGGCGCCACCTCGGGCAGAAATACTATCTTTTATGTGCGGGTTATGCGCCAAAGTAGAAATCGTCTCCAGGAACCTGTCCGCCTACTGCCTGAGAATTAGCCTCAGCCAGAATGCCTAAGTAACTTGAAAGTGCGCTCTTCATATCTGCGCCATCAATATACGTAATATTACACTTAGGCAGCGCAACCTTGGCAATAGGCTCTGGAACAATACCGTATTTACCTACAAGCGTAGCAGCCTCATCTGGATGATCAACCGCAAATGCAACAGAGTCTTTGTAGTGAGAAAGCAGCGCCGTTACCGCATCTGGAGAATCAGAGATGAGCTTTGAAGAAATAATGGTCACGCCAGCAATCAGCTTGCTCTGAGGATTGACTGCCTCCCACTCAGCACCAAGGTCGATTGCAACGCGAATCTGATTGTTCTTGCTTTGTGCCACCGTAACAAAAGGCTGTGGGAGCAGCGCAATTCCCTCTGGGTCTTGCGCCAACGCAGCAACACACTCGGTATGTTCGCTCTTCCACTCTACCTGGACGTCCTCGCCAAGCGTCATCCCATTTTTGCTCAACAGGTAGGACAGTGTGTACTCTGGGACAGCACCCTTACCAGAAGCGTAGAGCGTCTTTCCCTTGAGGTCGGCAAGCTTAGAGATGGCGCTCCCTGTCTCAACAATGTAGAGAACATTCAGCACGTTGAGGCAAGCTACCTTATAGGCGCCCTTAGTCTTATTGAACAGCGTAGCTGCAAGGTTTGCAGGAATAGACGCAACGTCAACATCGCCCTGGGCAATCTTAGCAACTACCTGATCAGGAGCATCCAAAATCTCAAACGAGTAGTTGTTATCGGTGATGTTTTGCGCCTCAACCTCGCTCATGAACTTAACCAAGCCCATGGCAGTAGGTCCTTTGAGCGTTGCAACTCTTACGGCAACAGGCTCAGATTTCTTAGCCTCATCTTTTGTGGCGTCCTGAGACTTCTCTTGGTCTGTTCCCTTGCAGCCAAACAGCGCTGTAGCTGGAATAAGACCTGCAAGCTTAAGGAACGAACGTCTATCCATGAATCACTCCTGACTCGAAAAGTTAACTACGGCTACCTTATCACGTCTACAGCAAAATTCATACGATATACAGCATATCTTGCAAACTCTTTGATACATCCATAAGAGCAAGCTGTACCCATGGCGAGAAGAACTAGTTCTTCTCGCCATATCCAAGGACGTATGCGCGGCACAGATTCTCGGTACCGATGATTGCATCAATGTGGCAACGCTCACGGCCGTGTGTGTTGAGACATGCTGGACCAAATGCGCCACTCTTAAGATCATTGCCGGAGAAATATGCAGCGTTTGCGTCAGTTGAGAAGTGGAAGGCAACCTGCTGATTCCACTTTTCTGGCTCAACAACCTCCTGCGCGCAGGCAATAAGCTTGTTGGAAACTTCCCAATCGTAAGGCGAACGAATATCAGAAACAATGATGCCTACGTGGTGTTCATTTGAATTGTAGTCTGGACCAATGAGGGTAATGTCCAGCGATACGTACTCATCTACCTCAACAGGCAAGAATGCGCCGCCGTGACCAATCTCCTCGTACATGGGGAATGCAAACAAGGTGTTATAGAGGGGTTTCTCGCCAGACTGTGCAAGCCAACGGAGCGTATGAAGCTGCGCTGCAACACAAGCCTTATCGTCGATAAAGCGAGAAACCATATAGCCGTTGTCATACATCTCAAAGTGTGGGTCAATAGCAACAACCGCGCCCTCGGAAACGCCCAGTGCACGAGCTTCCTCAGGGGAAGAAACGTCAGCGATAAGCGAGATGGACATGTTGTCCTCGTTGCGCTCCATGGTTCTAGCGTCTTCAAAGACGTGAACGGAGTGGTGGTTGCAGATAACCTGGCCGTTAACAACGGAGCCATCTCTACAGACAACGTGGCAGGTCTCGCCCTCAATGCTGTGGTAGTTGATACCACCCAGCTGACGAACGCGCAGTGTACCGTCTGAGTTGAAGCCGCGGACAATCAGGCCAATGGTATCAAGGTGAGCATTAACGCCAACAGTCTTGCTGGTATCCTTGCCTTCTACCAGGACGTATGCAGTAGCCTTATTGTCAATTTGAAGCTCATAGCCTGCCTCAGCGACAAGCTCACGGAGCAGCTCGTGAATGCGCTCATAGTAGCCAACAGGACTATCGCACTCAACAAGTTTCTTTGTAGTGTCAATCAGATACTGTGTATCAGTCTCAAAATGAGTCATGAAAAATCTCCTAGTTTTGTGGATGGGTGTAGAGCTCTACCAGGTGCTCAAGCATGTCAACCATGCTCTCAAGCTCTGGGACAGGAACAAACTCTCTGACACCGTGAGCATTGTAGTAGCAAGCAGAAAGATTAGCGCACGGGAATCCTCTAAAGGAAAGTTGGGATCCGTCGGTGCCGCCGCGCATTGGAATGCAGGTCATCTCTACGCCGACCTTCTCGTATGCCGTACGAGCGTTCTCAATTAAATGCGCATATTCAGGCTTTAAGACAATATCAGCCAAGTTATGATACTGGTCGTGAATCTCAACGGAGAGTACCTCAGAGCCAATCTGCTTGTTTACATATGCTGCAGCATCAACCATCAACTGCTTGCGGCGCTCAACCTTTGCCTGGTCATGGTCACGAATAATGTAATCAGCGCGAGCAGACTCGCAATCACCATTGACGCGCTCCAGATAGAAGAAGCCATCATAGCCCTCAGTAAACTCAGGGCGCTCCGCAGGGGGAAGCAGCTCGTGGAAGCGCATGATTGCCTCAGATGCATTGATCATCTGACCTTTTGCGGTACCTGTGTGAACCGAAAGTCCGTGAGCACGCACAAACACCTCAGCGGCATTGAACGTCTCGTAGCAGAACTCACCAAAGGGACCGCCGTCAATGGTATAGCCATAAGCTGCGCCAAAGGCATCAAGGTCGAGAAGAGCGGCGCCGTGGCCAATCTCCTCATCAGGAACAAACGCAAGCGCAATACGTGGGTGCTTGAGCTCTGGATGCTCCTTGTAGCGAGCAAGCAAGCTGACCAGCATAGCAATGCCAGCCTTGTCATCGCCACCAAGCAGCGATGTGCCGTCAGTGGTAACCAGCTGCCAGCCAACCATGTGCTCAAGCTGAGGATTAGTCTCTGGGCTAATGTAGACCTCTCTGCCCTCACGGTCAGAACCAACTACCAGCTTGCCACCCTCATACGTAACAACCTGAGGATGAACAGGATTACCCCACGATTGCCAAGCCGTATCAATATGGCAGCAGAAACCAAGAGTTGGAAGATCTTCCAGGCTCTTGCTTGCAGGCCAGTGAGCAACCACATAGGCGTGCTCATCAACGGTTACATTTTCTGCGCCAAGCTCACGAAGATCGGCCGCAACAACCTCAGCCATCTGGTACTGAGACTCAGTTGAAGGAACCTTATCTGCGGTCAGTGGATTAGACTGAGAAGAAACCTTGCAATACGCAATAAATCTATCTAAAACGTCACTCATAAAACTCCCTTACAAAAAACTGCGCTAACCAAATAGTTAACGCAGTTTAGAGTATCAATGTATTAACGAGAAGACCGTGAGGCTCGTGAAGCTGTAACAAAGGATTTCCAAAGTTCACAATCAGCTTTGCTGTATTGCCAACCATACTCTGGATGCCACTGCACACCTAGAGCAAACGTCTTGCCCTTGACCTCGGCTCCTTCAATAATGCCGTCTGAAGCATAGGCAACTACATTAAGCTCAGCGGAAACCTTTTTCAGGGCCTCATCGTGGTATGAATTTGCCTGAATGTCTTCTATCTTGCCTAGGGCGTTGTACAACAAAGAGTCTTTTTGAACATGAACAGCATGAGCTGGATGATACAGATTTGCTGAATGAGTCCAGAATGCATGATTTTCTGCTGGCTCCATGGTGTGCAGATCTTGCACAAGCGTACCGCCCAGCACAACGTTTATAAGCTGAAGGCCACGGCAAATAGCAAGTAAAGGTTTATCTGCAGCAAGTACCTGCTTTACCAACTCAAACTCAAGCGCATCTCGTATAGGACACAAACGATTAAGGTCGCGTGGTTCTTCTCCCCAATTGCGAGGGTCAACATCATGACCACCCGTAAGGCAGAAGCCGTCACACATCTCAACAAACTGACCAATAACTTCTGGATCTTCTGTTAAAGGCATCATGATTGGAATGCCGCCAGCTGCAAGAATGGCGTCAAACTGAATTTGTGATACAGAAGCAGAATCAGAAAAATTTTCTTCAGGCATCCAGCGAGGAGTCACACAGATAAGAGGGCGTTCAGAAGCAGGAAGCTTGGGAACATCACTAAATGCATCTTTGACAATATCTGGAATAACCACAAAATCCTCTTAACACTCAGCTCTTCAAACAACATAACAGTAAAGGTTAACCCTTATTGAGTCTTTGACTTTATCGCTTTTACGCTTTTCGTGCCACTCTAGCAAGCCCTCCTCCACAATGTTTTTTCATTAATGAAACATTTTTCTGTATTGCGTACAATTAATTTGGGTATTAAGAAGCCAGTTCTTTACATTTAAGCTTCATATTTTGAAGATGCAAACGGAAGGCGCCCTATGAAAGAGCACGTATTTAATAACCTTTCCCGTAAAACATTCTTACGTGGATCTTTGGCGGCTGCCGTTGCCGCCGGTTCTGCTTCACTACTTTCTGCTTGTGGCGGTTCAGCTGGTGGAGACGCAGAGAAAAAGGTACTGCGCTTTGGTGTAAACAACCCAAAGGTAACCTTTGATACTCAGAAGACTTCTGGCTCTGTTGGCGTATCTGAGGCAGTTGCAGAGTCTTTGCTGGTACTTAATCCAGACACAAAAGAGATTGAGCCAAACCTGGTAACAGGTCTCCCTACAGTCTCTGAAGATGGCCTTACCTACTCATATGAGCTTAAAGATGGCATCAAATTCCACAATGGAGAAACCCTTAAGGCATCTGACGTTAAGTACACCTTCACGCGTATGTTCTTGCCTGCTACCAAGGCAACCTCAATTGACTCCTATGCGTACATTGAGGGCGCTAAAGACATTATTGCTGGTAAAACTGAAGAGCTTTCTGGCATTGTTATTAAGGACGACCGTCACTTTGACATCAAACTGACACAACCTTATTCAACCTTCAACGCAATCATGGCTCAGTTCTACGCAGTTATCTACCCAGAGAAGGCCTGTAAAGAGGCTGGTGAGGCATGGGGCACTGAGACCAACTTTATTGGTACTGGTGCTTTCAAGCTTGTCTCTAATGACAGCACCACAGAAGTTGTTCTTGAGGGATTTGCTGATTACCATGAGGGCAAGCCTGGTCTGGATGAGCTCAGATTTGTCTACATTGACGATGCTAACACCCGTATTCTTAACTACAAGAACAACGATGTTGACCTGGTCTTTATTTCTCAGTCTCTTATTCAGCAGTACCAAAATGATGAGTCTATCTCCAAAGAGATTGTCTACTACACTCCTGCATCCACGCAGTTTGTAAACTTGAACCTTAAGAGCGAGAACCTCAAAGATGTTCGCGTTCGTCAGGCACTCTCTATGGCAATTGATAGAGACACCATTTGCAGCACCATTCTTTCTGGAGTTGCCAAACCTGCAAAGTCGTTTATCCCATCTTCTGAGACTGGCTACAATGAGTCCGCTCCAGAGTTTGAATACAACGTAGACAAGGCAAAGCAGCTTCTTGCACAGGCAGGTGTTTCTAACCTCACTCTTAACGCACAGGTCAGAAGCCAGGATCAGAACCTCATGGTTGCCCTTCAGGATGCTTGGTCCAAGATTGGCGTTACCTGTAACGTTAGCGTTATTGACTCTGGTGTTTGGAGTGACGCGCGTACCAACGGAGAGCTTGAGGTTACCCTTGTCACGTGGTCTACCCTCTCCTTCCAGGGTGTTGAGCACATGGGCTCTTACTTCCGCTCTGACCGCGCCGCAAAGAAGTCTTCCTTCTATAACAGCACCGAGTTTGACAGCCTTGTTGATCAGGCTCGTTCAACCGTTAACGACAACGATAAGGTCCTGGAGCTTACCCGCCAGGCAGATAGCCTTATGACTCACACAGACTACGCTTGCCTGCCTATTGACTGGCCTCAGATGCCTTACGTCTTGAAGCCAGAGTTTACCGGCCTCAGCGTTTTGGTTAACCCTCACTTTGATAAGGTTAAGAAGAAGTAAGCGTTTCCTTCATACAAAACAAAGGCGAGAAGATCGATTGGTCTTCTCGCCTTTTTGTGTTTGTAAGCCGTTTTAAGACACGACAATGTTGTGCGCTACTCGGAAATCTTCTCCTCAAGGCGCGCTTCTTCTACGGCCTTCTGAGCCGCCTCAATAGCATGTGCAACCTGAGGTGTGCGGTCGGAATCAGAAAGCGACGCATCGTACAGGTGACAAGCGCAGAAGTGACCTGGCTCAGCCTCGATACGCTCAGGAATGCGCTCGGAGCAAACCTTCATTGCCTTAGGGCAACGCGTGTGGAATACGCAACCTGAAGGTGGATTTGCAGGGCTTGGAACATCACCTTGAAGAATGCGCTTTTCCTGGATACGCTCGTGGCGAATACGAGGAATAACGTCCAAAAGTGCCTGAGTGTATGGGTGCAAAGGACGCTCAAAGAGGGCGTCTTTGGTAGCAAACTCCATCTGGTGGCCCAGATACATGACCATAACAGTATCAGCAATGTGGCGAACAACAGAGAGGTCGTGGCTAATAAAGATGTATGCCAGACCGTGGTCCTTCTGAAGCTCTTCAAGCAAGTTGATTACCTTGGCCTGAACAGAAACGTCCAAAGCAGAAACGGGCTCATCGCAGACAACAATCTCTGGCTCAAGCACAATAGCGCGAGCAATACCAATACGCTGGCGCTGACCGCCCGAGAACTCATGAGGGTAACGGTACTTGAACTCAAGGTTAAGGCCAACTTCCTCCATAACCTCTTCAATGCGAGCATCACGCTCTGCCTTTGTCTTATAGGTGCCTGCAATATCAATAGGCTCGCCAATGATATCCATGACCGTCATACGAGGGTTCAGTGAGCTGTAAGGATCCTGGAAGATAAGCTTCATCTTCTGACGAGCACGCTTAAGGTCTTCTCCCTTAAGTGAGGTGAAATCTTCCCCATCAAGCTCAACCGTACCAGAGGTTGGCTCGGTGAGACGCAGTACGCACTTGCCTGTTGTAGACTTTCCGCAGCCAGACTCACCAACAATGGCCAGGGTCTCTTTGCGCCTGAGCTCAAAAGAAACATCCTCAACAGCATGAACGGAAGCATTAGAACGACCAAATACACCGTTTTTGATGGGGAATCGCTTAACCAAGTTCTTTACGGACAAGATGGTTTTCTCGCCAGAAAGGTCCTTGACGTCTGTGTTTTTCTCTTCTGCCATGACTACTCACCCCACTCATCAGTGTATTTCCAACAGCTGACAGTATGGCAATTGTCTTCACCAACAGCAGTCAAGCCAGGACGACGATTCTTACAAATGTCCTTAGCAAACGGACAACGTGGATGGAACGGGCAGCCAGAAGGCATGTGAGAAAGCATAGGAACGCTACCAGGAATTGCATAGAGTTCCTTGGTGCGCTCGTCAAACGATGGAATAGATGCAATCAGGCCCTGAGCATAAGGATGCAGAGGGTTAGTAAAGAGCTCTGCAGACTGCGCATACTCAACGCGATGACCAGCATACATAACAAGAACCCAGTCAGCCATCTCGGAAACAACGCCCATGTCATGCGTAATCAGCATAACGGCAGTACCTAGGTCTTGCTTCATGCGATCGATAATCTGCAGAATCTGTGCCTGAACCGTTACGTCAAGAGCAGTTGTTGGCTCGTCGCAGATAAGCAGTGATGGCTGGCAGGCAAGTGCCATAGCAATCATGACACGCTGGCGCATACCACCAGAAAGCTCATGTGGATATGACGAGAAGACCTTCTCTGGTGCAGGAATACCCACCAGTTTGATCATATCAAGAGCCTTCTGATCTGCCTCCTGTTTGCTCATGTTGGGATTATGAACAAGGATGCCCTCACGAATCTGAAGACCAGATTTCATAACAGGGTTCAAGGAGGTCATAGGCTCCTGAAAAATCATGCCAATGCGATTACCGCGGAAGTCACGCATGCCACCACGAGGAAGCTGAGTTAAATCAGTTCCCTCAAAAATAATCTCTCCGCCAGTAATTTGTGCAGGAGGTGTGGGAAGCAGTCCCATGACCGACAATGCCGTCATGGACTTACCGCAGCCAGACTCTCCTACTACTGCAAGAGTCTCACCTTTTCGCATGATAAACGAGAGGTCACTTACTGCAGGAAGTGCGCCATCTTCGGTAAAAAGCGTGACATCAAGATGATTCACGTCGAGAAGAACGTTCTTTTTGCACTGCTCTTCTCGCTCCTTTTGAGCGGTTTCTTGCGCAAGCTTGCGCTCCTCAAGACTGCAAAATTGCACAGACTGACCGTTTGGACCCTCAATGACGTGCTCAAATAATGCATCTTTGGTTTCTTTTGTCTGATCACTCTCTTGTGCAAGAGCATCTGTTTTTTCTGCCATAAACGTAACCTCCTTTCTAAGAACGCATCTTTGGATCAAGGGCGTCGCGAAGGGCGTCGCCGAGCAAGTTAAAGGACATAACTGTAATGATGATGACAATACCTGGGGCAATACTGTAGAGAGGCTGTGATGCAAGGTATGGCTGAGATGCTGCAATCATTTGGCCCCAACTTGCCTCAGGTGGCTGAACGCCCAATCCCAAGAACGAAAGTGTTGCCTCCGAAAGAATTGCGCTTGGAATGCCCAAGGTAGAAACAACAATCAGCGTTGACATACAGTTAGGCAAGAGATGTTTCATGATGATGCGGAAGCTATTACCGCCAGACAGAATACAAGACTGAATGTATTCAGAATTCTTCAGGCGCATGACATCGCCACGAATCAGCCTTGCGGTGGTAGTCCACATCAAAAGACCCAATGCAATATAGAGGTTAATGAGACCTGGACCCATAACAAACATAATCAAAATTGCAAAGAGCAAGAATGGGAAGCTGGAGAAAACCTGGATGATAAAAGATACAACTGCATCCACCCAGCGACCGTAATATCCTGCTGCAACTCCTGCTACAAAGCCGATAAACAGGGCAATTGCCTGCGAAATAATACCAACAGAAAGAGAAATCTGGCAGCCGTAAATAATACGAGAAAGAATGTCTCGACCGTACTCATCAGTACCAAGTAGGTGCGCAAATGTTGGATTCTGATTCTGAATTGAAAGGTTTTGATCTTTGTAGCCATATGGAGCAAGAACAGGAGCAAGAATTGCAATAATCACCAAAGCCAAAACAATGCCCAAGCAAATCATGCCCAGTTTATTTTTCTTAAAGATGTTCCAGCTAACCTGCCAATAGCTCTGCGCACGAACTTTTCCCGTGGCAGCCTGTTCTGCTTCTTGAGCCTTGGTGGCATCTTCAAGCACAGCTTCGGTCTTTTGGACCTTCTCGCTATTTTTATCACTTGTAAACAAAGCCATTACTCTGATGCCTCCTCTCCAAGACGAATGCGTGGATCAACTACCGCGTACAAGATATCAACAAGCAAATAAATCACAACGCAGATAATTGCCACATACATGACACTACCCTGGATCAGCGGCAGGTCACGAGCATTAATTGCGTCGATAAGCAGCTTACCCATACCGTTCATGTTGAAGATCTGCTCAATGATGATGGAACCAGTAAGAATGTCTCCCAGCTGAGATCCAGCAATGGTAATGATTGGGATAAGAGCATTTCTGAGCGCGTGCTTCAAAACAATAGCGGAGCGCTTTAAGCCCTTAGCTTCAGCAGTTCTGATGTAGTCCTGGTTTAATACATCCAGCATACTGGTCCTGGTAACGCGGGCAATACTTGCTGCGTAGCGAGAGCCCAGCGCAATAACAGGAAGAACATAGGCGGAAGGAGTTTTAACGCCAGAGAGTGGGAACCACTTGAGCGTCAAAGCAAAAATAATCTGCAGTACTAATGCCACCCAAAATGATGGAGCAGAAATACCAAAGATTGCAGCTGACATAAGTGTTCTATCAAGCCATTTGCCATGGTTTACCGCGGCGAGAATACCCATCAAAAGGCCAAGCACTACGGCAAAGAGATATGCAAACACCGCCAAGCGCAGCGTAACAACTAAGGCCTTGGTCAGAAGTGCAATGACAGGTCGCTTCTGAGTGTAAGAAGTTCCAAAATCTCCACCAAGCATTTTTACAAACCAGTTTGCATACTGCTCTGGGATTGGCTTATCAAGACCCATGGTATGACGGACTTGCTGAACCGTAGCTTCATCAGCCATATCGCCCATCATGACTCGTACTGGGTCACCTGGAACAATGTTCAAGACAAAAAACGTTAAAGCAGAAATGCAAACTACAACGCTCACTGCTTGAAGGATTCGTTTGATTAGAAACGATCTCACTCCTGAGCTCCTCTCCCCTCAAGAAAATGAAGCGGCATCCAAGAATCTTAGATGCCGCTTTAAAGTTTATAGCAAGTTTGCTACTTAGTCCTCTGGAACGGTGTAATCGGAATTTGATGTATCAATATCGACATCAAAGAAGTGATAAATCAAGTTTCCAACCTTAGCGTTCTTGACGTACTTCTTAGCGACAAAAGAGTTCTTTGGCCAGTACAGAGGAAGTGTTGCAAAGTCTGTACGCGTGAGCAGGTTATCTGCGTCCTTGTAATCCTCTGTTCTCTTGTCCTTGTTAGACTCAGAGCGACCCTCAACAAGAAGCTTGTCAAACTCTGGGTTGTTGTAGAAGGAAGACTTCTTTGCAGCGTTGGTGCTGTAGAAGTAGGTGTAGAGGTGCTGATCACCGTCAGCAAACAGTGGATACCAACCAAGGGTAGTAATCTGAAGGTTACCAGCAGCCCAGTCGGTGTTCCAAACTGCGTTGTCCTCTACCTGGACATCAAGGGTAACGCCAATCTTGCTCCAGTACTCCTGGACAGCAACAAGGAGCTTCTCGTAAGACTTTCTAACCTTTGCAGAAAGCTTAAGATCAGTGACACCAGCCTCAGCAAGAAGAGACTTAGCCTTCTCTGGATCATACTCAAACGCAGGAGCGTTCTTGTCGTAACCAGGGGTTGCTGGTGCAAGCCAACCGCTAGCAACGGTACCGTTACCGGAAGCAATGTTGTCAACAAGCTCCTGGCGGTTAATTGCCAAGGAGAGTGCCTGACGAACCTTAGGATCAGTAAGCTCAAAGCCCTCTTTGAGGTTGAGGTTGATGAAGTTAACACCAAGGGTCTGATATGCGGTGATAAGGTCCTTGACGTCAGCATCGCTTGAATACTGCTGATACAGAGAAGATGGAAGATCGCAGAAGTCAATATCGTTGTTCTTGAATGCAAGCAGCTGAGTGTTGGAATCGTCGTAGTAGTGAATACGAATCTCATCCAGAGCAGGCTTACCATCATGGTAGTCATCAAAGCGCTCGAGAACTACCTCAGTGGTGTCATCGTTGCTCTTAATCTTGTACTTACCAGTACCAATGAGGTTAGTACCGGTACCCCAATCAGCACCAGCAGCCTCACAAGCCTTCTCTGGGAAGATGCAAGCATAGGAAATTCCAAGAACGCTTACAAAGACAATGTAAGGCTCAGAAAGCGTAAAGGTAAAGTGAGTGTCGTCCTGAACAGTCAGGCCCTCAAGCTCAGTAGCCTTACCAGCAAGCATCTCTGGAGCGCCCTTGATCTTATCAAAGAAGCTGGTAGAGAGAGCCTTGGTCTCTGGCTTAAACATACGCTCAAAGGTGTACTTAACGTCCTTTGCAGTCAAAGTAGTACCATCGTGGAACTTAATACCCTCTTTGAGCTCGCACTTAAGGGTGACACCATCAGACTCAAAGGTTGGAATCTCTTTAAGCAGGCAGGTAACAAGCTCGTTGTCCTCAGTCCAACGGAGCAGGGACTCACAAACAGAGTCTGCAACGCATGCGGACTGGGAGTTGTTTGCACGCTGCATATCAAGGCCCTGCTTAGAATTTGCAGAACCATAGCGAAGAATCTTCTTCTTATCAGATGTCTGAGTAGTATCAGTAGAAGGAGAGTTGCAGCCAGCCAGCATCATAGATGCGCCACCACCAGCCGCTACCATACCTGATGCCTTCAAAAAATTACGACGGCTTAGTGAGTTCTCCAGCATGTTAACCCTTCTTTCTTATTAAAACGATTTATAAGACAACCCTGCTGGGGTTAGATAACTATACAAAACAATTACCAGCATCTACCCATATATACCTAGGATGAAATAGACATGAAACATTAAATTGCGCCGATAACAGCAAAATCTATTTACCTGCACTTTTTGTCTAACCATATAGGAATTGCCTATATTGAAACATAAAAATTGTCTAAGCATTTTTGGACAGTTGTCCATTTTGTCTATAAAAATATTGGCAGGTACCAAAGAGATACCTGCCAATACAAATGTATGTGACAAGAAGAACTTTCTGTCTTAGTGCTTACGCTTCATAAGACCTGCGGCTGTTAAAGCAGCTCCGCCCATAACCATAAGAGGCATTACCAGAAGCTCTTCTCCCGTATTAGGAAGCTGTGCTTTCTTCTTCTTTGTCTTCTTCTCTTTTACAGGAGAAGCAGGGTTAGAAGGCTCTTCTGGAGCTGGAGTTGGTGCTGGAGTTGGAGTATCAGACTCAACAGTTAGGGTGACCGTCTTTGCTGCCTCGTAGTCATTACCTGCAGCTGCAGCATTGCCATTGAAGTAATAGTAATAGGTGACGGAATAAGCGCCTGGAGTCTTAGAAATCTCTTCTGCCTTCTGAGCAACGGTTGCTGCATCCATAGTTGCTGTGTCAAGTACAACTGTACCGCTCTGATCAACAACCTTAACACGAGCGTCAGCAGAACCAGCAGCAGGGGTAACCTGACCAGCGCTGTGATCAACCATAGCATCAAGGTTATCAAGAATAGTCCAGGAATCCTGATTAGCAGTAATAGTGCTGTCGTGTGCCGTAACTACCTGCCTGAGCTCTGTATAAAGAGGAGAGATAACGCCGTTGTTAAGATCAAGCTCGTCAGTTGAGTTCTCGGAAGCATTGATGACAAGGTTACTGCCTGAGAGAGAAGTGTACGAATACTCCTGATACACATCGTCAGCAAGATCATTATCAACAGCCAGCTGCCAGCCAGGAAGATTGAGGTACAGTCCCCTATTGGAATTTCCGGTGTGAACCGAATAGCCATAGTCCCTCATGGCATTCTTAATGTTGGTCAAATCAATGTAGTAAGCACCACCGGTATACAGTGCATCATTTTCTGTTGCGCTGTGGCGATCTTCATACAGGATATTGTCAACGTGAATATCACTTGCAGAAATGTTTGGCATGTAATTCCACTCGTCCTGTGGAATAGCGTAATAGCTGCCGTCAGGCCTAATAATGACGCCAAGATATTTCTTGTTGCTGCTCAGAATGGAATTGTTTGTTCCCTCTTCCAGGACCTGCCTTGCAAACCTGACTGAAACACGAGGGTTTCCGTAAGAGGTTCTGTGGTCGAGCAGATACTGGGTAAGGCCTACATAGTTAGTGCCATACAGATTAAGAGATGAACCATTAGTGAGAGTCAGAGGAACAGTAAGTGTAATGGTCTCACCAGCGGCCAGAGTACCAGAAATAGAAACGGAACGCATCTCAGCATTGTCCTGACCAGCTGCCTGGTATGCGGCATATGCATTAGCTGCAGGCTGAGAACCAGAACCGCCGTTCAGTCCGTTAATGTTCAGGTTAATTGCAGTTGCTGCATTAGTTGACGAGAAGGTAAATCCAGTTGCACGTAAATCTGGATTTGGGCTAGAGCTGACATAGTATGTAAGTGGCAGCTGCATAATCTCGTTTACAGAAACTGGAGATGAAGAGATGTTGGTAATCTTTACCACTGCCTGCAGATTCTGATACTTATCAATATCTACAATGGAGCGGTTCATCTGAGTGGTGTCATTATCCTTATAAGCGTAGTTAGATGTCTGACCAGAAGCATCTGTAAAGTAAATAGAACGCTCAATAAGACCATCTGCACTCACAGATGGAGACACGTTAGTAGTAGTGCCGTTATAGAACGAATTGTTACTTGCAGCGTATGCAATATTTGGCATAAAGATTAAAGCTGCCAAAAATGCAAACATAACAGCAAGAAAACTGCGGCCCTGCATCTTTGATGTCATAGGCGTATTCCTCCTCAGAATAAAAACTTAGCAGTGTATTTTCGCATTAACGTACTGCTGAAGGAATGGAGATATTTGTTACTCACATAAAAAAAGAGACGCCATCTTTCGATGACGTCTCTTGACAATTACTTAGATGCGCAAAGCGTGTTACTCTGCAGCCTCTTCGGTTGCCTGTGCATTAGCCTCAGACTCAACCAGGTGAGCCTCAAGGTCAGCCTCAGCCTCAGCTGCTGCTGCCTCTGCTGCTGCACGCTCCTCCTCTGGAAGTGGAGTGACCTCAATGTCAATGCCAAGGGTCTCTGCAGCTGCCTTCATAGACAGGGAGATGCGACGACGGTCAAGATCAATCTCCATGACCTTTACCTGTACAACGTCGCCAACCTTGCAGACCTGGGATGGAGCGGTGACGTGCTGCTTAGCCATCTCGGAGATGTGGACGAGGCCCTCAACGCCGTTGCCAAGGTCAACAAATGCACCGAAGGTAACAAGCTTGGTGACAGTGCCCTCGATGATAGCGTCAACTGGGTACTTGGAAACAAGTACACGCCATGGATCCTCGGAAGTCTGCTTAAGACCAAGGGAGATACGCTCACGGTTAAGGTCAACGTCGAGAACCTGAACCTCAACCTCCTGGCCAACCTTAACAACCTCAGATGGGTGGTTAACGTGGTTCCAAGAAAGCTCGGAAATGTGAACCAGGCCGTCAATGCCGCCAAGGTCAACAAATGCACCAAACTCAACGATGGAGGAAACAGTACCCTTGAGCTTCATGCCAACCTGGAGCTTGCCCAGGATGTCCTGACGCTCTGCCTTACGAGCCTCCTCAAGAACAATACGGCGAGAAAGAACAACGTTGTTGCGGTTGCGATCCATCTCGATAACACGAGCCTCAATACGAGTGCCCATGAATGCACCAAGATCCTTGACGCGACGAAGGTCAACAAGGGATGCAGGCAGGAAGCCACGGAGGCCAATGTCAAGAATCAGGCCGCCCTTAACAACCTCAATAACCTCGCCCTCAACGGTCTCACCGGCGTTGAACTTATCCTCAACTGCTTTCCAAGCACGCTCGTACTCAGCACGCTTCTTGGAGAGAACCAGACGGCCCTCTTTGTCCTCTTTCTGGAGAACAAGAGCCTCGACGTCCTCACCCAGGGAGATAATCTCTGCAGGGTTGACGTCTTTACGAATAGAAAGCTCACGAGCAGGAATAACGCCCTCAGACTTGTAGCCAATGTCTACGAGGACCTCATCACGCTCAATCTTGACGACGGTGCCGTTGACAAGATCTCCCTCATCAAAGTCGGTGACAGTGCCGTCGATCAGGCTGTTCATTTCCTCATCGGAAATTTCATCCAAAGAGAAGATGGACGAGTTCTGAATCTCACTCAAAGGTGGACCCCTTCCAAAACGGGGCCCCGGTCAACATGGTTGCTGCCAGAGTGCCAATACGTGGGCTTCTCTACTCGGAAACTTACATGCTCTCGGGGGCCAACAGATACAGTGCATAGCTTGACGCCATACGGGCAATAGGATAGCGCTCTTCGGCTGATTAAACAAGCCAAAGAGCGCTACTTTGCACAGCTATTACGCAAGTTTTACAAAATTTCTTCAAAGTTTGTTTCTTGCGAGATGATTTGGTTGTGCTTACGCAAGAAGGCGATAACCCTCTTTTTCTACGGCAGCTCGATACGCATCAACATCAATGGGATTTTTGCTGAGGATACGTGCCTGGCCACCTGCTAGAGTAACCTGCGCCCATGTTCCCTCAATACTATCGAGTGCTCGAGTCACATGGTTGACGCAGTTCTGGCAAGTCATACCACCAATCTCAAATGTCTGAACATAAGGGTAATGAGACTCATCTTTGTCTTCTGGACCCTCTGCAGCCGCAACTTGCTCTGTGTTACAAGTAGTAACACCTGTTCCTTCATCAGAGCAGCAGCCTTTTTTACCTGCAGCAATTCCGTAAACACGATAAACCGCAAAACCACAAAGTGCTACAACAGCAAGAATAACAATAATATTGATTGGTGACATACAAACTTCCCTTCTGTTGCTGTTTTACTACCCACCATTTTATAGATTATTCAAAAAATGATGTTTTTCTCGCCAAAATTTTTAGCAACAGCAAAAATCGTAATGCAGCTTAAGCAGAAAGCTTTGTACCAAGGCCGCGAAGAGCCTCAAGAGCATCGTCATCTGGCTCAAGGTTGCAGATAAAAGTCTCAACAACGTTGACTCCCTCTGCTTCAGCATTCTGCTTCCAAGTCTCCATCCAGTCACCGGTTCCCCAGTCATAAGAACCAAAGAGAGCGGTTGGCTTCTGGCCAAGCTTGCCTGCGCAGTCATTGAAGAGCTCCTCAAAATCAGGATCAAGCTCCTCATCACCCATTGCAGGGCAACCAAAAGCAAATGCATCGTACTGATCGCACATATCAGCAGAGAACTCAGAAGACTCAATAGCCTCAGTATCTGCTGCACTTGCAAGCTCTTTAGCCATTGCCTCAGTATTGCCCGTCATGGACCAATACACAACTGCTACTTTACTCATACATTTCCTCCTTCTGTGTCCAGGTTCCCCCTGGAAAACTACACATTACTTTCAATACCTCAACAAGAAATCCAAGTGCACCCCTTATGCAACCTGGTATTTCTCGGCATTGCCATACGATGAGAGAATCTGCGCCAAAGATTCCCCTTGATAAAAACGAAGCTTGCAGTGGTCTTCTGCATCTTTAAGCCGCTCAAGGCGCAGGCGAGTTTCTTCCGTGTTGTCATAGACTTTCCAAGCACCAGTAAAGAGCTCAGGCTGGCCGTTCATAAAGCCTTGAACATCTGCAAGTGGATAGCCCAGCACAAGACCAATCTCATGCGGAAACGCAGCCTTTCTTGCATGAAAAGCAAAGATTTTTGAGCGCATGCTTTTCATCAACGCTTGCACCGAATCAGTGGAATGGCCAAACGTTGCCAAGAACTCACAGTGCTCTGGTTTGGCGAGAATATCCTCAACAAGCTCAGGTCTATACGCAACGAATGACACTTTTCCACCCGAAATAGCAGAAGTAGCAAGCAGCGTTACCCCAAACAGAGAGAGCTCGTGTGTAGCGTTACAGAGAAATGCCCTCAGTGTTGGATCGGTGCAGACTAGACTTGTGCAGGAACTGCAAGACTTGTGGGACGCAAATGAAAAGAGTGCAGCTGGCTTAACGTAAGCAATAACACCAGCAGCACAGCGAACAAATGTTGTCGCGAAATCGTGACAAAGTTCAGACGTATACGCTCTTCCGCTTCCAGCAGAAGCAAGCTTTTTATCCGCGGAATACACACGGGGAGAAGTAACGTCAAAAAGCGATGAATTCTCAAAAGAAGTAAGACAATCCATACCGCACTTGCTCCCTTCTTAAAAATGCGCCGTCGACTAAAAGGGAGCCGACGGCGCCTGGATTCCGGACCCTTGGAGAGGGGAAAGGTTCCGGGCTGATAAAGCAAATTTGTTAGAACTAGCTCCTGTTATATAAAAACCTTAACAAGTTAACCTCTTCTAACTATTTAAAGTGTAAGCCTTAGCTAACTAATTGCAAGTGAAAACTCAAAATATTTTTACTTTTGACAGAAAAAAGCTCCCGTCTCTTACGAATAAGAAACGGGAGCTTTAACGTGATCTAAAAAACACTTTGCTAGCGCACAGGTACGCTCTAAGCAGCCTGTCCTTCAGTTAAAAGCAATTTAACCTCAGAAGGAACATTTAGGTTATGAGCTGCAGTAGTAAGCAGCGACCTTGTGTTTGCAAGCGTTACCATAAGTGTCAAAAGGTTGTGCATATATGCAGCAGCACTTACGGTAATAAGACCTGCGACACCTGCAGCAATGAAAGAGCTGTTCAGTGCAACAATCGTACGATAGTCGGCGTGAATCCTCTTCATTACCTGCTGGCCCAAAAGACGCATGATTACCAGCGATTCAAGCGAATCATTCTTAATCGAAATATCCGCAACTGCGCGAGCAATATCAGTTGCATCAGACAGAGCCAGTGAAACATCAGAAACAGCCAGAGCAGGTGAATCGTTAATACCATCGCCTACCATTGCAACGGTGTAGCCCTCCTGCTGGAACTTCTTAACATACTCGCACTTATCCTCTGGGAGAATCTGTGCCACGTAATCGTCAAGACCAAGCTTCTTTGCAACACTTGCTGCTACGTTTTCTGAGTCACCGGTCAGCATAACCATACGCTTAACGCCAAGAGCGCGAAGCTGTGAAATAGTTGCTGCTGCGTCTTCTCTTACAGGATCGGTAATACAAATTGCTGCAATAAGCTTTGAGTCCTCGGACATGAAGATAATGGACGAGGTTGGAGCAATCTGTGCAAGGTCGTCCTGAATTCCCTCGGGCATTGGGGTCTTCTCGTCATCAAAAATGAAGTGAGCAGAACCAATGCAGACCTCTTTGTCGTTAACCTTGGTACGAATACCGTGAGCAACAACATACTTAACCTCTGCGTGGAACTCGTCTTTGTGCTTGAGGCCACGTACCTTTGCCTCGTTCACAATTGCGCGAGCCATGCTGTGTGGGAAGTGCTCCTCAATACATGCAGCAAGGCGCAAGAGCTGGTCCTCGGTACGATCGCAGAAGCTGACAATACATTCAACGTGTGGAACTGCCTTTGTCAGCGTGCCTGTCTTATCAAAGACGATAAGATCTGCTGCAGCGATCTTCTCGAGGTATTTGCCGCCCTTAACCGTCATGCCAAACTTGGCTGCCTCATCCATAGCACTACCCACTGCAACAGGAGTAGAAAGCTTAATGGCGCAGGAATAATCAACCATAAGAACGGTCATAGCCTTAGTGATGTTTCGGGTAATGCCCCAAATACCAAAGAAGGCAAGGAAGCTGTAAGGAACCAATGCATCAGAAAGGCGCTCTGCCTTAGACTGTGCGCCAGCCTTAAGCTCAGCAGACTGTTCAACCATATCAACAATGTTGTCGATACGAGACATTCCTGGAGGAGCAGTGACGCTTACCATAAGGTCACCGTCTTCAAGGGCGGTGCCTGCGTAAACGGTTGAGCCAGGCTCTTTGGTAACAAGGCGAGACTCACCTGTCATGGCAGCCTCGTTCATCTGGCCAATGCCTTCAACAACTTTGCCGTCAACAGGAAGAACGCCACCAGCACGCTGGTGCAAAATCATGCCCTTCTCAACCTCAGAAAGGGCAATCATAACGTCCTTACCGTCAATACGAGCCCAAACGTTCTCAGAACGAGTGATTAGGCCATCACGAAGTGCAAGACGTGCTCGGCTTGCTACGTGGTTCTCCATAGCTGCAGACAGCTCAAGCAAGAACATGACCGTAGATGCATCTGCCCACTCATTTCTTAGAATTGAAGTGGTGATAGCAGTTGCGTCCAAAACCTCAACAGTCAGCTCTTTCTTAAACAGGCGCTTAACGCCTTCCACGACAAATGGAATGGCGCGGAGAATAACGTATGCGTAGTTAGCAACTGCGGGTAGTGGCAAAGAGCGCATAATCCAGCGGCGTGCGAATGTGGTCACAACCTCCATCTGGAAACGATTGTTCTCAAGAGCCATCTCAATTGAGCTGCAGAAGTCTTCAAGGCCTGCCTCTTCTTCTCGTGGCAAGTTCAAGACATCAAAAGCGCCAACAGCCGCAAGTACCTGATCTCTCTTGAGAGGATCAAACCTTAGCAAGAGAGAGCCGTTTGCCATGTGAACTTCAGCGTGACGAACGCCGTCAACACGCATCAGCTCATAGGAAATACCACGGGCTTCAGCCTCATCAATATGACCCAGGTCGCATTTTGCACGAATGCGACCTGAGATTTCATTAGTAATTGTGAAGCGCATGAATTATGCCTGTGCGCCCTCTGCATCGATCTGCTTGGTAACCTCAGCGCGGATACCCTCCTCGAGCTCAGCAAGGCGAGCGCGAACAGCAGCGTCAATCTTGGACTCACGGCGAGCCTCTGCGACAACGTCGTTAGCCTCGTCGACAACATTCTGAGTCTCTGCGGAAACGCGGTCAGTTACGCGAAGACCACATGCAGTTGCCTTGACAGCTGCCTTGTGAAGAGTGCCGTTAGAAGCAAGACCAGCAACAACGCCAGCAAGTGCAGCGCCACCGGCTGCGAGACACCAATTGTTCAGTTTCATGTAAATCCCCCATCTGCTTTTTGCAAATTAATCGGTTAATGACCTATTGAAGATAAAATTATTATACGAAAAAAACAAGTGAAAATCATTACTAATTAGTTATCCTAATGAAACAATTGTGCACAAGTAATTTCTTACCTGCGAAAACGTTTCCTATGGTTAGCCATGGTATACATATAAATTTTGTGAAGATGCCGCTCCGAGGCGTTACTTAAATTATTGATATTTGCTCATATAGGCTATCAATTAAATGAAAAAATAACATTCTTTCTATGTCGTTATTGTGAAATTTAAATTGTGTACAATTTATTTGTGTTAGGTTACAGCTGCTGGGGTACACTACCCAAAGAAAGTAAGCCATCTAACGCTTCGGACTATCCGTGGCTAGTTGAAAGGAACATCATGGCAAACACCAATATCTATGACCTCTCCGTAGAAGAGCGTGACGGCTCCGTAACTTCCCTCTCCTCTTTTGATGGTAAGGTTCTTCTGATTGTCAACACTGCAACTGGCTGCGGCTTTACCCCACAGTATGAGGATCTTGAGCGCATTTATGCCGCATATAAAGATCAAGGCTTTGAGATTTTAGACTTCCCTTGCAATCAGTTTGCTGATCAGGCTCCAGAGTCCGATGAAGAGATTCATCAGTTCTGCACTATGAAATTTGGCACCGATTTTCCACAGTTCAAGAAGGGCGACGTTAACGGAGAGACCGCGAATCCTCTCTTTGAGCGTCTTGCATCAGCTTTCACCTTCCAAGGCTTTGGTAAGGGTATCAAGGCCCTTGCGCTGGACAAATTTGCAAAGGCAAACAACAAGAAGTTTGGTGACAAGGCTTATATCATGTGGAACTTCACTAAATTCCTTGTAGACCGCCAGGGAAACGTTGTTGCACGCTTTGAGCCAACCACCGATATGGCAGAAGTTGAGTCTGCAATTAAAAACCTACTTGCGTAAGGCGAGAGGACCGATTTACTCATGAGTTCTTCTCAAAAAGAAATACAGTCCGTTGCAGCCGCTAGCACTTTTGCTAGCGGCTCTTCTGCACTCGACAACTCCCCCGATATACCCGAGCTTCTCCTTAAAAACCAGCTCTGCTTCCCGCTCTACAGTGCCTCAAAAGAAGTGGTGCGAAGGTATACGCCGCTGCTTAAGCCCTTTAATTTAACGTATACACAATACATTGCCATGATGGCGCTTTGGGAACATGAATCCTTGGATGTCAAAACCTTAGGTGAGCTCTTATTTCTTGATTCAGGCACCTTGACTCCACTTCTTAAAAAACTTGAGGAGAAGAGCCTTGTACTGCGTCAAAAAACAAACAAAGACGGACGTCAGCTGATTGTTTCTCTTACCCAAAAAGGCAAAGACCTTAGGCGAGAAATTCAAGTGGTCCCACATCAGATTGGCTCATGCGTTAATCTTTCGCCCGAAGAAGGCGCTGAGCTTAAACGATTGCTTTTAAAAGTTCTCTCTAACGTTACAGAAAGCTAGATTTACTATGACCCAATCACAGGTAACTATAACCTCTTCTGAACGTGAAACCGCCATAGTACGCACTAGCACCATTGGCATTGTAGCTAATGTTGCTCTTGCGGTATTTAAGGCTGTCGTAGGCATTTTATCTAACTCAATTGCCGTTACTCTTGATGCAGTGAACAATCTCTCCGATGCAATCTCATCAATCATCACCATTGTGGGAACTAAACTCTCTAACAAAAAAGCTGATCGCGAGCATCCTTTTGGTCACGGACGCATCGAATACATCACTACAACAGTAATTGCTGCAATCATTATGTATGCAGGTATTTCTTCACTCATCAAATCCATCCAAGGCATCATGGATCCTGTTACACCAGACTATAGTCCCCTATCTTTAGTCATCATTGCAGTAGCTGTGCTGGTAAAGATTATTTTGGGTCGCTACGTCCGCTCTGTAGGTAATCGCGTAAACTCCGACACCCTTATTGCGTCGGGTTCAGATGCACTTTTTGACGCCACACTCTCTACTTCTGTTTTAACAGCTGCGCTTATCTTTATCTTTACAAAAATTAGCCTTGAAGCATATGTAGGTGTTGTAATCTCTGGTTTTATTATTAAGGCCTCAATCGAATTATTGCAGGGCTCCATTAAAGAAATTATTGGCATGCGTCCCGATGCAGCTCTTTCAACGCTCATTTACAACATTGTGAAAGAGGATCCAGACGCAGAAGGCGTCTACGACCTTATTATCCACAGCTATGGCCCAGATAAATTTGTTGGCTCATTCCACACTGAGGTTCTTGATACCACTTCAGCTATTGAGATTGATACGATGAATAGGCGTCTAAGTACAGAGATTTACAAGCAGACATCAGGCAAAATAATCATTGCTGCTATTGGTATTTATGCGAGAAACACTACCGATAATCGCATTGTAAAAATGCGTACTGAAGTAACTGAAATGGCTTTAGCTCATGAAGGTGTTCTTCAAGTTCATGGTTTTATTGCTGACATTGAAAATCAATTTATGGCCTTTGATGCAGTCATTGAGTTTGGCTATGACGGTAAGCAAATCGTCCACGATATTATTCATGAAGTAGAAGCATCCTACCCTGACATGAACGTCTCAGTTCTTTTGGACCGCGATACAAGCGATCTTTCTGAACATGAAGAAGACAGAGACTTGCACTAAAAGCAAGTAAATACATCTTAAAAAGGGGCGAGC
>NZ_JRND01000020.1:0-90518 GCF_000758945.1 Lancefieldella parvula DNF00906
CGAGCCGCTGACACCCAGAGTCAGCGGCTCGTGTTCTACGCTCGCAAGAAAGGGAGAGGGTCTTTCTCCGAGCTACGGGAACCTGAATAAAGCAAGCAAGTAAATCGCTTAAAAACATAGTAAGTTAACCGAGGGAAACTTACAAGAATTTTTTCAGTTTTTTTATCTAATTTCGTAAACTCTACAAAAAGTTAGACTAAGTTTACATGTCTATGGATTTTTATCTTATATCAAGAAAGTCCAAGATAAACATAAACAAAATCCCCCGCACCGAATTGGTGCGGGGGATTAGGTCAGCGTACTCAGCTAGTAGTAGCTTATGCCTTTGCAACCTCGGTAAGGTTGGTAAGGATCTTGTCGTCCTTCTTATCCCACTTTGGAGCAGGACGGAAGAGCTGGAAGAGAATTGCTGCCAAGAAGATGAAGGCAATAACAGTCCACACACCAAAGGAACCAAGGACAAAGAACTCCCAGAACTGATTGATCATCAGGCCAACAATCCATGCAAATACGCACTGATAGCCAATAGCAAACCAGAACCACTTAGAGTCGTTCATTTGTCGACGAATAGAACCTACTGCAGCGAAGCAAGGTGCGTCAAGCATATTGAATGCAACAAATGCGCACATTGCACCAACGTGGAGGATACCACCAGCATCAGTAAACATACCAGCAAAGCCAGACCACATAGTGACAGACTTCTCACTTGCATCGCCAAGGCCATAAAGAACGCCAAAGGTAGAAACAAGATTCTCTTTTGCAATCAAAGCAGAAATAGAAGCTACAGTTGCCTGCCAATTTCCAAATCCAAGTGGAGAGAAGATAAATCCAATAGAACCGCCAATAGCAGCAAGCAAAGAAAAGTCCATAACATTATCAGGAGCACCCTGAATACCTGGGAGATAGCCGAATACTCCATTTGCGCCGTCCCAGTTAGCCCAGCCAAAATTGGATAAAACCCAAATTCCAATTGCTGCAGCAAAAATAATGGTACCAGCTTTAATAATATACGCAGAAATACGCTCCCAAACATGCATTGCCCAAGACTTAAGAGAAGGCATGTGATAATCAGGAAGTTCCATGACAAATGGTGCTGGCTCTCCCTCAAAAGCCTTAGTCTTCTTTAGCATGATTGCAGAAATAACAATCATAGCTACACCCAAGAAATAAAAGGCTGGGGCAATCCACCAAGCAGTAGTTCCTCCAATAAGAACACCCATAATCAAGGCAATAATAGGCTGTTTTGCCGAACATGGAATCATAGTGGTAAGCATAATCGTCATGCGACGATCTTTCTCATTTTCAATAGTACGAGTAGAAAGAACGCCAGGAACACCACAACCAGAGGAGATAAGAAGTGGAATAAAAGACTTACCTGATAGACCAAAACGACGGAAGACACGGTCCATAACAAAAGCAACGCGGCTCATATATCCGCAGTCTTCCAAGAAACACAACATAACAAACAAGACAAACATCTGTGGAATAAAGCCAAGAACAGCACCTACGCCGCCGATAATACCGTCAACTACAAGACTGGTGATGACGGGGCTTGCGCCAGCACCCTCAAGAGCGCCGCGAGCAAGCGTAGGAATACCAGGGACATACATGCCGTACTCAGATGCCTCTGGCTCAGTAGCAGCGCCTTCAACAGCGGTCTTGAAGCCCGCAGCAGTTACGCCACCCAGAGTCTGAAGTTCTTGACCTTCAGCAAGAATTGGGTTGCCGTTTGCGTCAAGCTGAAGAGGATTGTCGTCAGTATCAACGAAGTTGCCATCCTCATCATGAACTGGTGCGCTCAGAGCAACGACGCTCTTTTTAGAAGCTTCGTTCTCAAAATTAGTAATAGCGTCAGAATCCCACTGTTTAGCCGCGATTGCAGCACGAACCTCAGTGGTATCAATACCGGCCTCGTCTGCTGCATTGAGATATGCGTCAATCTGGTCGCCATAGTGATGCGAATCAAAATCATCTTTTGCCTGACTATACTCTGCATCTCCGATGCCTAATACGTGAAAACCTTTGTCAAACAGATTATCATTGACCCAGTTAGTAGCATTGATGCCAACAGTAGAAATAGAGATAAAGTACACCAGGGACATAACAATAACAAAAATAGGAAGACCGAGAATACGGTTAGTGACAACACGGTCAATCTTCTCGGAAGTAGACAGCTTCTTAGGTGCCTTTTTGACACAAGCTGCCATTACGCCAGCAATCCACTCATAACGGTCAGACGTAATGATGGACTCAGCGTCGTCGTCACGAGACTGCTCAACTGCAGCAATAATCTTCTCAAGCTCAGCGGTCTTCTCGGCAGAAAGGTTAAGAGGAGCAATTGCATTTGCATCGCGCTCAAAGACCTTAATGGAGTACCAACGAGACAGAGTTGCAGGAGCAAGACCCTCGATTGCAGCAGCAATCTTGCCAAGAGCCTCTTCTACCTCTGGGGAGAAGCACTTAACGCCCTCAGCAGGAGTTCCCTCCTGGCCAGCCTTAATTGCAGTCTTTACCAGAGTGTCAATGTTCTTGTTACGAAGTGCAGAAACCTCAACAACCTCAACACCCAGCTGCTTGGAAAGCTCCTTGGTATCAATGACGTCACCGGACTCCTTGAGCAGGTCAACCATGTTAAGACCAAGAACAACAGGGCGGCCAGCCTCAAGAATCTGAGTTGTCAGATAGAGATTTCGCTCCAGGTTGGTAACATCGAGAAGGTCAATAATGGCGTCTGGACGCTCATTAATGAGGTAGTCACGAGATACCTGCTCCTCTGGTGAATATGGAGACAGAGAGTAAATACCAGGAAGGTCGACAAAGGTGACGTCCTTATCGGCACGCCAATTTGCCTGCTTCTTCTCAACGGTAACGCCTGGCCAGTTGCCGACGTAGCCGTTTGAGCCCGTAAGCTCATTGAATAGGGTGGTCTTACCGCAGTTTGGGTTACCTGCAAGACCAATAATAGTCTTTTGTGCCATTAGGCTTCCTCTACCTTGTGAACGTCTACTACTTCAATACTTGCAGCTTCATCCTTGCGGATAGAAAGCTCGTAGCCACGAACTGTGAGCTCAATTGGATCTCCCAGTGGAGCTACTTTTTTGACATGAACCTCAGTGCCCTTAGTAAGACCCATGTCCATGATGCGACGTTTCACGGCGCCTACACCCTTTAGCGCAGCAACCGTGCAACTCTCCCCCACCTTAACGTCTCTCAGAGTTGCCATAACCTTCCTTTCATCGAAACACGTATTAAAAGCCGCGGGTTTTACCAGCAGCGCAATACAACAAAGTGTTTAGAGCGGAGAAACCATGATGTGCGACGACATCTGACGGTTCAGTCCAAGTCGTGCACCCTTAACGCTGACAATAACGTCACCGTTGACACGTGAAATAACCTTTACCTCGGCGCCCTCAACAAAACCAAGTGTTGAGAGGTGCTGGCGAAGATCAGAAGCACCCTTAACCGTTACGATCAGCGCAGTCTCTCCCTCACCAAGCATGGCAAGAGGAAGAACTGGACCAGAATTCGCAGGACCCTGTGAGGTCTTTTCTGTATCCATGCATCCCCCAAAATAACGTAGGCAAACTAAGTTTGCTCTTTCGAACTTTTACTTCATTAGTATCAACTAAAAGTTAAGGTAATTCAACTTTCATTTAATAATTAAAATAAAAATAAGGCGAGAAACTCTGTCTACCAGTGGTTTCTCGCCTTGTAAATATTGCAACTTTATTTCAGGTAATCCTAGTTTTACGTAAACATAAACATTTGTTTGCTCAAGCTTACGGCAAGCGGTGTAACATCAGCCCGTATTCTGCAGACCTGCGGCAACACCAGACACGGTGCACAAAATCAAATACGTAATGTTTGCACGTTCCTCTGGAGTAAGCATGTCATCCCTTATACGAAGCTCAGACAGGGCATGCACCTGCGTAACCGAGAGAATATTAACAAATGGCAGACGCAGGCGGATAACAGGACCAAGCACACGACGGTTCTCCAACGGCCACTTATTTCCCGTAATATCCAGCACCCACTTGCGCGTTAGCGACATCTCGGAGAGAACCATCTCTGAAAGTTCAGAACGATCACCCAGAGCCAGATAAAGCCTTGCAATACGAGCATCAATTTTGGAGATTGACATCTCAATGTTGTCGATAAACGTAGTGAACAGCGGCCACTCTCTATATGCCTCACGGAGACGCTCAATATCCCCTACTGCCTCGCAGGCACTACCCAGTCCGTACCAAGCAGCCAGGTTGATACGAGCCTGTGACCACGAGAAAATCCAGGGGATAGCACGCAAGTCATCAAGAGACTTGGCGCCCAGGCCACGTTTTGCAGGTCTTGAACCAATGGGGAGAAGACCAATCTCTGTCAGAGGGGTAACAACCGAGAACCACTCAGCAAAGCCATCGGAGTGAATGAGCTCCAAAAAACGCTGCTTGGACGCTTTATCAAGCTCAGAAGCGAGCGAAGCAAACTTCACGTCTGTCTGGGTATTCTTCTGTTCAATAGAAGGTGCCATCTGAAGCAGTGTTGCTCCAGCAACGGACTCTACGTGACGGCGAGCAAGCGTTGGGTCACCATAACGAGCAAAGATAACTTCTCCCTGCTCAGTAAGTTTAAAGCGACCGTTTACTGATCCCTTAGGCTGAGACAAAACAGCACGGTTTGCAGGACCACCACCGCGACCAACTGCGCCACCACGACCATGCATCAAGATGAGGTCAATGGAGTTCTTCTCTGCCCACTCTGCCAAAGCAGCCTGAGTCTTATGAAGTACCAGTGTTGCCGTAGTTGGTCCCTCATCCTTCGAGGAATCAGAATAGCCCAACATAACCTCAAGCTTGCGGTCTGTCTGAGCAAGACGCGCCTGCACCTCAGGAAGCTGAATTACCTGGTCAAGTGTGGCAACGGCGTTCTCAAGGTCTTCAATTTGCTCAAAGAGTGGAATAACGTCTAGTACAGGAACATCCTCTTCATTTGCAAACGCAAGACGTGCAAGCTTATAGACATTCTCAACATCCTGAGCAGACTGCGTAAACGAAATAATATAGCGACGAGCAGCGTTGATACCGTTCTTCTTTTGAATTGAACCAATGGAGCGGAAGGTATCCAGCACTTCTTGAGTCATAGCATCAAGTTTGGCGGGTTTCTCGGCAGTTGATGGGTGTGTTTCAATATCTGCAAGCGCACGCTTGTGCACCAAAGAGTGCTGACGGAACTCCATCTCTACCAAGTGGAAGCCAAAAGTTTGAGCCTGCCAGATAAGCTTCTGAACAGGACCGTAGGCAATACGGAAAGCCCCTGCTTGAGCTAGTGAATCCTGAATAACACGCAAATCAGCAATAAACTCTTCAGCGTTTTGATACATCAGGTCAGCATTGCGCTCAATGGTGGCACTGAGTCGGCCAGAAATGACACGCATAGCCGCACGATGCAGCTCAGATCCAGCCTTATCAATAGCCCTAGAGGTCAAAGCCTGGCTCATCTCTACCTGCTGTGCCCAAAGATTAGCAAGGGCAGGAGAAGCTGGAGTTGAAATACCATCAAGCGTCAGACCGCGGCTAACCTCCTTGGTTGCTCGAGCCAATGCCTGCAGTACGTGTACACGGTACTTCTCGGCAACTTGGCGAGAAACCAGGGCGGTAACGTTGGGATTACCATCGCGATCGGAGCCAATCCAACTACCTGGACGGAAGAATGGCGGACAGACAGGTGGCACACAACCAGCATTTTCTCCCAGCACCCAGTTATCAAAGCGACGGTACACCGAAGGAACCATCTCAAAAAGGGTGGTATCAAAAATGTTGAGGACGGTGTCTGCCTCCTCCAAAGGAGTTGGCTTTTTATGACCAATAGGAGAGGTGCGGAATAGGCCGTCAATCTCTTGCAGCATGCGACGCTCGTTTTCCATACGAGCAGGACCGCCAAGTCTCTGGCGCTCATCAAGAAGCTCTGAGATGGTGCGGATTCGGCGTTCAACATTTTTACGGCGGGCCTCAGTAGGATGCGCAGTAAAAACAGGGTGGAACTCAAGGCGATTAAGGCGTGCTTTTGCCTCTTCTTCACCGCATTCGTCAATGAGCTGCTTATATGCAACAGTTATCTCGTTGATAGGGTCTTCTGCAGAAGATGGGTCAACAGAAGCCTCACGAGAACGCAGGCTGGTAACGCGATAATTCTCTTCACAAAGATTTGCCAGGTGGAAGAAAGTAACAAACGCACGCATGAGAAGTACGGAGTCTTCCATGCTCAAGTTATCAATGGTAGAAGCAAAGCGAAGGAAAGCATTAAGCGATTCCTTCTCTGAATCTACTTTGAGCACCGCATTGATTGCCTCAAGCAGCAAAGGTGCGCGTGTTGTAGACAAATCATCTGGTCCAGCCTTAATCGCTTCTACCAGCAACGTGTCAAAGCTCGTAAGAAGATCTGGATTGTACTCAGCAAGTACTTTTCTTACCAGGCGTAAAAAGAAGGTAAGGTTATCACGCAAAGGAGCTGGTGCTTTAAGCGCCTGAATAAGGGTGCGAGCAGCAGCAATCTCATTTCCACGTCGCTCAAGAAGCGACTGAGCTACTTCAGGAGTTGTTGCACCATCGATGGGTTTCTCGTCAACAGAAGCATTGCTGGACTCTAGATTTGAATCTTGAGGATTGCCTGCCATGCTCATCCTTTCGTCACATGACTCAGAATACGTACTATCTACCATACCCTTTTGTAACAATCTTCGCACGATTGTTTGTCAATCTGTTACCTAATGTACATCGTGGACTACAATCGATACAACAAATAAAAATTGATATATCAAAGTTTCTGACCACACTAAAGAAGATTTTAGGTTTTACATGCTCAATCCATTCAAGAAAAGTCGTACTGCGTACAACAATTCTTCCGTACATAAGCAGGTAGCGCGTCTACGCACACCTCGCTATGAGCTTGATGACTCTGGTACAAACGGGAGTCAACCTGGCATTGTGGTTACATGGTGGACCAGGCTTCTGTCTTCGGTAGTCTCTGGCGATATTCCCAATCAAAACGAGCAATACCTAGCACATCAAACGTCACAAGACTATATTTTTAATGCTCTTGGACAAGGTGCCTGGGGTGCACTTTTTCCGCTTTTAACTGTTGTCTGCTCCCAACTTGTTGGCATTGAGCAGGCAGGTCTTTTCTCCATGGCATTTGTTGTGGCAACACTTTTGTTATTTATTGCCCAATACGGCGTCCGTACCTATCAAGTTTCTGACCTAACCGAACAGCGCAGTTTTTCTGATTACCAGATTCAGCGTGCAGCCACTGTTATTGTCATGGTGACAGCTGGCCTTATTTGGTGTTTCTTCAAAGGCTACACCGAGCCCATGTTTTCTATCTGCACCGGAGCTTTGCTCTTTAGGGCTGTTGACGGTATGGCCGATGTCTATGAAGGTCGCTTGCAACAAAAGGACAAGCTCTATCTAGCAGGACTCAGTCAGGCGCTTAGGTGTAGCTCAAGTTTTATTCTCTTCACGCTTGTGTTATTTGTTACCAGAAATCTTGTGTGGGCAAGTTGGAGCATGGGTATTTGCGCTCTTGTTACCTTGGTATTTGTTTCTGCTCCCCTAGCCATTCTTGAGACCGATAAAAGCGTGCGCTTTAAGCTTGCAAACATCAAAGACATCTTTGTGCAATGTTGGCCTCTCTTTTTGGCGCTTTTCCTCTACAACCTTATTGACTCGCTGCCAAAGTTTGCCATGGAAGGCGCGCTCTCTTACAGCAATCAGTTGTACTTCAACGCACTCTATTTCCCAGCTCACACTATTTTGATGATCTCTACGCTCATCTACAGGCCGCAGCTTTTTAAGCTTGCCAGCCTGCTAGAAACCTCTATCCACAATCCTTCTAGCAGGAAGCGCTTTGGCGTAATGGTACTTGCCCTGTTTGGAGCCATTGCGGTAGTCACCGCAGGTACTGCAGCATTTGTCGAGTTTATTGGCATTCCTCTTAACAGCTTCTTGTATGGCGTTGATTTTGAGCAGTATCGCGGACTTGCACGCATTATGGTAGCCACCGGTGGCCTTTGCGCTGCGATTGACTTTTTGTACCAGCTCATCACCATCATGCGAGCTCAAAAGGCAGTTACGCGCGCCTACCTCATTTCATTTGTTGTATCCATCCCTATTATCTGGATGATGGTCAGCTTTACTGGTCTTAACGGCGCAGTTATTGGTAGCTTCTCCTCTATCCTCATCCTCTTCTTGCTGCTCATTAGCGAATACGCTGTAGCACGCCTAAAGAGCTAACAAACGCAATCAAGGCTGGAGAGCCATAAACTACCCCGTTTTCTAACGCAAAATCCCTCTGCTCCATATCCTGGAACAGAGGGATTTTTGTACATAAGGCGAGAAAACCTACTGCTTGACGGGTTTCTCGACAACAATCTTAGAAGGAGCAAGCACCACCGATGGTGCAAGCAGCTGCAGCGGAGCCATCGTCTGAGTCATCGTTTGAACCAGAAACGTGGAAGACCTCAGAGAGGTAGTTAATGATGTCGCCGGACTCATACATTGCCTTACCGTCAATGAACAGACATGGGACCTGGCGCTTACCGCCAACCTCAATAAGGCGCTCGCGAGCCGCGTCATCTGCAACGATATCATGCATAGGAAGCTCAATGTTGTTCTGCTCCATGAAGGACATAACCTTGTGGCAGTATGGGCAGGTTGGCTTATAGAAAAGCTCAAGATTCTGAGTAGCCATAAAAACTCCTTTGTTAGTAATTACTACTACTTTGTCTATACCCACCACAGTGAAGTTGTTTCACATGGATTCGGTTGTGACTCTCTAATGGAAATGAATCCCTGGAAAGTCCGGATCTTCTGCATAGAAATCTATATAACTCTGTTTTGCTTCTTCTGGAGCATCATCTTTAATGTGATATCCGCGACCATCATCAAAAAAGAAATCGTCGATACCTTCATCTTCTGGGGTTGTATACCAATCGCGATTGTTGAAAAAGTAAGGCGGTTCAAGAAGTGTCATTTCTCCTCCACTCAACAACAGATTAATCTAAATTTTATGCAAACTATCGTATGGCGATAGTTTACTCTCGAATCAAGAAAGCTGTTTAGCAGAAGCGATAAGCGGCCGCTTGTGGCATAAAAATAGCCGCACAAGGCGGCTATTAGTAGTTGATGGTGCCAGCAACCAGGATCGAACTGATGACCCCCGCTTTACGAGAGCGGTGCTCTACCAACTGAGCTATGCTGGCGTGCAAAAGCGCGCTAACAACTATACGGGGAAGCCCTGTATTATTCAAGCAGAAATACTAAAGAAGCCCGAGAACACCACGAACAAGGCGCTCAAGATCATTTGCATACTTCTCAGATGCCTCTTGAACGCTCTTATGCGTAGTTCCGTGAGCTCCAGCTGGGTTTGCTGCAAGCGTCAGAGCCAACACATTCATTTCAAGAGCGCGAGCCATAATGACTTCAAGAGCTGTGGAAACGCCAACGTATGAGACGCCAAAGCTGCGAAGCATAGCAACCTCTGCAGGAGTCTCAAAGTTTGGTCCCAAAAGACCAGCAAAAACACCCTCATTGAGCTCAATTTTAAGGTCATCTGCTACGCCACGTGCAAGCGTTCTTAGATAAGGCGAGAAGGCATCATTCATATCTACAAATGGGGTCTCGACATCGCGAAGGCCTGCCCACTCTGCAAGCGGATTGGTTCCAGTGAGGTTAATCTGGTCAGTAATAACACCAAGACCAGTCTTTGCATTACCAGAAACAGCACCTGTTGCTCCCGCAAAGATAATATCTTTGCAGCCCAAATGATGCGCATGCTGAACAAGGGAGGTTACCTCAGCGGCAGAATAGCCCTGATAGAGGTGAACGCGGCCAGGATAGACAACTACGGGCACGCCATCGATAGTACCAATGGTTGCTTCAAAGCTGTGACCTGCCATAGGAGAAGCGTCAACAGGGAAACCTGGAATGTCACGATAATCAATACGACGAACTGGCTTTACCAAATCGGCAAGATGACCAAGTCCGGTTCCCAAAATAAGAGCAACAGGATGCTCAACAGATGGGCTTACATTCTCAATGGTTTTCTCGGTAACCACGCAAATCCCCTCCTCTAAGAGGTGACGAGTAAGTGTTCCCTCGCCAGAAACAAGCTTTCCTGAGTACGTACCATCATAAATCTCATGCACGCCACAAGACGGGCTCTTTGCCTTCAAAACGGCGAGCGTTATGTCAGAAGACGTAACGGCACTAAGAGCAATCTTAGATCCACGTTCAAAATCTTCCGTTACATCTGAGCCATCCTTGAGCCAAACACGTCCTTCTCGCTGCTCCGCGGGCGGACGAGGCACAGGGAGACCTGAGGAAGTCTCGGGGCAGATCTTTGTGACGTTTACTTTTTCTGCAAGCCTTTGTACTGCAGAAACAGGCTTGGCCCCTCCGTCATATCTGACGGGGAGGCCAAGTAAACAAGCGCTAATAGCAACTTTCATTGCTTTTCAGATCCTAGAGAGCAAGAGAGTAAACAGCAATAGATGCCTTACCAAGAATCTCGTTGATCTTCTGTGACCACTCCTGAGATGCCTTGCTTGCAACAGCAGAGTACTTGCTCATTGCAACCTGATAAGCGGTCTGAGCAGCTGCGTAAGAAGCGGAATCGTTGGAGATTGAATAAGCAGAGAGCTGCTTGTAGTAATCGCCATCCTGGGAAGCCCAAGTGTTGTTCTTAGCGTCCCACTCATCACCAGCAAGACCAATGATGTACTGAGCGTACTCCTGGCTTGTAGTCTCAGAGTTACCGTCCTCAGGTGCAGTTGGTGCCTGTGGAGCATCTGGAAGCGTTGTAGTCAGAACGCTATCACGATACTTCTTCATAATGACAGCATCATGGATGAGCTTCTTTGCAACGTCTTCAGAGAGCTTGTATGCAGAAGCAACCTGGCTAACATCAGTAGTCTTGAAGTTGGTCTGCATGTAATTGTTGACCTCGTCATCAGTGACGGTAATACCCTTGCTCTGAGCCTCAGCAACAACAAGAGCATTGCGAACATAGCCAATAATCTTATCGGCTGCTGGGACAGCATAGGTGCCGTCAGACTGCTTTGCTGCGTCAAGACCGGAAGTGTTCTCAATAACCTCACGAGCAGTTACTTCTTTGGTCTGACCGTTATAGGTATAAGAAGCAATAGGAGTGTTGAGCTCACCCTCAGAAAGTGTGGTGCGACCGTTCAAAGAACCAGTAGCTCCGCCGCCGCCCAGAAGGAAGCGACCGATGACAATACCAAGAGCAAACAGTACAACTGCGCCTACTCCGATAAAGATCTTTGAGTTCTTTTTTACATCAATAGATGGCATATCCTTGCCTTTCATCGCTTAATGCAACTATGCGTACATAATACAAACCTGTAGTTTACTCTTATTAGCATGCATAAAACATACAACCAGTAAACTCCCCCGTTTGTACACAGTCGTTTACAAGCAAATCACATTACTTGGTAGCTGCAACAATCTCTTCCGAATACTGCTTAATGTATCCCGTGGCATTTTCCGCATCAAACTTCATACGCTGCGACAATGCCTTCTTCACGTCCTTGGAAATAGTTCCATGTGCTAAGGCGAGAAGACCCTGGAGCATGTCATGGTACTCAGCATCTCCGTGATAGCACTGAACTGCCTCATCCAGAAGTGGCCATGCCTCATCAGAATGCTTTGCAGAAGTTGCACCGTACTGACAGAGGAACAAAAATGCTGCTAGACGCACCGTTGCTGAGTCATCGTCAAACAGAGAAGCCTCAGCAGCATCAAATGCCTTAAAGACCTGGTCACCAAAGTGAGCACTCAGATTGGCAAGCGCATCAAGCACTTCCCAACGAGTCTGAGCCTCTGGTCTATACAGTGCATCAATAAGAGAATCGATGTGCTCTTCAAAGGCAAGAGGAGCAACATGAGCAAGCTCTGCAAGCTCATGAGACGCATCTTGACGAGCGCGCCTACTAGCATCAGACAAAGCGATGACCAGTGAATTCACCTTTTTCATCTGTGCCATAGTTGGCTTTTTAGCAGCCTTCTTTGCAGGTTGCTTTTCTTGTTTTGGCGCCTTTGTAGAGCCCGCTTTTGCGGTTGCCTTAGTTGAAGCCTTTTTTGGCTTCTGAGCAGTTTCTTTCTTCTCTGCCATGAAACCTAAATCCTCTCTAAAACACCCTTTATTCTCTAAATCCGTCTACGACAACGGTGCCGCTTTTTTGATCCTCATGAATTTTAATAAATCCAAGGCTTGATGCCTCACGTAAAAGAGAAGTAAACGAACGATATCCATAAGTAGCCTCAGCAAACTGTGGACGCTTCCTTCGCATGGTCTCCTTTAAGCGCGATGCATAAATAAACGTTTCGCTTTCGCGTTCCAAAGACTCAATGGTCTCAAATAAGAGCTGATAGCAGTCGTGTTTCTCGACAGGTACCTTCTCTTTAAAGTCTGGAATTCTGCCAGAACTCAAAATATCCTCGTAGAAGATAAACTCGTCACAAACCTCAGCAAGAAGCGAGCTGGTAGATTCCTTCATGCCAACACCAATAACTGTTTTACCAGCCTCTTTAAGCTTTGCCACAAGTGGCGAGAAGTCCGAGTCACCAGAAAGCACAGCAAAGGTGTCAATGTGATCTTTAGTAAGACACATCTCAACAGCGTCTACCGCAAGTCTAATGTCAGCGGAGTTCTTGCCGGTATAAGCCCTATCGGGAATCTCAATGAGCTCAATACCAAGCTCATGCAGGGGCGTAATTGCATTTGGAAAGCGCTGCCAATCGCAATATGCGCGCTTAGCAGTAATACGACCCTTATCAACCAGCCTCTCCATAATGAGCTTCATCTCTGGAAGATGACCTGGTTCTTGGTGGCCGTTTTTCTTTCTTTTACCTGTTCCTAGTGCCAAATTTTCATAATCGATGAAAACCGCAATAGAGCTCTGAGGAGTAGAAATATCACTCATAACCTGGGTTCCTTTGCGGCTAGCACTTAGTGGCAGCAGTGGCCGTCATGACCGTGCTCGTGACCTTCATGCTCATGATGATGTCCGTGACCATGGCACTCGCACTCGTGCTCACCATCTTCATGGTCATGACCACAGCAGCACTCGTGCTCACCCTCATCTTCCTGGCTCTCAAGAAGCGACCAGTCAAGACCAGCTGCAGTGCTCGTAGCCTCATCAGCATAAAGCAGTGAGATTGCCTGAGTACCCTTACGAGCGCCACCAATCTGGCAGAGCATGTCATACAGGGTAAAAGCGGTCTCTGCACCAGGAAGGGTAATCTCAAGGTCCTCAGACTGAGCAAGAGCAAGCGCAATATCCTTGCGGAAGTGCTCAGCCAAAAATCCTGGTTGGAAGTCTCCCTCAAGCGACTTAGGAGCAAGCTCTTTAAGTGCGCGAGAAGAGCCCATGCCGCTGGCAACAACCTCAAGCATCTGCTCAACGTCAAGTCCGCCCTGCTCTGCCAGAGCCATTGCATCTGCGTAGCCAATCATGCAGGAAGCAAGAGAAACCTGGTTACAGAGCTTTGCGGTCTGGCCCTTACCTGCACCACCCATGCAGAAAATCTTTGACGAGAAGGTCTCGAGAAGTGCGCGTACTGGCTCTACGTCATTCTCGGTTGCACCAATAATCAGGGTAAGCGTACCGTCCTGAGCGCCCTTCTGGCCACCGGTAACAGGACAGTCAAATGCATGCTTTCCCTCAATCTCAGCGGCATCATGGATGTCGCGTGCAAGTTGAGATGAAGAAGTAGTCAGATCAATAAGGTAAGCGCCCTTCTTAGCAACGCGGATAAGACCGTCTGTTGCCAAGTAAACATCTTCAACGTCAGTTGGATAACCAACCATGGTAAAGATAACATCAGCGTCTTTTGCAGCATCTGCCACACTCTCTGCAGCGTGAGCGCCCAGCGAGACAAGTTTTTGTGCTTTCTCTGGTGTTCTGTTGTAAACAGTAACGTCATAACCAGCAGAAATAAGGTGCTCTGCAATAGGAGCACCCATAATGCCTGTTCCAATAAAAGCAACCTTTGCATTCTTGCTCAGTGCCATGTATGAGTCCTTTCAGACTGAAATTAATATACAAACTGGGGCCGCTCCAAAGAGCGACCCCATACCTTGTACCCGTTAATTAGATTTACGAACCCTGTTAGCAATTCGGTCAGAAAGCGAAAGCTTCTCGCGGCGGTCAGTGCCCCAGAAGACAATAGCTACCATGCCTGGGCCAACGTGAGCGCCAATAACTGGTCCCACCTGACTGTGAATAATGGTGAGTCCCTCACAGCCCTTCTCTTTACGAATCTGAGCCTCTAGCCAATTAGCATCCTTTTGTGCGTCTGCAGAAATGATGCCGACAGGAAGTGAGGTGTCATGAGAATAGCTATCTCTGAAGTCCTGAATCAAAGACTTAAGTGCCTTCTTACGACCTCTGCACACCGTCTTGACGGTAAGAGCTCCGGTTGAGTCATAGGTAAGCTCGGGCTTTACATCAAGCTTGCCGCCAATGTTAGCTGCAGCAGCAGGAATACGACCTCCTGCAGCAAGTGCATCCAAGGTCTCAAGCGTTAAGTAGCCATGAATATAGTTTTTTGCGTCGGCGGCCCACTCAGCAATCTCTTTTGCCGAGAGACCCTTATTGGCCTGATGTACTGCTTCAAGACCCAAAAGCTGAGCTGCGGACGAAGGTGCACCGTTGTCGACTACATAAATCTCAAAGTCTGGATATTTCTCTCTTACCATATCTGCTGCTTGCTCAGCTGCATAGAACGATGAAGAGAGAGCCGAGGTAAAGCACAGATATACCGTAGGTGTACCCTGCTTTGCAGCACGCTCAAAAACCTCAAGGTAATGACCAGGAGTAATTGCGGAGGTGGTGTAGCGTAGCTTTTTATCCTTACGCATGCCCTCAAAAAACTCATGTGCACTAATGCTCTTCCAGCCATCGTCATAGTGCTCTCCATCTGGTCCCACATAAGGGAACTGGATGATATCAACACCTAGCTGCTCAGCAATTCCTGGAGCAAAGTCTGCGCAGGAGTCCATAATAATTCGAACGTTACTAGGCTTATGATATGCAGCTGAAAGTTCAGTAGGCTCAAGGTCTTCAAAGGCGACCTCGCTGATTTCCTCTTCGGCTTTATCTTTTTTATTGAACATCTGGTTCCTCAATCTTGGGTTTGATAATTCCGTATCCACCATTTTTACGATGGTAAATGACATTAGTCAAACCAGTGGAAGAATTAACAAAGACATAAAAGTCATGGCCGAGAAGGTCAGTTTGGACAAGCGCCTCCTCTTCTGTCATTGGCTCAAGATCAATGTACTTCTCGCGAACAAGCTGGTCATCAAGGTCTTCAGCTGGAATCTCAATGAGATTAGCAAGATCTTCTTGTGTAAGAGCAACTCCGCGCTCAGACTTTACATGATGACGACGCTCAACAACTTTTGTCTTGTACTTACGCAGCTGCCTGGAGACTTTTTCTGCCGCTTCATCAATAGCTACATACATATCGTCAGAGCTGGCGGTGACACGAACAACATTGTTACGAACAAATACCGTAACCTCAGCTGTCTTTCTATCTGGATTTGAAGGGTTTTTGTCTACTCTGAGAACTACATCGCAAGACATAGGAGTGATGTCAAATACCTTAAGAGCATCACCGATTTTCTGGTCTATGTGTGCGCGCAAAGCCTCAGAAATACTTACCTTGCGTCCCGAAATCTTGATGTCCACCATAGGAGCCTCCTATCGGATACACGAGACATCTTCTAACTGATGTCTGTATAACAACAATACCCATTTGTCGGTCAATCATTCCATAAAAAGTTGAATTGAGCGGTAAACGGTTAGAGACTATTTCTCTTTATGCGTGACTAATTTTGCTCAGAGGAAGATGTAGTTGAATCAGCACTGGTAGATTGCGTAGAAACTTCTACAAGACCAGAAATCTTATTGGTGGTTGAAAGGTGTGGTAACGTGCCAACCCATTTATTTCTGATAACTCCCTCTACTCCATTAGCTTGAATAGCCGAAAGAGCTTGTTGAATTTGCGTAGCAAGCGTCTTATTGCTTGTTGCTACAGAAATGCCAATCGTAGTAGGGACATCAACAACACCAACCATAGAAATATCTTTATTTGCTGCTAGATAGGTGCCGGCATACGCATCACAGGCCACATAATCAATAGAGCCATTTTCAAGTGCTGCAAAAGCATCGTTTAAGTTAGAAAAACCCTGCACAGACATACCGGTGAGCACCTGGCCCATTGCTCGCTCGGACAAAGAGCCGGTTTGAACGCCAACGGACTTTCCACTCAAACTATCAGCAGTAATGTCTGTTTCTGAACCCTTATGGAAAAGCGCTGTTGTGGACTCAGCATAGCCAGAAATCAACGTACTTGTTGAATCCTCTCCACTTCTGACATCCATGACAATATCGCAGCCTGCTTGCAGACCATCAACTGGACCATTGACTGACACAAACTTGACGTCTACGCCCAACTGATCTGCAATTGCAGAAGCAACTTCAACATCAATTCCTTGCAGAGTTCCGCCTTCCGAGGCCACAACCATTGGAGCGGTTACTGACTGCGTGCGCAAACCAACCGTAAGGGTGCCAGCAGTATGCAATGAGGAATCAGGAATCTTCTGCTGACGGGCTTCTCGCTTCTCTTGAATTGCCTCTTGCACCGACTTGACGTGGAACCATTTGTCCAAATCAATGTTGATAGGACCAATGGAGCATCCTGTTAAAACAACAGCTAGTGCTATAAGAAGTAACACCTTAAGAGAGCTTTTAACGCGCGTCATCAGAACTCCTTCTTCTAAACAGGTGTCTTTTCAGCTGACCTGGTATTTGACCCCACACTCGCATACTGGAACGTTTGCTTTGCTACCGCAGCAGCTCCACTAATAGTTCTCTCGCCTGCGAGACCCTTTGTCTCATTGATATAACAGGCGGTATGGCTTACTTCTAGGACGAGCCATGATCGTTTACGTGCGCACACGCAAACTTACGTGGATCCCTTTGACCTCGTCTGTCATGGACTAAAAGCTCACAGAGAACTTCGCAACCACAGACCTGAAAAGACTTATCAAGTATAGCCGTTTGCAACCATAGGTAACTCACCATACGCGAGCTAATGCGCCTACGGTTACAGATTGCACGCCTGCGGCACAAAGTACTCTTGTGGCTTCTCTAATTGATGCTCCGGTAGTTACCACATCATCTAAAAGTAAAATATTTGATTGGTTAACTGGTACGGTACAAGCAATACTTCCTTTCAAATTGATTTGTCTTTGAGCAGATGAGAGCGTTCTTTGATCCTTTGCGTGTGGACGTATAAGCACGTCATACAAAGGCAGACCCGTAAGCTGGCAAAACGATTGAGCTACCAGCTCCATATGATCAAAGCCTCTGCGCGCGTATGCCTCTGCAGTTGCCGGAATAAAGCAAACGCCATCAATTTTTGAACTATCAAAGCGAGAAGTGCCATCACGAGCACTCCATGCTGAAGCTTCTTCAAGCGCACACAAAATAGCCGCGGCAATTACCGGCGCTAGTCGAAGTTCATGGCCGTCTTTAAGCGTCAAAATCAACCGTGCTGGAGGGCCTTTAAATCCCATGGCACAAATAACTGCCCTACTCTCCCACTGAACGGGACGCTTCTTTTTATCAGCGCACTCTGAACAGACAAGCTTCCCATACGGAGCACCGCAATTAGGACATGCCCATTGCTGAGAAATCCATGGCAGCTTTGCCCGACACTCATCGCAGAGGAGCTGACCGGGTTTCTCGCACACGACACAGCGCGTAGGAGCAAGCAACTCAAGTGTTGAGTTTGCCGTTGCTGCAAAGATAGATGTAGGTGGCATTTTTACCCCCAGAATCTGGGGGCTGACAGTGGATTAAGTCTAGATCAATGGCTGCAAAATGAAAGATATTTTAGGCAGACGGCAAAAGTTGGTTTATCTAAAAGTTCTACCAGTGAGATTGTATTTTGTGAGGATTCGGTCAACGGATGTTTGCCAAGGGAGCCAAAGCAAAATCAAGAAAATAAGCGTTGCTACTCCATGCGTAAGATCAAGCGGAACAGAAGCTAAAAACGCAAGAAGAGCGGACTCGAAGGTTAGAGGATGGACAAATCCAATAACAAAGTACACGTTCATGACAAGGCCAAAGAATGGTCCGGAGATAAACGCCCAGGCCATAAGAAGGAAAGGTGGAAGTTTGTGGGGTTTCTCGCCTTGTGAAAGGGCCTTATTACTAGTGACTGCAGAATGAGCCGGTGTAAAGGTTGTAAGAAGACCGCCCAGGTAGCCAACAAGTCCCCACGCATACATCTGCCACGGAGTCCACGAACCTTGTCCAAAGAAAACGTTGGAGAGAAGCGCAGATAGCGCACCTACCAGAAAGCCCGCGTGTCTTCCGAGAAACGCTCCAGCAAAGATAGCAACTGCTGAGACCGGCTTTACGTATGCGAGCGGTGCAAAGGCAATTCTTCCCGCGGCTCCCAAGGCACTAAAGACGGCCGTGGGTACCAATTTGGCAACTGAAGGCTCTTGGGTCTCAAAACTTAACATAAATAATGCAACTGAAATGATTGCTAAAATAATTGAAGATACCGCAGTAAAATCGGGAAAATATATCATTTCAACAGCAAGGATAATAGGAGTAGCAAAGAGTGCTACAACCTCTAGAAAAATTGATAACGTGTGCCGATTATCCACGAGAACCTCACGCTTACCGTCAAAATAAAAATATCAAGAAGGTCTGTCTTATTTTGGCATAAGATGATTTGAAACTACAACAAGGAGGTCTCATGATCTATCTGGGAAACTTTAGTTATAACGATGAACTTGATTCTACTGACAACTACTGTCTTATGCCTTGCATTGTTGAGGCAGACTCCACAGATCATGCGCTTGAGCTTTTCTCGGAGCACCTTATTGAGGTTGCAAAGACATCTGACCTGCTTGATGGTGCAAAAGAGATTTTCTTGGATTCCATTGTTGAGTTGGGAGAAGTTCCAACTACTCCTCTGATTGCTCAGTGGCAAAAGATTATGCCTGCAGGAGTTGGCCTTTGCAGCATTACTAGCGCCCTTCCAACACTTGATCTTGATGATGAGACGGCAAATGCGTACGGCTTCAATGAGCATGTTCACGATCATGAGGAAGATGAAGAGGAGCATGAGCACGAGGAGTTTGGCGACATCAATGATCTTGACGATGAGCTTCTTGAGGAGCTTGGCCAGGATGAGGAGCCTTTCTTAAGGTTCTAGATGCCTATTTCGCCGACCACACCCACGAGTTTGCAAAGAACTCTGAAGTTGGCTCTGTCAGAGAAATCTGGCCATCAAAAACTAGAGAAACATTATCAGCAACGCGCGATATCAACTGCATGTCGTGCGTTGCTACTAGTATGGTCGTGCCTTCTGCTTGTGCGTAAGAGAGCAGGTTGATAACGGCTTCTTTGGTCGGAGCATCTAAACCCTTTGTAGGCTCGTCAAGAATGAGCAGACGCGCCTTTGTGAGCATCACTTTTACCAGCGCCAAAAGTTGCTGCTGTCCGCCAGACAAGTCGTATGGATGAGAAGACATAAGCTTCTGATATGTTGTACGAGCAAGAAGTCCCGAAGCTTTCAGAAGGTCTTGAATGTCCTGGTCAGAATAGGCGCCACTCTGCTGCCACTGGGCAAGTTCCTCGCCCACACTTTGGCAGGTAAAGAGCAGCTCAGGATTTTGCGGAATATACCCCTGGGACTGTTGGAGCTGGTTGTAGACGCGGCCTCTCCTTGGACGAAGAATACCTGCTGCAAGCTTTAGCAGCGTTGACTTACCTGAGCCGTTACCGCCTACAAGCGCACGAATTTCTCGCCCCGCGACCTCAAGTGAGCACTTGTTAAGCACCAGTTGCTCGCTCTGAGGATACGCAAACGTCACGGCGCTGAACTCGAGCACGGGCGAGTTGTCGGCCGCGGTGGATGCTTGGTTGGGCGCGGAGCTGCGAGGACAGAGCGCCTGGCGAGAAGAGCTATCTGCTTGGAGCGCATCGGGTTTCTCTCCACCAAGGCAGACACACGCGTCAGCGAGGTGCTCAAACGCGTCAACGTCGTGGGTGGCAACAAGCACGGCAACGTTGAGCTCGCGCGCCACTCGCTCCAGGAGCGCGGTGAAACTCTTCTGCGCAAACGGATCCAGCTGCGAAGTTGGCTCATCCAGCAAGAGCAGCTTTGGACGCATGACAAGCGCTGCAGCAAGGGCCACTAGCTGCTGTTCTCCCCCGGAAAGCTCGCAGTTACGTTTATGCAAAAGCGGCTCCATGCCAAAGAAGCTGACCGTTTCAAAAATACGGCGGCGCATCTCTTTCTCAGAAACACCTCGATTTTCCAGGCCAAAAGCAAGTTCTTTAAGAGGCGTCTCGCACACAAGTGCACGCGAGGCGGCTTGTGGCACAAAAGCAATGGTATCCACAGACTGTGCCTGCGTCATTGCAGAAACCTCTTGTTCACAAACAATAATTGAACCGTCTTGTTTACCCTGAGGCGCAATCTCGGGTTTAATGAGGCTCAAGATAGTTGACTTGCCTGAACCAGTTGGTCCAAGTAAAAGGCTAATCTGACCTGCATAAACTTTGCAGGAAAAATCCTCTATGACCTTGCTGTTTGGAGCTAGAGCATAGGCAAACGAGAGATTCTGAATAGCAAGAATTACTTCTTCCCTAGTTGAAGACGTAGATAAATTCTGCTGGTAGGAAGGGTACTCACTCATACAGACTGCTCCCATAAGACGGTATCAAGGCGCACAAAAACTACTGGTAAGGCGGCAAATAACACCAGCCCCATATACCAAAAACTCAGTTGAAACGCTGGCATAGTAGGGTAAAACTGCCAAGCTTGGACAAGCATATACAAAGAAGTTGCTGCTACGACGCCTAAGAGAGCAAACGACAACAGAGCCAGGGTGTCGTAGGCATCAAGCACCTGGGTATTCCATCTGCTTCTGCGTACTGTCATTCCCCAGCCTCGAGACACAATAGACTGAAACGTACTTATCGACTTCTCCAGCGCGCTCATGCACACTGCGTTAATGGTGGTAGCTGATTGCGCAATAGTTTTTCTCGCGCTCAACAGACGGCTTTGACTTGGAACACGGCTTTGCTGATGTGACTGTACGGCAGAATCACATCTTCTAGCTGCGGTATTTGCTGACTGGATTTGGCGGGCTGTTGTCAGATCAGAAAGTAGCTGTGGCATAAGCTGCACAGAAAGGCTCAAGACTAGCTGCAATCCTGGAAAGCGCGCACTTGATCGCTGCAACATCTCGAGCGGCGACACTACTGCAAACAGGCACTCAAGCCAGCTCAAAGTACTTACAAGCACCAGACCTGAGGTAACTCCGTACACCAGACTTTCTACGTACAGTTGTGTGTGTCCAAAAGAATACAAAACGGTAGAGCCAGATGCCGAGAAAAACGGATTGATTATCGCCATCAATATAATAATTGGAGCATACCAAACAAGCTGTTTAGCAGCATGTTTGGTGCCAAACAACTGGATTGTACAAAGCTGCGCCCCTAGAAAAGCAATCAGCGCACAGAGAGGTTGAAAAGAAAATGCGGCAAGCACAACCTCGCATCCAAACAGCACAACCGTAGCAAGTGGATGAAGACGAGAAAAGCTTGTGCGCGCGGGATTCATTAGTTCACCGCGTTAACGTACGTCCAAACAACCGAATCGCCGTCGTGCAGAACATATGCATCTGACGTGTAGTTAGGCTGAACACCGTTAACTGAATATACCCAACCGCTCTGTGGACCGTGGTCACGCTCTGCAAGCCCATTAATAGCCGCAACGTATATACCAAACGACGTGCTACGCGCATTTACCCCGGCTCCACTTGCAAGCAACGCGTCATAGACTGACGTACCCTCTTGCACCTGGAGGTTGACGGTAAATGAAGGCCCTTTGGCTGCAGAGCCGTCAACCGTAACACTTACAGAAAGCGCACTATTCTCTTTATGAGGAGCAGCTACAGCGTTTGTTGAGTTACCAGAGTTAGAAGGCTCCGACGTTTTCTGATTAGAAGAATCCTGCGTTTTAGACGCATCAGCATTTGATTGAGCGTCTGAACTAGAACTCCCTTGCGTCTGTGACGTCTGAGAGTCTGTTTGCGCGCCAGAAGCACCTGCTACCGTCTGACCTTGTGCGGTAGGAGCTTCTTGAGCAGAAGTGCTTGAAGCAGGCGTAAAGAAATACTGAATCAATGTCCATGCAAAGAAAAGCATGAACACAAAAGATACTATTGATGCTGCCAAATAGAGAATCCGTTTGGATTCTCTTGTGAGCTTAACCACTATCTCACCTGGCCTCGGCCATTGGAAACATGGTGAATTGCAGCAGTTTCTTTCTTAAGCAACACTACAAACACTGCAAGAACTGCACCAGAAGCAAAGAAACCAAAGACACTCAGAAGTGGAATGGTAGGCGCAGAGGACACCTGCTGTGGGGCAGCGGCCTGCTTATTTGAGTATTCAGTAGGTGGAAGCTGCTTCTCGTCAGAGTTAGTGTCTGCAGTTTTGTTCTCAGATGGAGCCTTTGTAACCTCCTCACCAGCACTCGCAGCGGTGGTCGAGGAAGTTTCATGCGCAGCTGGAGATGAAGGATCTTGAGCTGGCACGTTTGTAGACGTTGTGTCTGTCCTGCTAAAAATGTCTCCAGATGGCTGGGTATTCTCGCCAGAAGGTTTCTGATTAATAAGCGAGAAGAGCGTGCCAGAGTCGTTGGTGTAGTAAAGATTGCCCTCAAAGTCTGCAATAACCGACGACGTGGTGTAGTTCTGATGGTCTTTATCGGGAGTGTAAATCTGAGCTGCTCGGCCAGAACCCAGCTTGTAGACCCATACACCGCCAGGTAGACCATTTACGGTGAAGTAAGCGTAGGTGCCGTTTTGCTGAACAGAAACAAGAGGTGTGCTCTGAGACTTACCCTTGCCAGCACGAGCCTGGTCAGTCACCGTAAAGGTGTCCAGAGAAATGACGGAGATTGTTCCGTAGCCCTCGACATCAACGCCGTTAACAAAGACGTTAGAGCCGCTGATTGTTGGCGTAGAGGTAGACTCTGCTGCAAATTTGACCTGCTTCTCCTCAACAAGAGAAGAGCCATTTCTTCTAATCAGATGCAGCGTGCCGTCATTTCTAGTTACGGCAAGGTAGGTTCCGTTGCCGTTTTGATCAACGGAGACAGGAACAATACCTGCGCGGATTGGTGAGCCAAGATTAAGCTCAGCTTCAATGGCACCAGTTGTACCACTAATGAGTCTGACTGAAGAGGACTCGTCACCAATCATAAAGTCAGAGCCAGAAGCAGCAGCACCAGACCAGTAATAGCCCGAAGGCTGACCAGAGGTGGCACCAGGTGTATTTGCAGGTTGTGCGTTCTGCTTCCAGCGAAGCGCACCAGTAGTAGCGTCAACAGCAACCATGTAGCCGCCGGCTGCGTCAAATCCACTCATCTTAGTAAACTCTGCCAAGATGGTGCCGTTATTAACTGTCAGGCTAGAAACAGATTGCAGCGTATTAGTAGTATCCAGCGGTTCTGTCTTCCAGATGCACTCCATAGTTGTTGCCGAGAAAGCAGTAAGACAGCCATCATCAGTAGCAACAACAATCATGCCATTAACGTACAGGGGACGCGCAAAGTACGAGACCGTAGAGCCAATCTGTGCCTCGGCAATAAGGTTACCTGTTGCAGCATCAACTGCTTTGAGAGTAGAACCACTCACGTAATAGACAGTGTCTTTAACAATGACCTGGTCAGAAATAAATCCTGGTGCATTTTGAGTTCCCTCAGTAACACTCCAGCGCAAGGCTGCAGAGTTAATTGGGGTGCTCTGCGTAGTAGTGGAACCGTTTCCGCTACCAAAACCGCTCCAAGATGCATCGTAGTTAGGGTGCTCAGCAAATGGATTGATAACCAACTCTTTTTGAGGAGTTGGAATGGAGCTATCCTGTCCACCATATGTCCAGGTAATGGTAGTGTTTTCGTCCAAGGCAACGTTATTTGCCATCTTGTCCGAAAGCTGGCCGTTCACAAAGAACTGCCACCACTTATAGGCACCATTAACCTGAGCTGTTGCGAGTGTCAAACCCTGTGCAGGAGACGTAATAGAAGATAGATAACCGCCCGCTGCATCGTAGGTAAGACCGTTATTCTTCAGGTAATCGTACGTTACCTTATCAGCAGTTGTGCCCTTACGAACCTCAATAGTCTGTGTAGGAGCCCAATGCTGAGGCTTGCCGTCTTTATCAAGACCCACTACAGAAAGGGTGACGGAAACAAGCTGACTTGGGTCTGGATCTTCCTCTGCAGATCGAGCGCCCTTCTCGCCTGCCACGGTAAAGGTGGCAGAAACCTTCTGATTAGTAAGGGCCTGGAACTGCTCATTGTCTGGATACAAGCTTGCATAGCGAGAATAACGTGCACTTGAAAGAAGTGCCGAAACCGTAACAGAAGTGTTGTACTCAGGAGTCTGTGCTAAAACAAGGTTCTCGTTCTGAATGATTGTTGGCTGAGAAGAGCTGTAGGTGCGCGCCTGATCAGCAGGACCCATGGGGTCATACGTTGGGAACTCGGAAGGCACAATACCACTTGCGGTCTTATCGGTATTGTTTACGTCATACGACCAGGTCAAAGAACCGTCTGCGGCTCGATAGAACTTATTTGGTGTAGCCAGAGACTCAGAAACGCTGTCCTGTTTATCCTGCTGACCAGAAGGAGTAGCAAGAGCGTCCCAGAAATGAGCCTTTGACTCATTCATCAAAGCAAGCTCCGCATCAATGTCAGCTTGATTCAGAGGGCTTACCGTAACCGTTAGCGTCTTAGAGACTGTTACCTCAGGATTCTCCTTATCAGTAACAGTTAGGGTGATGTCTACCTGCTGCGCAGACGCAGAAGGCAGAGGCTGATACACCGTTGCTCGATAACCATTAAACCTAATGGTGTCATTAGAGGACGTGTACGTAAACTGATAGCGCTTGCCATCCAAACCAAAGTTCTTTGGCGTAGGCATCTGAAGATCGTCTGTGACTGCCTGAGCATCAATTGAGTGATTGGTATACACATCTTTAATGCTGGATGCCGAGAAACGCCTGTTAATGCGTCTTAACAGGTTATTCTGAGCATCGGCAATAGCCGAAGAGTCACCTGGAACCGTTATGGTGAAGGTTTTCTGATAGCTTGTCTGAGGAGCGTCTGAGCTGCTCAAAGAAACGTTTGCAGTCAGTGTTACCTGCTTGTCACGAATACCGCGAGTAACTGTTGCCTTATAAGGCTCAGTACCATAACCATCAATACGAACAGCAGATGTATCTGAACTGGTCCAAGTAACCTTAGACCATGAAAGCTGGCTCCCATCAGCAGAAACAAGCTTATTTGGAAGAGTAAAGTCTGAGGTTACCGAAGACTCATTTTGTCCTGCAGCATATGATGGTGCAAGGTTTTGAGATACGTCAGCAAGCTGTGCCTGAGATTTTGCCTCATCCCAAGGGATTAAAACATTGCAGGTATATTGAACGGTCTTTCCATCCTTGGAAAGTTCAAAGGTAACTTTTGCCTGGCGAAGAATAAGAGTGCTTCTCTGATTAGTAAAGCCAGCAGCATCCATCCAGAAGTACTCAATAGAACCATTAGTTGCAAAATCAGTAGAAATACCTGCATGAGCGTATGAAGCTGTCGAAGACATCTGAACAGAGGTCACTCTAACGTTAACCTCTCCAGCACCAATACGGCGCAGCTCTTCTGCAACCATAGTGTTGAGGTTAGTGTCTACACCATAACGAGGTTTTGGCTTATAGAAGGAATTGGTCAGTGTTTCTACTGCCTGGTCCAGTGTTTTGTGTGGATAGTCAGTCTCATTAGCGGTTGCAGCAACGCCAGGACCTGTCTCTTCAGAGGTTGTGACTGCGCTAGAAGTGGCGGCTACGGTACCAGAAACAGCTTCGGTACCAGAAGCGCTGTCATTAGCAGCAAGAGCAGTCTCCGTTGAGGAGGTTGCAGTAACAGTAGTAGTCAACTCCCCCGCTGCTTCTGCGAATGCAGGAGCTGGTAAGAGCGCAAGCACTAAAAGTATGGAGAAAAGGCTATTGAGCGCCTTTTTAAACATGCTTCTAATTCCTTCCAACTTGTGGTGAGTTTAGCCTTCTTGCCATAACAAGCACCACTATTCCAAGTACAACTAAAGGCAGACTGAGTAACTGTCCCATGGTAATAAAGCTGCCAAAGAGATAGCCAAGCTGCTCGTCAGGAACACGGACAAATTCCACGACAAACCTAAAAATGCCATACAGCATCAAAAACGTTCCAATGAACGTTCCTTGTGGACGAGGAGGACACTTCCTAGAAAGGATGTACAAAATAGCAAACATCACAAGGCCCTCGAGAAGTGCTTCGTAGAGCTGAGAAGGGTGACGATAAACCGCTCCTCCTGTCTCAAACATAACTCCCCAAGGCAGATCAGTTGGCTTTCCCCAAAGCTCACCGTTGATGAAGTTTGCGCAACGTCCAAAGAAAAGACCAAGTGGTGCGCCAATAACTCCCAGGTCACAGATGGTAGGGATAGAAAGACCTGATGCCTTACAGACAATAGAGCCGCCAATAATAGCTCCTACGAGGCCTCCATGAAAGCTCATACCGCCTTGGCTTAAAGCAAATGCATCAAGTGGATGAGCCACGTAATAGCCTGCACCGTAGAAAATAACGTAGAACAGACGGGCGCCAACAATAACGCCAAACGAGATGCCTACCATCAAATTAAGCACGTCATCAAGGGTAACGTTAAGTTTCCAGCGCTGAGCAGTTCTGTACATAACTACGCCAGCAAGCACAAAGCCCACCAGATATGCCAGACCATACCACCTGATAGATAGCGGACCTAGTGAAAGCGCTACTGGGTTTAATGAATGATAAAAAGCATCAAGCCACACAATACGTCCTACTTACTAAAACTACTTTGAAAGAACATGCGAAGGAGTTGCACCACGCTGGCCCTGATAATGGCTACCAAGATCTTCGCAGCCATAAGGACGCTCAACAGGAGAACTCATGCGCTCAAAGGAAAGCTGACCAATCCTCATGCCAGGGTGCAAAATGATTGGAAGGTTAGCAACGTTAGAAAGCTCCAGTGTGAGCTCTCCGTCCCAACCTGGATCAACATAACCTGCAGTTGAGTGAATCATAAGGCCTAAGCGACCCAAGGTAGACTTACCTTCAAGTTTGCCGAGGATATCGTCAGGAATAGCAATGCGCTCAAGCGTAGTGCCAAGTGCAAACTGACCAGGATGAAGGACAAAAACCTCTCCCTCAGGAACATCAATTGACTCAGTAAGACCCTCTTGAGCTACAAGTGGATCAATTGAGGTGTGCGTAGAATTGCGGAAGATTCTAAAGTTTGAGCCAAGACATACGTCAACCGATGCAGGCTGCACGTTTTTCTCGCATAAAGGCTCAATAACGATACGACCAGCAGCAATCTCTGCTTTAATGTCGCGATCAGAAAGAACCACAACGTCCACCTTTCTTACGTCATACAAATGAATGGTCAGAAAACCTAGTTATCCGTTTATATAAAATATCACGCCCTACACAATAATGTGCGGGACGTGATATATAAAATTTGTTAATACGCAGGTCAGTTATGGTTCTTCATAACTTCTCTGCATAAAAAACATGTTTATGCATATAAAACTATGTGCCAAAACGCACCAAACGTTCACTTTTTGGCGCTGAGCGGCAATTTACAGCATTGCAGGCTGAACACGCTTAACGCCAGGGACGTGCTCAATCAGGATGCGCTCAATACCCTCAGACATGTCGTATGCAGACATTGGGCAACCAGCACAAGAGCCAGTCATCTCAAGGGTAACAGTACCGTCATCGCTTACATCGATAAGCTCAACGTCGCCGCCGTCTGTCTGAAGGCTCTGGCGAATAACATCAAGGGTTGCATTCAAAAGGTCACGATTAATGGCCATGTTTGCTCCTACTCAAATCTACTCAAAGCGCGTCCGCGCTCATAACTTACAACAAGGGTATCCTACCCAAAATTCCAAACTTATTTCTGCACTATCCAATTGGCGAGAAAAGATGTCCAACTGACGCATCTTTCAGACGTGCAGGCAATGATGCACCCGACGCTGTTGCCGCAATCGCCACAACTACGCGAGAGGTAGCCTCCTGTGTCTGCTCCGTGCTCAGAAGCGTTGCGTCTACCATAAAGCGCTTCACGCCGGCAGAAAGCATCTCGGCCACCTCTGGCACACCATCAAAGAGCTTAGGGCTCCAAATCTTAGAGCGACCGTGCCTATCAGTCCTGACCGGCATGTAATCGTTGTCAATGCCTCTGAGCGTATGTTCCTCAAGACGCAGCTTGCAGGCATCACAATCGTGGATGCACTTGCCCGTAGACATCAAAATACAGTGCTCAGTTGTCATAGTGCGGATACGGCCGCTGACCATATAACCCACAGGAATCGAGGCGTTTCTCGCCAGGTGACAAATCTCTTGGAGCGTCAGCTCGGAGTTGAGCCAAACGCCTTCTGCACCCATGTCGGCCAGCGCCTGCAGGGCGTAATCGTTGTGGACAGGAATGCACTCGCGCACCTCTGGAGTGGTCCCGCGCTCAACGGCCAGCGCCAGCTCAGAGATGTTGCCCACAGCAACCGGCTTACCTGGGGTAACGTACGGATCCAGGCGCTTATGGTCAACCTCGCGACATACCTCATCAAGCCATGGAGTTACCTTGGCGAGAAGATCCTCTGGCCACGAAGTCTCTGCGAGGGCATCGGCTGTTGCGTACAGACGATCCGCTCCTGCCTTGAGCGCAACGCGTGCCTGCTCGGGAGTCTCAACCAGAACACATACCTCTGCCTGCGACGCATTTGCCTTTGCAGCAGCCTCATCAAAGGCAAAAAGCTTCTCTTTGTCCTGGGCTTCTCGCTCCTTTTGGTAGGCAAGACGGGAAAGCGGAGCAATCTTCTGCTCGCGGTCCTGGTACTCCTCCAGAAGTGCCGCTTCCAGCTGCTCACATGCTGCAGCCCGCACCTTGTGAACGGCACTAAAGCTCATGCCGCACGTATCGTCCATCTGGACGTCAAAGCTCACCGCCTCAAAGGGCGAGGTTCCCATGCGGCCTACGTGCTCAATGAGCTCGTCAGAGGTTACCGCCTTAGTGCGAGCCTCCTCCACCACAAAGCCCTCAGCAGACGCACGCGCAACGCCGTCTGCAGTAGAGAGCATCACCGTAAAGGGCTGGCCAATGCGGGCAATAATGGCCACGTCAACAGCACGTTTGCGAGGATATTCCAGTGAAGAAATCTGCTCAGCTGCCACACGCGCTGCCTCGGAGCGAATTATGCGTACCGTAGATCCGGTCTGCATAACGCGAGAAGTACGGACGGTAACCGTCTGGCCAGGCTCAACGTCAACAGGGCAAAGAGCGGTCAGGAACTTGTCAGGCTCATCGAGCGGCCTAATTTCAAGCAAGTCGTTCTTGCCAATGGGAGCGTGAGCAATAAGGTCAACATCCGCCTGTTTGTAACGGCGCAGCTTAACACGACCGCCATTGAGGCCACTCTTGCGCTCAAGAGCGTCCTCAAGTGGGCGCCCTCCGGTAACCTCACCAACAATCTCTCCGCGGTTGTTGGAGCGCTCATAGCTCATCATCTCGTTGCCAGCGGTGCCATGCAGGTACGCGTTAGTCAGACCGCGGTTAAACGAGCGCTTGAGCAAGCGGTGGCGGCGGGCCACATCGGCTTGGTTGTCCACGCCCTTCTCGGCAGCGTCAATTGCCTGACGATACGAAGACACCACCGAGTACACGTACTCAGGCGCCTTCATGCGGCCTTCAATCTTAAGCGAGCCAACGCCCGCCTCAATCATATCAGGTACGTCATCAATGGTGCAGTAATCCTTAGGGCAGAGCAGCCTGTCAATGCCACCCATCGAGACAACTTCATGCTTAGAGTTAAGCAGCTCATACGGCAGGCGGCACGGCTGAGCACAGGCTCCACGGTTAGCAGAGCGATCTCCTCGCATAGACGACATGTGACAGATACCCGAATAGCAGAAACACAGGGCTCCGTGACCAAAACATTCCAGCTCAACGCCAAGCTTGGAAATAGTAGAAATCTCTTCTTTAGTTAGCTCTCTAGACAGGGTTACGCGACCCACGCCAAGCTTTTTGCAGGCAGCAACACCGCGCGTATCGTGGATGTTTGCCTGCGTTGATACGTGACATTCAATCTCTGGCCAGGTTTGTCTAACCTGAGCCATAAGACCCCAGTCCTGGATAATAAAAGCATCTGCGCCAAGGGTCCACGCGCGGCGAATCAGGCGCAGGACACGCTGCATTTCGTCCCACTTAACAACAACGTTAACGGTGACGTACACGCGAGCGCCAGCTAGATGAGCCTGTCTGCACGCACGCGCAAACGACTCGTCGTCAAAGTTGTCCGCACCGCGGCGGGCGTTGAAGTTGTTGCCCAAGCCGCAGTAAATAGCATCTGCACCACCAGCAAGAGCTGCGGTAAATGGAGCAGGACCTCCCGCTGGGGCGAGAAGTTCCATCTGGGTTGCACGAGGGAGCGGCGAAGACGAAAGCTCTTTATCAGAAGCTTCCTCTGTCCACTCTGGCTCGTTCATGCGATTAAGCTCGTGAGCTGTAGATTCTCGCTCACGACGATTACGTTCGTTCATACTACCTAACTTGCCTTCAGCGCTTGTTACTTCTTAAGTGAAGAAAGTGCTGGATGAATCTTGTCTTTATCGGAAAGAATAACCTTTGCAGGATCTAAGGTTTTCTCGCCAAGAAACGCTGGCCACTCAACGCCAAGCTCTGGATCATTCCACATAATGCCGCCCTCATCACCTGGGTGATAGATGTCGTCACACTTGTAGCAGAACTCCGCTGTCTCGGAGAGTACCAAGAAACCGTGGGCAAAACCGCGAGGGACAAAGAACTGTCTGCGGTTCTCCGCGGACAAAACAACGCCTTCCCACTGACCCCAGGTTGGACTTCCCTCTCGCAGGTCAACCGCAACATCAAAGACAGTGCCGGAGATTACGCGCACAAGCTTTGCCTGCGGATGCTCAATCTGGAAGTGAAGGCCGCGAAGTACGCCCTGAACGGAATAAGACTGATTGTCCTGCACAAATGAAGCCTCAATGCCGCCGGCAACAAAGTTTTCTTCACGGTAGGTCTCCATAAAGCCACCACGAGCATCACCGTACAGCTTTACGTCCACAACCTTTACACCTTCAATCGAGGTGTCATAAAACGTAAAATTGCCCGATTGAGTAGGGTTTTTAAGCTCTTTTGGAAACTCCATAGCGTTCACCTTTCAATTTCTTTAGGTAATCTACTATATACGAGTCAAGATTAATACATCTTTTGAGCTATGATATTCATGCAGTTAACGTGTAATTTGCAATTCAAAGGATGCTTGTGAGAATTCTTGCAGTCGTTCCCGCTTACAACGAAGAAGCCTGCATTGCTTCAACTATTACAGAGTTGTGTCAGGTAGCTCCTCAAGTTGATTACATCGTAATCAACGACGGCTCCGCTGACCGCACACTGGATATCTGTAAAGAGCGTGGATTTAACTACCTCAATTTACCTGTTAACGGAGGCCTTTCTGCAGGCTTTAGGGCTGGTATGCGCTACGCCAAAGAACATGGTTATGACGCTGTGGTGCAGTTTGACTCCGATGGTCAGCATAGACCTGAGTACATCGCTCCTATGGCCCAGGCAATGGTAAACGAGGGAGCAAACATTGTTATTGCTTCTCGTTTTGTTACCAAGGCTCGCGGAAACTCTCCTCGAGAGATTGGCTCCAAGCTGATTTCTTGGCTTATCAAGACAAGCACTGGTCAAACCATTACTGACCCTACCTCAGGCATGCGTATGTACGATCGTGGTCTTATTGAAACGTATGCGCGCTCGTTTGACTTCTCCCCCGAGCCAGACACTATCTCGCTACTGATGCGTCGAGGAGCTAAGGTTGTCGAGATTGAAACTGAGATGCGTGAGCGTCAAGGTGGCGAGTCCTATCTGAGCTTCTATAACTCAATAATGTATATGGCTCGCACGTGCCTCTCGCTTTTGCTCTTCCAGTGGTTTAGATAAGGTGACACCATGACTTTAGTTCTCAGAATTCTGCTGCTTATTGGCGCCCTATTTGCCATGGGCATTGTCATCAATAGCGTCCGCAAATCAAAGATTCGCATCTCCGACTCTGTCTATTGGGTTGTTTCTGCAGGAATCCTTGTTTTGTTTGCGCTTATCCCCCAGCTTGCGTATTTCTTTGCTGGGCTTTTTGGCTTTATGAGTCCCGCAAACTTTGTCATGCTACTTGTTATTGTGCTGATGCTTATCAGGATTTTCCATCAGTCCTGTGCAATTTCTAAGCTTACTTTTAAGGTTGAACAGCTTTCAAGCGAACTTGCCCTACGCGACAAAGACGCACGTGACGAGAAAAACCTTGATTTTGTAACTGATCTTAACCAGCGTACGCGCGTGTAAACGACGCGTCAGCTCTCTGACGGCACGCTCACGCAGGCAAGACATTAAAAAGTCCGCTTACGCAGCGGACTTTTTCTTTTGATCTTTAAATCCCAAGAAACAGAAGACGCCAAATACAAGGGCAAGTATTGCAAGCGAGGCATCATACAGCACACACGCTCCCATGATGCCAAAGTTGCCCACAAACCATCCTCCGGTAAGCGCAGCAAAGCCTGCACCTGCGGCGTAGCTTACAAACACAGCAACCTGCTTGCGCATAGTTACTGCGGCATAGTACAAAATGACTGCAAGCGCATTAATCAAGCCACCAAAGAGTAACAGCAAAAGCTCTAGCTTATATGGCTCAAAATTAAGACCATACAAAAGTCCAAGGACCGGAGCTCCCAATGGCCAAGCCAAAGCCATCGAAACAACAGTAGCCAAAGCAACTACCGCAAATCCTTTAAGAATCAGACCTACAAACTGCTTGTCCTGCTGATTATTCCAATATTCGGCCATCTGAGTGAGCAGTGGCTTAAAGACAAAGTTACTTAGAAGATTGATAACCATGGCAGGCATGGCTAATGAAGCAAAGTAAGTCAAAAGAGTCTGGTCAGATAAAGCTCCCAAGGCATATCGAGGCGCATTCACAACGTAAGTAAACAGAAAAGCACCGATGAACATTGGAAGCATGGCGCGGAGAAGACTAAAAATTTGCTGAAAGTTAAACAGAGGACGTAAAGATGACATCTTTTTTGCTGGAGGTATAGTCAGAGCTATCATTGCAATCATTGAACAAATAAAAGAAAATGCAGCACTTATTAGAAGATTTTTTGTTATAAACACTCCAATAGAAAAACTTATGACTGTTGTAAGTATTCGGAAGAAAAATGCTCTTCCAGCAATATCCAAACGACCTCGTTGCTGAAACATGCCATGAAATACATCCTCAACGACGTCAAAAATGCGAAGGGAAGCAATAAGGGTATAAAGGGCTCCTTCATAACTGATACCCTGCGATTGCAATGCAAATAGAAATATTCCTACAATCATCAATGTTGTAGTTATAATTCGAGTCGCTAAATACACCCCAAATGGATAAACCTCTTTTGTATCAGTAACTTGATATAAACGTACCTCAAATTGCCCAACAACTATAAATTGTTGTGCCACGGCATATGCAAGAGAGAAAACTCCTCCAGCAACTGCGCCGGCTGTGCGAGTAACAACCGCAAGCATCAATACTGAAGAAGCAGCATTCATCAAGGAACTTAATGTATTCCAAATATAGTTTTTTTTCAGTTGCTTAGCAGAAGTATCGATTGTCATAGTTAGCTTTTCTGACCAAAGTCTTCAAATGCCTGGCGACTTCCTTTGGTAACGTCTACCTCTTTCCACTTACCAAAATCAAGCGCTCCAGGATGATGATTTTTACGATCCTTCTCTGGAGGAAGCTGCATGTAATCCCCGTATCCCCTAGTTAAAAGCTTGTCATATTCCTTTGGAAGCGTAGTGGTGATGTCTTCAAAAGGAACGCGAACCATTGGGAAAACATCCTCTTTGTCCATTGACCAGTTCTCTGGATCAGGTTCGACAAAACTTGCGTAATGATTTGTCTTCTCATTTTCTGCCGTACGAGCAGCATGCTCCCACTTATTTAGGATGTATTTTGATGGAACATGTAAAAAACGAAGTAGTCCGTGAATTACAAAACAACCTGCTAAGGCCAAATAACGACCGACCCCAGAAAGTGGAATTCTTGGTCTTGGAGTAGCCAATAAGAAATTCAAACGTCCCCAAAACCATGTTCGACGCTTTACTGAGGCAAGGACTTTTTGATTAGTCGGAATTTTATCAAAAGGAAAAATATCTATCGCTATAGCAAGTTTAAATGGACAGGTCATAAATTCATCAGGCACTCGAATAGTATCTTTTAATGATAGGTGTGTTATTACTGCGGGAAAATAATCGTTATTGCGACCATTGTGAATACAAAAATCAGGACGCAGAAGCGCAGGAGCTTTCTCCAAAAAAATTTCATAGTCTTCACGAAACATCGAAACATCAACATCATCATCCCATGGAATAAATCCATGATGTCTCACTGCGCCAATAGCTGTCCCACCATAAGCTTGATAAGAGATATTTAATTCCTTACAAACTCTATTTAACTCTTCTATTAAAATCGTTGAAAGAATTTGGACTCGCCTAAGATCATCTGGATTCTCATAAGAAACATATTTTTCTGAACCCATTGCAGCCTCCCACATGTTGTCCGGTAACACTCCTATAATACTAGACATCGGAGCTAATCGATTGGATGTAGCAATGTATACACCTCAGGATCACACGTTTGCTGTCTGCGCTTATGGTGAGAGCCCCTATCTAGAAGAGTGCATTCTCTCGCTCAAAGGGCAGACTCTTTCTACGAATATTCTTTTGGCTACTTCAACACCAAATGAACTGATTCAATCTCTTTGCGAGAAATACAACATTCCCATGCATGTTAATCCCGGTCCGGAAGGCATTGCTGGCGACTGGAACTTTGCCGTAAGCGTTTGTACAACTCCATTGGTAACCATTGCTCACCAAGATGATCTCTACAAACCAAATTTCGCAGAGTACATGCTTGAACGCGTGAACAGCTCTTCTCGCCCACTGATTTACTTCACCAATTACGGTGAGTTGCGTGACGGTGAAGAAGTTCTTGAAAATCGTTTGCTTAAGGTAAAGCGTCGTCTCTTGTACTCGCTCTCAAAGCCAGAAAATGCAGGTAAAGCATGGGCTAAACGTCGTGCGCTTGAGTTGGGCTGTGCTATTTGCTGTCCAAGCACCACGCTGGTCCTCCCCAACCTTGAGACTCCCGTTTTCAAGGCTGGATTTGGTTCTAACCTGGATTGGGAAGCATGGGAAGCAATCAGTAAGCGTGAGGGTGATTTCTTGTACGACACCCGTGTACTCATGCTTCACCGCATTCATGAAGACTCTGAGACCAGCCACCTTATTCACGATAATCGTCGTGAACAGGAAGACCTGGAGATGCTTAAGAAGTTCTGGCCAACTCCTGTGGCCAAGCTCATTAACATGGCTTATAAAAGCGGACAAAAAAGTAACGGCTAGTGATGATAAAATATGGCAACAACTTGTACGCAATATCGCAATCTTGTTACGAGCTTTTATTTTTGAAAAAATAAGCTTGGTTAAAATTTATTCCACTTAAACAAGGGACTTCTTCGACTATGACCACATCATCAGCCAATAAAATGCTACTCGTTATTCACGGGATACTCTTCACGCTTGCTTTGACGTTTGTCTGGTGGGCACTCCTGCCAGCAACAGCTCAGGCCTATGTTGACCCATCGGTTATGACCTACACCATCCAGGCGCTGGCCGCGGTTGTAGTTGCACTCTCAGCAGTGCTTGGCGTTGCGTTCAGGCGCTCTCGCAAGGTGCTCTTCCGCATCCTTAAGATTGACGAGAACGCAAACAAGATCGTCGAAGGCAAAGTTCACAGGGTAGACACCAAAGGTGCTGAAGCCGCAAACGCTCAGATGAAAGAAATTCTCGCGGCAGAAGCTATTCGCCTCAAAGAGCAAAAAGAGGGTACTCTTAAGCCCAAAGGCCGCATTGGTGTTGCATTTCTAGTTTCATTCTTTACGGTATTCACTATCTTGGTTGTAGCTCCACTTGAACTGGTAGCCAGTAGTGCGCGAGACCTTTCTTTCAACCTCAACGACGTTGCTGGTCCCGTTATTATTGCGGGTCTTGTCATTACGCTCGTTCTTACCGTGATTCTCTCGCTGCTGCGTAAGCGCGTCTTTAACGTTGCAACTGCGCTCGTGGGAGCCATCGGCGTGGCATCGTACGTTCAGGCAGTGTTCTTGAACGGTGGTATGCCACTTGCGGATGGACATGAGGTCATTTGGTCCAACTTTACCAGTCAGATGATTGTTTCTGGTCTCATTTGGCTAGTAATTATTGCAGCTGCAGTGGTCTTCTCGCTCCTTAAAGCAAGACAGCTTAGAACAGGTCTTCTAGTAACCGCAACAGCTCTTATCATTGTCCAGGCAGTGGGCGTTGCAAGTCTATGGGGCCCTTCAATTGCGGCGTCGATTGATGCCCACGCCGAGCATCAGCAGGTTATTGCAACACGCGAGGGTCTCTACAACGTGTCTTCCAAGAAGAACGTCGTGGTCTTTGTTCTGGACACCACCGATACCGCCTTTGTCCAGAAGCTTTACGATGAATACCCAGAGACATTTGCGCCTCTTACCGGCTTTACCTGGTACCGGAACTCTGTTGGCTCGATGATTCCAACGCGCTACGGCATTCCATCGCTGGTCTTTGAAAATCGAATTCGGCCAGAACAATCTGCTAGTGATTTTATTCAAAATTGGTCAAACAATAGTCATTATTTAAATAATGTTAATCAACTTGGCTATTCAGTTGGACTTTATACTGATAACTTTAATTGGGCCTACACGGACTATATGTATAATCGCACAATTAACTATCACGAGCCTCGCGGTCGTGGCGTAGAGAACCAGCTTGACGTGCTTGGTGCGTTGCGCATTCTTTACAAGACGGCGTTCTGCAGAGATATGCCTTGGGTGTTTAAGCCTCGATTCTGGTATTACACCGAGGACCTCAATATGCGCATGCGCAAGCCAGTAAACATGGATGAGGTTGACCTTTCTTCTCAGCCTTACACCGAGGATGACCTCAAGTATTATCAGGAGCTTCAGCACTACGGTCTCTCAATTGATGACAGTGCTGGTCAAAATGGCTCATTCCGTTTCATTCATCTTATTGGCTCACATCCTCCTTACACTCTTGATCGCAATGTTGAGCCTACCAGCGATCCAAGCAAGGAAAACGTCGAAGAGCAGACTATGGGCGCATATAGGATTGTTGCACAGTACATTGCCGAGCTTAAGCGTCTTGGTGTGTATGAAAACACGTCGTTTATTATTACCGCAGATCACGGCGAATGGTATTTGACTGATACCGATATTCAGCGGCCATCTGCCCCAGTCATCATGTATAAACCTGCTGGTCAAACTGCTGAAGAGGCGGCTCAGCCAATGCAGGTTTCTGATGCACCTGTCTGGCACTACGACATTTTTGCCCAGACACTCAAGGACATGGGCGCTGACCAGCAAATGCTTTCTAACTACACCACACCGCTTGACGAGTCCTATGAGGGCGAGGATCGTCCTCGTTACTATCTTGAAACTATCTCAGAAAATAATCACGATGCAGAGCTTCGCGAATTCGTTATTAACGGTGATGCAACAAACTTTAACAACTGGAGTCTAACTGGAAATACATGGAGACTTATGCCTAAAAAATAAATGTCTCTCAATATATAACTTAATTTATTTAATAAAACTAAGAGTTTGTCTAACTTAGACTTTTATATCCAAGTTATTCAATCATTTGTATCACTCTAATCTCTCTTGAGCAGCTCGTTCCAGTCTGGAGTAGCTGAAAGAACGGTTCCCACAATAATGACAATGCAGCAAATTACCGTCAAAGGAGATGGAATTGCTTCTGGCATAATTGCCGGCAAAACAATACCTGCAAGAGCCGCAAAAATGACTGACCAGGCAGAATAAGAAATATTCAAGGCCATACCGCGAGAAGCGCCAATGGCGTCAATTGCTTTGTAGTAGAAGAGATACGAAGCGGTGCCTGCAAGCGCTGCGATAAAGACAACGCCATTAGCAGGAGTTACTGCAACCTGACTTGCAAACTCTACCGAGCCTGCGAGAGGCAAAATGATAAGACCATACGCAAACGCAGAGGTAGTTTCCCTAATTTGGAGTGCGGTCTCGTTATCAACAGCATCGTCTTGCATGCCCCAAGCCAAGATAACTGCCTCGGAGCCCCAACCAAAGACACAGGCAATAACACCTAAGATTCCAACAAGAACGTTTCCGTTACCTTCTCCTGCAGCGGTGGATACACCAATAACCATAACGCCTACAAGAGCCACAATAAGAGCAATGACCTGCTTCAAATTCATTTTCTCTTTAAGCAAAAGCCACGCTAAAAGTGAACCCACTGCTGGATAAAAAGCTGAAATAGCTGCGGTGTAACCAGGTCCAATGGCATTAATTGCGGCAAGATAACCACTCATACCAATTGGTCCGCCTAAAAGAGCACCCAGCATAACAACGCGACCACTCTTAGTTTTTGCAGCTTCAAGGGTATCCCTCAGCCTACCCTTACGTGCCATCATGACAAGAAGAATAGCCGCAGCAAAAAAGTCATGCATAAATGCGCTGGCAAATGACGCTTGAGCTGAATCAACATAAGGACTCATACCAAGAGCAACACCAAGGATAACGGTATCAACCGCCCAAAGAATACCGCTTAAAAGACCGTAATACATAGTTTTCCCCTTTTACTCTTAGTTCTGGTTCTCTTCGTACCAAGAAAGCACGCGGTCAATATTGTTTGCAGCGTAGCGATAGTAAATGAAGAACCACTCGCCTACGTTCTCGCCCTCTGCTTCCTTGACTAGAGACCACAAATACCAGCACCAGCCAGCAAAGACTACATAGCTCCAGAAGTGCCTACGCTGCTCAAACGTTGCCTCTTGTCCAAAGTAATAATCAATAGCAGCATTTGCCTCATCGTCAGTAAGCTCGCAGCAAACCGTAAAAGTACCAAAGTCATTTGCCTCATCTGACATGCCTGCATATTCCCAGTCAATAAGGCTATAGGTACCAGCCTCGTCAATCAAGAAATTCAGATAGAAGAAATCATTGTGTGAAATAACAACTGGATACTGATCTGCGTCTGCATACTTCTTCAAGCGCAGGACCTTCTCGCGAAGCTCATAATAACCAGGAATCTCAATAGGACCCTCTTCAAGCAGGAGCTTCTCGTAATTAAGTCCCTCGTTGACAAAGTCAAAAGAGCGATCGAGCGAGGCGCCGCTATGGTGCAGTTTATTACCCATCTCCATTGCGCGCTTGAGCTGCTCAGGGTTATGAGGATCAAGATTCTGAGCGTTTTTCACAAACTTGGAAATCTTCCAACCCTCTTTTTGGTCCTCGTAAATAAAGGTACTGTCTAGGCCAAGCTCACGAGCAAGTCGAAGACCAGCCTCTTCAGCAGCGCGGTCTACAAGTTTCTCGGTACCAACACCAGGATGCCTGTAGACATACTCCTGAGCATCATCACCATATCCCACAATAAAGTGAGCAGATAAGTTGGTAAGTCCCTGTTTTAGAGGATAGAAACCGTGGATATCCTTCTTCTGGCAATGAAGCACTGAAACAATGTTGTCAAAAATCTCTGAGTCGATGTTCTCAATAAACGCTGGGTCAAACTGACGAAGCTCATCAAGGGAATCAAACTCGTAAATAACACCATCAGGATACTTTCTAATGGTCATGGAAAGCTCTTTGATGTGGCGGACGTAAATCTCTTCCCAGAGCATATCAACGGTTTCTGGCTTGTCGTAGACAGCCTCAAGAATGTCTACGAACTTCTTTGAGAATTGTCTATCAAAGTAGACATGACCGAGCATAATCCAAGAATTTGAACCGCCAATTTCTACGCCGGTAATACGTCCACCACGTCCCTCTTTAAGACACCACTCATCAGTTTCTCCTGCAACATACGTTGCTGAGTAATAAGCCTCATAGACATAGCGCTCAAAGGGGTTCTGAGTAAAGTAGTCATCTGATGAGCAGATATAGGTGTTATCGAGCTGGTCTTTTACATACCAAAGCGTGGAATTGTTATTTCTTGTTGCATAATCTGGGTTAACAACAATCTTGACGCCATACTTCTCCTCCAAATAGAAGAAGTACTCCTTCTTATAACCCACAACAACGGTGATGTCAGTAATACCAGCTTCAAGCAACTGATGAATCTGACGTTCAATCAGAACTTCTCCACGAACCTTCAGGACGCCCTTTGGTTTCTCATATGAAATAGGTGCAAAGCGAGAAGACAGACCGGCTGCCATAATAATGGCATTCTTAACCTCATAAGGTTTCAGTGCTTCAAGGCCCTTTGAAGTAATAAGACTGTCATCAATAAGACCCTGGTCCTCAAGCGTTTTTACTGCTGAATTAACTGATCCCAAAGAAAGATCAGTCTCTTCTGCAAGCTGTCTCTGATTGAGTTTCTCATCAGAAAGAGCAATGGTTTTTAATACAGAAAACACATTCTTTGTTAGTGCCACGGTTCCTCCAAATGAAGACCAATTAACTGCGAAATGAACTTCCAAACCAATTTACGTCAGTCATAATACTCTTGTGTTCAAATTTTTACAAGTATAATAATATTTTGAACAAAGAATTAATAACTAGGGTGGTTAAGCCCAGTACAATACAGGCTTAGACTCTTGACTGCATAAAAATAGCGTAGCAGCCATATAAACTGCTACGCTAAAAATCTAACTTTTGGGAATCACATCATAAAGTGTCTTTTTTATTATCGACCCTCATACATCTTCTTGTAGTAATCCTGATAATCACCGGAAACTACATTCTTAACCCACTCGCGGTTCTCTAAATACCAGTTGATAGTGGTAACAATGCCCTCTTCAAATGGAGTTTCTGGATACCAGCCAAGCTCTTCTTTAATCTTATCAGGTGCAATACCGTAGCGGCGATCATGGCCTTTGCGGTCAGTGACGTAAGAGATCAGATCCTCAGTAATCTGAGTGTCACCAGTGATTCTTGCAACTTCACTGATGATGCGCTTAACAATGTAGAGGTTATTGCGCTCGTTATGACCACCAACGTTATAAACCTCGCCCAGCTTGCCGCCCTCAAGAACCATAGCAATTGCTTTGCAGTGGTCATCGACATAGAGCCAGTCACGAACATTCAGTCCGTCACCATAAACTGGAAGTGCCTTGTGCTCCAGGCAATTCTCAATCATCAGAGGAATGAGCTTCTCGGGGAACTGATAAGGACCATAGTTGTTGGAGCAACGCGTGATTACCGCAGGAAATCCGTATGTATCATGCCAGGCTTTTACAAACATATCAGCAGAAGCCTTAGATGCAGAGTAGGGGCTGTGTGGACTCAAAGGTGTGGTCTCACGGAAAAATGCCTCTGGATCATCAAGTGGCAGTGAGCCATAGACCTCATCAGTAGAAACCTGCAGGTATCTGTGGTCTCCGTAAGAGCCCTGACCATCATTCCAGAAAGACTCCGCAACGCTCAGGAGCGCAACAGTACCCATGACATTAGTATCGGCGAAGGCACCTGGATCTTCAATGGAGCGATCTACGTGGCTCTCTGCTGCAAAGTTAACAACGTAATCAGGATGATAGGTCTCAAACAACTGCGTAAGAGCCTCTTTATCCCTAATGTCTACATGAGCAAAGGTATAGCGAGAATCTTGATCATATTCCGAGAGGTTCTCAAGGTTGCCTGCATACGTCAGAGCATCCACGTTCAAAATATGAATGTCCTGATTTCTTCTAAGCATGTAGTGGATAAAGTTAGATCCAATAAATCCAGCTCCACCAGTTACTAAATAGGTCTTCACACTAACCTCTTTCTACCTTCGAAAGATATGTCGCAAGAGCCTCTTGCCAAGGCCTCATACAATTTCCAATGGTACTCTCAAGATGTCCATTTACCAAAGATGAATATGCAGGGCGAGAAGCGCTTTCTGGGTGCATCTCTTTCCACTGAGCAGAAGTTACCCTGGTAACCTTACAATCGAGATTACTACCAGCCATAATAGCTTCGGCAAAATCAGCCCATGAGCATGTTCCCTCATTGGTTGCGTGATAGATGCCATAGTTCTCAGTAGCAGCAATGCACAAAATTGCGTGAGCCAGATCATTTGCGCTGGTAGGGTTACCTACTTGATCATCAACAACACTAATCTCTGGATACTTTGCACCAAGGGCACGCATGGTTGCCACAAAGTTCTTGCCAACATAGCCATAAAGCCACGCCGTCCTAACCACAAACGTTTGAGCATTTGCGGCCAGCGCAAGTCCCTCTCCTGCTAATTTGGATCGACCATACGCAGAAACAGGATAAGGAGCATCTTGTTCCGTGCGAGGAGAGCTTTCCTTACCGCTAAAGACATAATCAGTGGATACCTGAACAAGCTTTGTTTGTGTAGAGTTGCAAGCTCGTGCAAGATTCATGGGGCCAAGCGCATTTACCGCAAAGGCCATCTCAAAATTGCTTTCGCAACCATCTACATTTGTTGCGGCAGCACAGTTGATAACAACATCATAGCGTTCATGATGGTCAAACCATATGCTTACTGCCTCTGAACTGGTAATATCAAGCTCGTCTGCGTCGGTATAATCAACATCTGGTTCAACAAAAACCTCTGGAATTGGTCCAATCTCAGAGACACCAGTCTCAAAAAGGCGTTTGAGTTCATTTCCTAACTGACCATGAGAGCCAGTAATAAGAATTCGCATCTTACTCCCCTTTTTCAGAAGGAAGAATACGTCCCTCTGCAACACTCTTAAGGTGCTCACCATACGTAGATTTACCGTAGCGTTCTGCACATTCGATGAGTTTTGAACTGTCAATCCAGCCGTTCTCAAAAGCAATTTCTTCTGGAACGCTTACAGGTAAACCTTGAGCCGTCTCAACAGTACGGACAAAGGTTGATGCTTCAAAGAGAGACTCCATAGTTCCCGTATCAAGCCATGCAAAACCGCGGCCAAGAGTAACAACGTCGAGCGTGCCATCGTCAAGATAGAGTCGATTAAGGTCAGTAATCTCATACTCTCCACGAGCGCTTGGCTGAACCTGCTTTACCAGCTCAGTAACACGTTGATCGTAGAAATAAAGTCCGGTTACTGCGTAGTTAGATTTTGGATGAGCTGGCTTCTCCTCAATTGAAATAGCGTTGTAGTTCTTATCAAACTCAACAACGCCAAAACGCTCTGGATCATCAACGTGATAGCCAAAAACTGTGGCACGACCAGCAGTTTGTGCCTGCTGAGCAGCTTTTCTCACAAGTCCTGAAAGACCGTTTCCATAGAAGATATTATCTCCAAGAATCAGAGCAGCAGCGTCATCACCAATAAACTCTTTACCAATAACAAATGCCTGAGCAAGTCCATCGGGAGAAGGCTGCTCGGCATAACTGATGGTGATACCGAAGTCAGAGCCGTCACCCAAGAGTTTCTTAAAATTTGGCAGATCGCGTGGCGTGGAGATAACCAAAATATCTCTAATACCTGCAAGCATAAGCGTTGACAGCGGATAGTAAATCATTGGCTTGTCATAAACAGGTAAAAGCTGTTTAGATGTAACGGTTGTCAGCGGATAAAGCCTGGTACCGCTACCTCCTGCAAGAATAATGCCTTTCAAAATTACTCCCCATCAATCGGGCTTCCCGCTAAACACCGTTTAGGACGATATTGATATGTAATCTTACCAAAGTCTTACTCAACAGCGGTGATTCTATATAGTCTATAAGGTCCTTCTTGAAGAACAATCTCAAATCCAGGAATTTCATCGGTAATCTGTAAACCAGGGAAGAGATCGCTTTGGTTTCCTTGCAAAGCGGGATTTTCTAAGTCCAGCAGCAGGACATATCTGGCTCCAGTTTCTCGGACAGCCTGCTGAACCTCTGGATTAGTAGCTACCTCGTTAAGCTTTGTGCGAATAATCGTGCTTTGTGGCAACTCTTCTACTTCTACTTTCACTCGATAGAAAATATTCATGCCATAAAGTGAGTTGAGAACCAACGAGCCATCGTATGGATTATTGACTACCAGATCATCGCCAACAATCTGCAGAGCTCTTCTTACAAACTCGTCCTCACTTGTCTTATAAGTTGTCCACTCACGAGGCTCAAAAACCTCATTAAGCCAAATGATACCCCAGCGAAGCTCACTGCGTTCTCTTCTGGGCATACTTGCTAAATCCCAAGGGCTTAGAAGTGCACAACCCCACAACACAGCAACAATACACATGAAGATACCAGAGTTTTTAATAAACATGCAGGGTTTACAGATTGATTGAACTCCATCTTCAGAAATGGTGCAAGCAGAATTATCTGAGTTGGTTTTCTCGCCTTTGTTGCCTTCTTTAGCTGTCTTAATTCCATGTTTAATCAGATCAAACATAAGCGTAATGACGGTTTCCATGCCAACAATTACAACAGGCACTGCGGCGATTGTCACCATTGCAGCAGTTCTCTCGGGATCGGTATACCAAAATCCCGAGAAGAACCTCTTGATAGGAAGAACCTCAGAAAGACTTGCCACATAAATAACGGCTGTCATAAGAAATACCAGAATAAGCCAACGACAATTCTTGTTCGAAATGCAGCTGACAAATCCAATCCAGAACGCAACCGCAAAAAGAACCTGTGGCATATTCATCAGCAGACCAAAGTTTACTACGGTAAGAGTTGCTGCAAACGGTTTGACATAAATCTCCCACACAAAATTGACCGTAGGAGCCAAGAAGCTTGTGTTAAGCAAGAAAATCCAAATGCCAACCGCAAAACTCGCTGTTACAACTTCCATAATCGCTAAAAGCGCAATACCTTTTGTTTTAGAAAGCGTGAATTTGTCTTGAAGGAAGTTGGTAAGTCGTGGCAAAAAACTGCAAAGCACATAAGGTAAAACACAGATAGCCCAGAAGAAATCTGCACTTGGATGCATCATGGCAAGGGCGAGAATACCCATCACACATAAAAGCACTAACCTTGGGTTTATAAACGAAATTGACTTTAGCTGTTCAGCTGCAGAATCATTTTTGTCCGGAACAGCACCATTGAGCATCAAGATGAAAAGTACAACAGCACTAGGAACAGCGCAGAATCCCATTACGTTTGGGAATACTGCATGAACAGTAACCATTCGAAGAGGAAATGCCAGCTGTGCAAAAACAACAAATGAGGTTAAAACGCTGGCAACGAGGTTTTTCTTTCCTATTGTTTGGAGCAGCGCGCAAATACCAACTGGATATATAACTGCCACAGATACAAACCACACAACGTTTTCTGTCAGTGCTTCATTAAGACCGGTTATGACCGTAGTAATAGCAGCTACCGAATGAAGAGCATTTGGATAGAAGCCTTCATTAAAGGAGGGAGTCTGAAACTCGGGCCTTGCTCCCGTATAAAAGGCGGCATGCAGCATGGAATAAATGCCAGACTGAACACTTCTTGTAATATACGCAAGGTGCGCATAGTTATCAGCGGACTGCAAGAACCATGAGGGGTTTCTAATTGCCTTGTGAAAAATAACAAAAAATATTGCAGTAGAGATAGCAGCAGTTACTAAGAGAAAGACTCCGTTTAGAGAGTCCTTCTCACCGAGGCTTGTATGAGATTGATTTTCCTGGATGGGCCTGATTTTCTGAATAAGATACGCAAGCCCACCAGCAATCAGGATAAAAAAACCAACGCCTCCCAAAAGCGGCGTTACACCTCTTAGGCCCAAAGGATATATTGCAATTCCAGAAAAACCAATAAGGCAGACCGAGATAAGCGGAGCTACCACAAGGGATGTCATTCGTTTAGTGCCAATAGCGCGAGAAAAAAGATATCCCGGTACATAACAAAGCACCAGTACAACTACTACGGCTAGAGCAAACTGTCTCCACATGTGTCAGCTTCCTTATTTAGTGGCCATTACCTACTAGATGAGCTGAGCCCAACGCTTCTTGCCTGCCTGGAGAAGAGCTCCCTCAAGAACTGCTGGCTCAACCTTATAGGTCTTTGCTGGATGAGGCTGCTGGTTAATCTTAATACCGCCGCCGTCAATCAGACGACGAGCCTCACCGTTACTTGAAGCAATCTCTACTTCAACCAAAATCTTTGGCAGGTAGATAAGACCATCCTCATCAGCCTCAAGAGAGATGGCAAACTCTTTGACGTCGTCAGGAACCTCATTGTTCTTGAACTGAGCATCAAAAGCTGCCTGGGCCTTAAGGCCTTCTCCCTCACCGTGGTAGAGGTCAACAATATTTCTACCAAGAGCACGCTTGAGCTGATAAGGATCAGCGGTACCGTCCTCAAAGCTCCTATCGATTGCATCAAGCTCATCAATGGAAAGCGTAGAGCAGAGGCGATAATACATTGGAATAATCTCGTCAGTAATAGACATGACCTTGCCAAACATATCGTTTGGCTCATCAGTCAGTCCAATATAGTTACCGTAAGACTTGCTCATCTTCTTAGTGCCGTCAGTACCTACAAGCAAAGGCATAGTAAGAGCAATCTGAGGATCCATGTCCATATCACGCATAAGATCGCGGCCAGCAAGCAAGTTGAAGATCTGGTCGTTTCCGCCCATCTCTACGTCAGCCTTGATAACAACTGAATCGTATGCCTGAAGCACGGGATAAATGAACTCGTGAAGCGCAATTGGCTGCTGATTGTGATAACGATTAGAGAAGTCTTCTCGCTCAAGAATACGAGCAATGGTGAACTTGCTCATAAGGCCAAGCATAGTCTCAAGATTCATAGGCTTAATCCAGTCGCCGTTATGAACAACGGTAGTTCTTTCTGGATCAAGAATCTTCATTGCCTGGTTAACATAGGTCTCTGCGTTGGCATCTACCTGCTCCGCGGTGAGAGGAGGACGGGTAGAATCTCGGCCAGAAGGGTCACCGATCAGCGCAGTGCCACTACCAATAATCAAGGTGACATTATGACCAAGGTCCTGGAACTGACGCATCTTGCGCAGAGGAACTGCATGACCCAGGTGCAAATCAGGACTTGTTGGATCAACGCCGAGCTTAATGTTAAGAGGAGTGCCCTTTTTGAGTTTCTCTTTTAAACCGTCCAAAGGAACAATTTGCATAGTTCCTGAAGTAATAACACGGAGCTGTTCTTCTACTGAAAGCACTCTGTATCCTCTCAACGCAAGCCTGTTAAACCATATAGTTACTGCTACAAATAGTATCAATTCAAAATGTTATCTATCAGAATACAACAGAGTTGTAACTCTTTATTCACTGAAACATAAATATCAGACTATAATAGTGGGAGCTATGACAAGGAGGCTCAATGGGTATTAGAACCCGTCGTGCACGTAAACACGCAAATACACATGCCGTAGGTTTTGGCATTGCTGGATTCTTTGGCTTTATGGCTCTTCTCGCGCTTGCCCTTGCTCTTTCTTTGGGTGCAGCTGTTTCTTCATGGCTCGAGGACCTGCCAGATTACAACTCTGCTGATGCTTACCTGGTAGCAGAGCCTACCCGCGTTTATGACTCCAAGGGTAACGACATTGCTGACTTCTATCTGCAGCAGCGTCGTTCTGTTACCTTGGATCAGATTTCTCCTTATGTTATTCAGGGCACCATTGATACTGAGGACAAGCGCTTCTATTCCCACAGTGGTATTGACCCTTGGGGTATTGTCCGTGCATCTGTTGGCTCGCTCTTTGGTGGCGGCGAAGGTGCTTCCACAATTACGCAGCAGCTTGTTCGTAATACCGTTCTTTCTAACGAGCAGTTTGAGCGCTCTTTGAAGCGTAAGGTCCGCGAGGCTTACATCTCTATCCAGATGGAGAAAAAGTTTACTAAGGACCAGATTCTTAATATGTACCTCAACACCATTTACTACGGTAATGGTGCCTACGGTATTGAGGCTGCAAGTATTATCTACTTTAACAAGCATGCAAGTGACCTAACCCTTGCTGAAGCTGCAACACTTGCTGGTCTTCCAAATGCACCTTCTGCCTATGACCCAACTGTTAATCCAGAGGCAGCAAGAGAAAGACGTAATACCGTTCTTGAGCGTATGCTTCGCGCCGGCGATATTACACAGGAGCAGTACGATGAGGCCGTTGCTGAGGACTTAGTACTTAACCCGGGTACTTTGACCGATAACATTGGCCAGTTCCCTTACTGGACAGACTACATTCGTAGCCTGCTTCAGGAAGACTTTGATAGCGATACCATTCTTCAGGGTGGATTGCGCGTTTACACCACGCTTGATCCTGACCTCCAGAAAGATGCTGATGAGGCTGCTAGAAGGCGTATTGCTGAGCTTGGCAACCCTCGCCTGGGCGCTGCTTTGGTTTCCATTGATCCTCAAACTGGCTACATTAAAGCAATGGTTGGTGGACAGGATTACTCAAAGAGTCAGTACAACATTGCAACCAGTAGTAACCGTCAGATGGGCTCCAGTTTTAAGATGTATACGCTGGTAGCAGCCCTTTCTGAGGGTATGAACCCAGAGATTGTTCTTAACGGCAACTCCCCTATGCAAATTACGCCAACCTGGTTGGTCAGAAACGCTGGTAACTACAGCTACGGAGCAATTACGCTGCGTCAAGGTACGGTTTACTCGTCCAACACTGTTTACGCCCAGGTTGCTGAAGCTATTGGTATCGATAAGATCCTTCAGACGTGCTATGCCATGGGTATTCGCACTCAACTACAGCCATACCTGTCTACCACTCTTGGTTCTCAAGGCGTAACCCCTATTGAACAGTGCACAGCATTTGCAACCCTTGCTGCAGGCGGCGTTCGTCGAGATGCTGTTGCAATTACGCGCATCGAAGACCGTAACGGAAACGTTATCTACGAGCACAAGGACAACCCAGTTCAGGCAATTAGCCCAGCTGTTGCTGCAGCAGCCACCGATGTTCTGAGCGGCGTTCTTACCTCCGGTACTGGTCGCTATGCTTACAATCTAAAGACCTTCAACCAGCCAGTTGCTGGTAAGACGGGTACTTCCGATAACTCCGAAGACCTTTGGTTCTGCGCCTATACCCCACAGCTTGCAACAGTTGCTTGGTGTGGATATCCAGATAGTCGTGACCCCGTTATTATTGGCGGTGGAGAGTCTTCTACCTTTGTTACCGCACAGTATGTTTGGGCGTACTACATGAACGCAGCACTTTCTGGTGTTGCACGTGCTGAATTCCCTAAGACCACTGAAACTATTGCTTACAAGCCTAATAGTTACTGGAAATTTGTTGGTGGCTCCACTAATGCTAAGCAAGATGATAAAAAGGACGAAGAAGAGGAAGAAGAGACTACCGACGAGGAGGAAGAGGACGATTCCACCACTACTCCTACCACTCCTACTACTCCAGCAACACCTGGTACTGGTACTGGTACTGGTACGGGCACGGGAACAGGAACGGGCACGGGAACAGGAACGGGCACCGGAACCGGAACAGGTACTGGAACCGGAACAGGAACTCCATAAACCAAAGCTTATCCTACAAACTGAGTCCACGTTTATGTGGACTCAGTTTTATAAGCTATAATTTAAAAAAGCAAGATAACGTCATTTAAATCAGTTTCCAACAATTCAAAGGAAACTAGTTAATATAAAAAAGCTCAACTAAAAATTCTAGAAAGGCAGATTTAAATTTTATGAATAGGCTAGTATCTAGATTAAAACAACTACAATTCGGAACACTTTTCAAACAAGTTTTATTTAAATTTGTTTTCTTTAGAACCTTAATCGCTTCTCTAAACAATGGCTTTTCTACTACTGGCCTCGAGCTAACTAATCTCAATATTGAACTAAATACACTTAGATGGCTAAACAAAAAGTTTAAAAAAAACATTAGTGATTTATGTAACAAAGTTGATGAAGAATTCAACTCCAATAACACATTTCGAACAACAGATAAAAATAAAGTCTGGGTTCTATGGCTACAAGGCGAGTCGAATGCGCCACAAATTGTCAAAAATTGTATTTCCTCAATAAAAAACAATATGCCCGAATACGATGTAGTTGTCCTTGACTCAGAAAATCTTTCTAACTATATAAATTTACCTGACTATATCGAAGAAAAGTTCAAAAAGGGCATCATATCAGCCGCTCATTATTCCGATTTGATTAGACTTGAACTACTTACAAATCATGGTGGAGTCTGGATTGACTCAACTGTCTTTATGACTGGTAAACTACCGTCTTTTATAACTAAGAGTGATTTGTTTTTATTCCAAATTTTAAAACCTGGACTCGCTGGTCACGCGCTTTCAATTTCGAGTTGGTTTATGGTAGCAAATGCACAAAGTAAAATTCTTCTTTTTACCAAAAACCTACTATATCTATATTGGTCTCGTTATAATTTTCTAGCAGACTATTTTCTCTTTCACCATGGAATTCAACTAGCAATTGATATTTATCCAACAGAGTGGGCAGCAGTCCCCCCTGTTGATAGTGCAACCCCTCATATTTTACAAACTAAACTATTTGAACCTTATTCTGAAAAAATTTTCAATGCTATTACTCAACAATCCTCTGTCCACAAATTAACATACAAATTTAGTAAGAATAATCTTCAACTGAAAGAAACTTTCTTTAACCATTTATTCTCATAACAATTTTTCAAAGGAGGCAGTCTATCGTTAGGCTGCCTCCTTTATATACGAAAAATTAATTGACGGGTTTCTCGCCAAAGGCTTTCTGTTTAGAAAATGCTGTCCACGTTGCCAAGCTGCGTAATGATTCGTACCACGTCTGCAGCGTGCGCGGTTTTATCCACAATCATCAAAACGGTATCGTCACCAGCAACGGTGCCGACAACGTGGTCAAGCTCAACATCATCGAGGGCAAATGCAACTGCTGATGCGGTGCCAGGGTGACAGCGAATCACAATGAGATTCTCTGCTGCCGTAGCGCCAACTACAAACTCAGAGAGCATTTTCTGCAAATGCATATCTTCAGAAAGCACATAGGCGCCCTCGGGAAGCTTTTGCAAATCCATTTCTGCTGTATCACGAGAAACGGTTGCTTGAGTACAAGCAAAGCCACGATCCTTAAGCATGTCAACAAGATCGCGCTGCGTACGGATTGACTCGCTGCGAACAAGCTCACGAATCACGTCCTGTCGAGCATTTCTATGCTTCACGTCGCCTTCTTTCTTTATGCGGCTCACTAACTTTTGAAAACAAATGATAGTGAGTAAAAGAATATACTTAATCAACCCTTATGCGCACGCCAAACCGCTAAACGGTGTAAATTACCCGCTCGTCGGTCGGAATATTGCATTCACCGTTTTCTAAAAGTATTTATGCACTTCTCGCCGTATGATTCATCATGAGTGAAACTATTTTTACGGCTTGGAGGCCACCATGCCCCTGAATGATTCACCAGATAGAAAACAAGGCTCCTACGGAGACTCTGCAATGCGTCGTCGCCCTCCGCAAAATGGCCGTCCTCCTCGTGATGGCGGTTTTTCTGATAGACAAGCACGACGTCGCAAAAGAAATACCCTTGGTTCGCAGGCCATTCTTTTTAAGAGACAGTCTCTACTGCATCGCATTGATTCTCGTACAAGAACCTACATTGTTATTGGACTAGCGGTTATCGCAGCGCTTTTGCTGGTCTTTATTGTGTCGAGCTGCGTGCGCGGTTGCGCTAAAGAATCTACTCCAGAGGCAGAAGTCAACTCCGTTGATTCTCGTGTTGCAGTAGGAACTCCAGAAGAGCTGACCAAAGCGCTTGCAGCCAAGCTTGATCAGAACAAGAATCTTGCATGGATTGCAGAACACGCTGATAGATACAGCGATAAGAGCCTTATTGAGCTAGCACTCGCCCACCCTGAGGCAATTGATTTTGTTGCAAACTACCCTGATTCTGACGGCAAGGCCAAGACTTACGATGATTCGCTCACCAAAGGTACGGCTCCACAGCTCTATACCTGGGACTCTAGATGGGGCGGCGTCTCGTATGCCGGCTCCGTCATTGCCACCAAGGGCTCTGGTCCAACTGCTCTTTCTATGGCATACATGGGCCTTACGGGAAAGAACAACTGGACTCCTGCTGACATTGCAGGCGCCGTTGAAACGGCTAAGGCAACGGACACTGACTCTGGAATGAACAGATCATTTCTCGAGAAGAACTTAGCAAACCTTGGCCTTACCGCTGATAGCTACAACATTTCTGCCGACAATATCACCACGCTTCTAGACGCTGAAACCTTCCTGCTTGTTGAGGTTAAGGGCAATAAGCTGAGCTCTGATGGCGATCACTGGATTTTGGTAACCAGCAAGAACGATGACGGCACCGTAAATGTCCACGACCCTCTGTCCCCTGAGGTAAGCGCACGTCCATGGGCGGCAGAAACTATTGCCAGCGCTGCAAACGCTCTGTACACCGTGACAGTAAAGGCTGCCGAGTAGCAAAGTTACTAAGCGATAAGGTATTTGTTTGGCGTCTACAAACTTGAGTCCCGCACTTTAAAGTGCGGGACTTTTTCGTACGGTATGCGTCTTTGTGGAAAGCACATAAAAACCCAGCATCCAGAAAAGGTGGATGCTGGGCTGGACGGGTTTCTCGCTAAAAGATTGTGCGGAGAAAGACGTTTTGAAGAGGTGGATTATGAAAGCACCTTCTGTGCAGCTTCGCTGAGCTCTGCAATGCGAGCCTCGGCCTCTTCGCGAGTAGCGCCGTTGGCAAAGAGATAGGCCTTGACCTTTGGCTCGGTGCCTGATGGACGGAAGATGACCTTGTTGTCTCCCTCAAGCCTATACTCAATAACGTTGGATGCTGGCAGCGTCTGAGGAGCCTCTTTTTGCAGGCCCGAGACGCGAGGCATTTCTGCACACTCAGCATAGTCTGTTACGCCAACAACCTTGTAGTTGCCCACCGTTTCCAGTGGATTCTTACGCAGGCTGCTCATGATCTGAGCCATCTTAGCGGCGCCCTCAGCGCCTGGATAGGCAGCATTGACAACGCCATTGAGGTAGTAGCCATAGCGCTGATACAGGGCATCCATCGCCTCGTAGAGGTCCATGTTGCGAGCGGCATACCAAGAAGCCATTTCAACGCAAAGCATGGTGGCGACAATAGCGTCCTTATCGCGAGCATGTGTGCCAACAAGATAGCCGTAGGACTCCTCAAAGCCCATAAGGAAGCGATCCTCCTCACCGGCATCCTTGAGCTGGTCAATTTGGTCGCCAATGTACTTGAAGCCCGTGAGCACGCGGCGCATCTCAAAGCCGCGCGCACGTGCCAAGACGTCGGGCATAGCAGAAGATACGATGGTGGAAACAGCTACCTTATCCTGGGGTTTCTCGCCACGCTCTTCAGCCATGGTAAGGAGCCAGTCCATAAGCAGGACGCCCATCTCGTTGCCGGAAAGCAGCACGTAATCGCCGTTATGTGGGATTGCAGTACCCATACGGTCGGCATCTGGGTCAGTTGCAACCAGGAGATTTGGCTTTACCTTGTCAGCAAGCTTGAGGCCCAGCTCAAGTGCCTCACGGAACTCAGGATTTGGATAGGAGCATGTGGGGAAGTTTCCGTCTGGCTCTGCCTGCTCTGGAACAACGTCAACGTCATTGACGCCAATCTCTTTAAGAATGCGCGTGACACACTCCATGCCTGTACCATTGAGCGGCGTGTATACAACCTTGTAGCCGTCGGCAGCCTTAAATCCTGGAATAGAAACACGCTTGATAGCCTCAATAAAGTTGTCCAGGACCTCTTCTGGAGTCCAAATGATCAAGCCCTTCTCCAGGCCTTCTTCAAAGTCCATAGGCTTGACGTCAAAAGGATTGACGCGTGCGATGTTTGCAGAAATCTCAGCCGCTGCCTCATCCGTAATCTGGCCGCCGTTATCGTTGTACACCTTGTAGCCGTTGTAGGGCGCAGGGTTGTGGCTTGCGGTAAGCACAATACCTGCGGAAGTCTTGAGGTAGCGGACGGCAAACGAGAGCGTTGGGACAGGCTCAATGCGTGGATAGACGTACACACGGATGCCATTAGCTGCTAAAACACCAGCTGCAACCTTCTGGAAATCCTCACCCTTAAGGCGAGAATCCCTTGCAAGAGCCACGGTAGGATTTTGGTAGTGAGCGTTGAGGTAATCTGCAAGACCCTGAGTTGCCTGGGCGACAACATAGACGTTCATGCGGTTGGTGCCAACGCCAATGGTGCCACGAAGACCAGCGGTACCAAATGCAAGTGAGCGATAAAATGCATCGTAGAGCTTGTCTTCTGCTTCTGGTTTTGCAAGCTCTCCGAGCTCTTTTACCAGGTCTTCTTCGGTGACGCTTGCACGCCAGGACTCAAATGTTTCCATAACTTTTGCATCCATAATGACTCCCAAACCTCAAACAGCTCCCTGTATTTCTTAATAAAAGATACTACGCGTATTTTAAGCGAAAAATAACAGATGATTCGGGACATTATGTATGAACTTACCCGCTCTTCGGTGAGTGGAGGGTAGTGCGGGATGCAGACGCACTGCTCGAAGTCACGCACGGATGAGGGGGAACACGCGCAGCCGCGGGGGCTCCGGAAAACACGCACGACCGAGCACCCACGGGTTCTTGTCCGAGATCGACTCACGGGTTCTTGATGTATTTTCTTCTCCCCAACCATTTAGCGAGAAAAACATGGGAAAATGTTACGTCAGTATGTATTCAATTCCTACGGGCGAAAGGTGTCCCGATGTCTCAAGAACTTGAGTTCTTTGCAACGTGTCCAAAAGGCTTTGAGAAGCTTCTTGCACAGGAGCTAGACGGCCTGCGCATTAAAAAGGTGCGCCCTCTTGGCGGACAAGTTGCGTTTTACGGCTCACTTGCCGATGCTTACCGCGTCTGTTTATGGTCTCGCCTCACGTCTCGCGTCATTTTGGTGCTTGATCGCGTTGGCGCTGCAACTTCAGACGCTCTCTACGAAGACCTCTCCCACATTGCTTGGGAAGACCATATTGGTCCGCATGCCACCATTGCAGTCAGCGCTCACGGCACAAATGACCAGCTCAGAAACACCAACTTCATTGCTGTCAGAACAAAAGACGCCATTGTAGATAGGCTTGCAGCAAAGCGCGGAAGCCGTCCTATGGTTAACACGCTTGCGCCCGACGTAACTATTGTCGTGCGCGTATCACGCAACCGTGCCACGATTGGCATTGACCTTGCTGGTGAGGCGCTCTTTAAGCGCAGTCTGACTGGCGGTCGAGGGCCGGCACGTGAGTTTGCGCCGCTCAGGCTAGACTACGCTGCTGCCCTTCTGTACCTGCAGGCGCAAACTGCTGCGAGTGCATCGCTCTTCTCGCCAGACGCGCCGCTGCCGGCGCTGCTGTTCCCGGGAGCAGGCGTGCTTGCACAGGAGGCAGCGGGCATGGCGCTGGACGTGGCGCCGGGCATTCTGCGCGCTCGCTGGGGCATGACGGGTTGGGCTGGCCACGACGACGATGCCTGGCAAGATTTGCTGGCCGAGGCCGATGAACGTGCCGAGAAGGGCCAAGAGCGCCAGGTCACACTCTATGCAGCAGACCCTCGCCCAAAAGCCAAAGAGGCTGTGCTTTATACGCTTCGTGCAGGCGGTCTCAAGGCTGACGTGCAGTTCTTGGCAGCTTCTGAGCTGCTAAAACATGCAGAGCACTTCACGGGCATTGTTGCCGATCTCTCTTGGACCAAAGAAGAGCCCACACTTCAGGGCTCCGCTTACTCCACGCTTGGACTTTTTGCGGGACAGGCAAGCACGCTTCTTACCAGCGATACAAATACGGATACGGTACTCAGAGCAACTCCATCGCAGACACTTTCTGTCTACGTGGGCAACTCCATTGCCACCATGCGTTGCTACCCTGCCGCGATCGCAGAGAAAGCAGGTGGCGGCGAAGCTGATGCCACTGCACCTGCAAGCAACTCCGAGCTTATCTCGGTTCCTGCAGGTCCCACTGTCATGGTTAACAACCAGCCGGTAAGCGTACTGGTGCCAGCGTCTGATCAGTTTGCTGCGCGCCTTGCTAAGGTGGCCAAGCAGCGCGCTAAATGGGCTCGTAAAAACGACGTCTCGTGCTACCGCGTATACGACGCTGACCTGCCCGATTACGCCGTCAGCATTGACATCTACAAAGGCGCCACAAAGCCAACTACCTGGCTGCAAATCTCTGAGTATGCTGCTTCAAAAGAAATTGATCCAGACCTTGCAAAGCGCCGTCTCCTAGACGTCCTAGCTCTGGCTCCTCGCATTCTAGGCGTACCCAGCTCAAACGTAAATCTACGAACAAGAACGCGTGCAAAGGGTGGCTCTCAGTACTCTGACGAGGGCAGCGCTGCAGACAACTCCAGAAAAGAAATGCTGCTCATCGATGAGGGCGGCCTACTCTTTGAGGTCAACTTTGCATCCAGGCTGGACTGTGGAATCTTCTTGGATCACCGCGATACACGTGCAGAAATTCGCGAGCTCATGAAGAGTGCCGGCGCAGCTAAGAGCTTCCTCAACCTCTTTGCCTATACAGGTACCGCTACCTGCTACGCAGCAGATGGTGGCGCGCTTCACTCCACAACCGTTGACCTCTCCAAGCCCTCGCTTGAGTGGGCTAAGCGCAACATGAAGCGCAACGGTTTTGACGGAGAGGAGCACGAGTTTGTCCAGGCAGACGTCCTGTCTTGGATTACCGAGATGCGTCACACCAAAAACCGCTGGAATGTCATCTTCTGCGACGTCCCTACCTTCTCCAACTCATCGCGCATGAGGCAGAGCTCGTTTGATGTCCAGAGAGACCACGCTGAGCTTATCATTGGCATTTCTCGCCTTCTGACTCGTGGCGGCGTTGCCATTTTCTCGTGCAATCTGCGCACCTTCAAACCAGACGTCGAGAAGATCCAGCGAGCTGGCGTCATCATCGAAGACATAACAAGTGAAACTATTCCGGAGGACTTCTCAAGAAATCAGAAGATTCACCATGCATATAAAATCTCGAGAAAACCGCGGGAAAATGAGTAAATTTTTCCGCTTGCAGACAAAATAAGTACGTTTGTACATTCGTCTAGTTATAACTAGGTATATGGACTAACATATGATGACGAACTGTACTAATCATCTATTGAGAGGATTAATGGATGAATACAAGTAAAGCTGCATTTCATGCGCTTTTCTCTAAGGACAAAGCCAAGAAATCAACTGGCATTCCTCTAAGTGCTGGCATGGTACTTGTTACCCTTGGCATCGTCTACGGTGACATTGGCACTTCTCCAATGTACACCATGAAGGCAATTATCGCTGGTAATGGTGGACTTCTTACCATGAGCACCGATGTTGTTTTGGGCGCTCTGTCCCTCATTATCTGGACGCTGACACTCATTACAACCGTTAAATACGTCATGGTTGCAATGAAGGCAGACAACCACAATGAGGGCGGAATCTTTGCGCTCTACAGTTTGGTTAAAAAGTGCGCCAAATGGCTGATTATTCCTGCCATGATTGGTGGCGCAGCTCTTCTTGCTGACGGTATTTTGACCCCAGCTGTTACGGTAACCACCGCTATTGAGGGTTTGCGTACTATTCCTGCAGCTCATGCTATTATTGGTGATAATCAGCACATTGTTGTGATGATTACCATCATCATCCTCTGTACCCTCTTTGCCTTACAGAAGGCAGGTACTTCTACCATTGGTAAGGCCTTTGGCCCTGTCATGACGCTTTGGTTCTTGTTCTTGGGTGCCATGGGTGTTATGAACATGTTTGCTGACATTAGCGTTGTTCGAGCTCTTAACCCAGTCCGCGGCATTCTGTTCCTCTTTGATGGCAAGCTCAATGCAGCTGGCCTCATGGTTTTAGGTAGTGTCTTCCTTTGTACCACTGGTGCAGAGGCACTTTATTCTGACATGGGTCACGTTGGCAAGAGCAACATTTACGTAAGCTGGCCTTTTGTTAAGGTCTGCTTGATTCTGAACTACCTTGGACAAGGCGCATGGATTATCACTAACCACACTAACGAGAGCTTCAACGCCATCAAAGACCTCAATCCTTTCTTTGAAATGCTTCCTGGTCAGCTTAGACCATTTGCCGTTATTCTCTCTGCGCTTGCTGCAATTATTGCCTCTCAGGCACTGATTACTGGCTCTTACTCCATTGTCTCTGAGGCAATTAAACTTGATCTTATGCCTCACATTAAGATTAACTACCCCTCCACCACAAAGGGCCAGATTTACATTCCACTTGTAAACAACATCATGTGGGTTGGCTGCATTGGCGTTGTACTTCTCTTCCAGAGCTCTGAGCACATGGAAGCAGCGTACGGTCTTGCAATTACCGTTACCATGCTCATGACCTCAATCTTGCTCTACACCTACCTGGCTGTTATCAGAAAGCGCCTATGGGCAGCCATTCCATTCATTCTTTTCTTTGGTGCTATCGAGGCTATGTTCTTCTTCTCAAGCCTTACCAAGTTCTTCCACGGCGGCTACTTTACCGTTCTTATGGCTACCGCAATTTTTGTTGTCATGTTTGTCTGGCGTCGCGGTACCGCTGTTGAGAGGACGCAGAGCGTTTATCTCCCCGTAGATAAATACATTGATCAGCTCCGTAGCTTGAGCCACGATGCGGACTATTCAACTCTCGCTGATAACCTGGTTTTTCTTACTAATGATTCATCCTTTGACAAGCTGGATCGAGACATCCTCTATTCCATCTTGGATAAGCGCCCAAAGCGCGCAAAGGCCTACTACTTCATTAACATCTCGCTGACAGACGATCCAAATACCCGTGAGTTTATCGTCAATGACTTTGGTACAGACTTCCTGTTCAAGATCACTCTGCGTCTTGGCTTTAGGGTAAACCAGCGTATTAACACCTATCTGTATCAGATTGTTGGTGACCTGATTAAGAACAATCAGCTTGCGCCACAGAATCACAAGTATTCCATTTACAAGGAGCACTCCGAGATTGGTGACTTTAGATTCTGTCTGCTGCGTAAGGTACTAGCTCCAGAGACTGACATCAACGGTTTTGATGCTCGTTGCCTTGAGCTTAAGTACTTTATTCGTCGCATCTGCGGATCTCCTGCTCGTTGGTATGGTCTTGAGAACTCCAACATTGTCTTTGAGTACGTTCCTCTGTTCTCCAAGGTTAAGCGTGAGCAGAAACTCATCCGTATCATGCTTGACGATGCGGCTCAGACAGGTCCTATGCCACTTGTTGAGGCTCCTATGAAAGAGCGTATTGCAGAGATTGAGGAAGACGAAGATATCTTTGCAGAAGCGCTGCACAAGGAGCGCGTTGAAAACGCAGCTACCGTTGCAGACTATGTTGGTGGCGATACCGCTAGCTTCCGTCCTCTTAAACTTGACGAAGAACAGGTTGATGAAGATGTCTTTGAAGAGCAGCAGGACAGTAATCACTAAGTCTAGCGCGCAGTAGTTTTACTTCTCACAACAAAAGCCGACAGATTGTATCTGTCGGCTTTTTCATTAACATCGTGTTGCGAAAATCTCTAAAGCGCTACTCCTTCAGCACCAAGTGCTTACTCCCCCAGTGCCCACGTTAAGAATCGCGAGAAACCCGCCTGATCGTTAGTGAGTGTGATATAGGTTGCTGCCTCAAAATCTTCACGACGAGCGTTGGCAACTGCTGTGCCCATTCCCGCCGCAGAAAGCATAGCAACATCATTAAGCGAATCGCCAAAAGCTGCAGCATTATCCGTTAAAATGCCAAGATGATTGCAAAGCCACTGAAGTGCAGCACCCTTAGAAGTCCCTTCAGCCAGGATTTCCATTCCCATGCTCATGGAAGCCGTGCCACTGAGCCCTTTTACCGAAGCTACAGCATCTGCTACAAGTGCCTGGTACTTCTCGCCTTCTGAAACAGACCAATAGGAACCAAGTCGCTCAATGGTAGTTACACTATCAATAAACTCCTCAACGCTTTGGTCAAAGGGAGTACGCGAGCGTTGCATAAATGCCGCATGATCTGCGGGAATACCCAGCTGAGAGATAAGATTGTGCCTTGAGCGCTCCAGATAAACGCCACCGTCTGCAAAAATATCAAAAGTGACAGGAAGATCTTTAAGCTTTTGATACAACTCAAGTGCCTGCTCCTTGGTAACAGTAGACTCGTGCAGTACCGTCTGTGTAGAAAGATCTCTGATAACGGCACCGTCACAAGAAACCACATACTTAGAAGCAGGATGATTCACAACCTCTTTTGGCAGCACGTTAAAAGCGCGACCAGAACAAGGCACAAAAGGTATACCTAACTCAGCCAGGCGATCCAACATTGTCATATTTTTGGCATCAAGAGATTTATCAGTATGCAAAAACGTCTCATCCATATCGGAAAAGACAATATCTACTTTCAGATTTGATACATCTTGATTTAGCCAAGACTGCTTTTGAGCAATGAGTTCTTCAGTTGAAAGCTCTGACAAAACACTACCCCTTTAAGGACGATACATAAACGTGAAGACCTCTTCACGCTGCATGTTAACCTGTACACCAAGCTTTTCTGAGACGGTATCAAGACGCTCTTTGAGGCTCAAGAAAGACTCGGCATCCTGAAGTTCAACCAGCATGGTCATGGTAAAAATACCAGATAGAATAGTCTGTGCAATATCTAAGATATTTGCATTTGATTCAGCCAAAGTGGTAGAAATTGCTGCAACAATTCCTGGAGCATCGCTGCCCAAAACAGTGACAACAGCGCGATTAGCGGATGTTTCTGAAGTCATATTTTCCCATCTCTTGAACGGATGGTTTAATTATAAGCTACGCTTTTCCAATTTCTACGCCATAGCGCGAACTAAACACCTTTTGAATCTCGTCAACGGTACAATTTAGCGCCGTAATAAGCTCGTAAAGACCGCGATTACTGGCCATCTTAAAGATTCTCTCGTGAGAAACAGGTGGTTTCTTGTTGAGCGAACGCGCCTTATCAATACGAGCTCTAAATGTTTTAGCAATACTAATGGAGTCTTTACAAGAACCTTCTCTGATGGCATGTCTAAAGTGAGATTCTTCAAGAGAGGCGTTGTGGATGTGAAAGGTAATGAGTTCAATTTGAGGATACATATCAACAAGATTTGTAGCCTCATCACGCGTCATAAGATCGCGTAGTCTGAACTCTTGATCAAGAGGAAATACAATCTGAACAGGATGTTTTTGCCCAATAGGAGACAAAACGTAGGCCGGAGTAGGCTCCGAAACTACATTTTCAACAAGACATACGCCCTGACCTGGGTGAACGCAAAACTCGCCAACAGCTCGCATAACACCACTCCTCTCGGATAACAATAGTATATCATGAGAAGCGTGTTTTAAGCCAATGACCTGCAACTTTATAACTTGTCGCAGGTCATTCAATAACATAACAATATTTTATATAAGGAATCTAATCAATCATTGTAATGGATTCAATGACTGGTTGCTCTGAAGCAGGGATAGTTCCATTTGAATCGGTTGGGGTTACGCCTTTACAAATTGCATCGACAACATCCATTCCACTTGTTACCGTGCCAAATGCAGCGTAATTTCCATTCAGAGTTGAGTTGTCTGCCTGCATGATAAAGAACTGTGAGCTTGCAGAGTTTGGATCTTGGGCGCGTGCCATGGAAATAGTTCCACGTGTATGCGAGATGTTATTCTCGACACCGTTTTTGGTGAACTCGCCCTTGATTTTATTCTCGGATCCACCCGAGCCATTGCCTTTAGGATCTCCACCTTGAATCATGAAGCCGTCAATAATGCGATGGAACGTAAGGCCATTATAGAAGCCTGACTCGGCAAGATGAGCAAAATTAGAAACCGTAATAGGCGCAACGTTTGCGTTAAGAGTTGCCTCGATAGTGCCGTAATCCTTCACCACAATGCGAACGTGATGGATCCCCTTTGCATAAGGGTCATCCGCTGCTACGGAATCAATGTAGCCCTTGTTTTGCGAGCTCTGAGACTGCGTTTGTTGTGTCTGCTGCGATTGCGATTGCTGCGATTGTGAACTTGCCTGAGACTGAGACTTATCAGCACCTCTAAAAAGGGAGAAGCATATTGCTCCTACCGCAAGCACAACGATAACAATAACACCGTACAGCCGACGATTCTTTGTTTGAAACACGCTGTATCCTCCCCTTTAAGCAGACGCGCATGTGACAATCCAAGACACCAGGTTGGCAGTTGCATTGCCTGTTCTCTCGGCAAGAACGTGACCCTTATCCCAAACAAGCGTGTAATCAACACTGCTCACGCCCGAGAAATGCTTTAGAGACAGACCCAAATTGAACGAGGTGCAGATTGAAGTATCAGTATTCTGAGCGCCCTCATTAATACGCCAATAAGGAGCAACGGAAGCTGTCTGATAACCCTTGTAAGACGCGCTGGTAAAGTACAGAGGATTAAACATATCCACACGAGTTGGAATGTCATTCTCCAGCGTATCAGCCTTATTCAGATCAGAGGTCCAATCATTAGCGTAGCTAGACTTCCAATCAGTAAGCTTCATATACGTATCAAGGTTCTTTTTAATGAGGTCAGCAGTCTGCTTATCAAAATGCAGCGTACTTTGCTCGCCAACACCAAAAAGCTGGTTAGCACGGGTGCTTCTATCAGGGGCATCAAAAGCTCCAACAGGAAGCGACGCGCCTCTTAAAGCTCGCGAGAAACCCCTCAAGTTCTCAAGCTCAACGCTCTGACGACGAAGGTTATATACAACCCAAATAGATTCTGAGTTTAGAGAGCCAAAATAGTGCTCAGCAGTATCGTAGATAGTAGATTGAACCTGCTGAGTAGCAGGAGCTGCATTATCTGTACCACGAACTGTTGCAAGATTTGGGTCACCTGGGAACGTAGGCTCTTCCAGTCGCTGAGGCGTAGAGGTATAAGGGAATGCGTTGTCCCTAACAAAGTTATTCGCGGAGGTCTTGAGCTCGTTGATAAGAAGGTCTGCATATGATCCAGCGGTATAGACGCCAGAGTTAGTTTCATCAAGACTGACCTTACTATCATTGCTGTCGAGAAGATCCATGTTGTTGACAAATGAAGCATATGCACCAGCAAGATCTTGCGAGAGAGGTTGGGTCCATACACCCTCAGCACGGGAGTCTGTTGCATCTGCATACTGACCAGCTGACCACTCATACGCTGCGTCTGCAAGATCATATGAGGTTGCCGGACACCATGAAGCGCTGCCATAAATAGAGTCTGAAAGCTGCTCGCCCTTCTCGCTATGTGTAGCAGCGCCAACGGCTTTAAGATATGGCGTATAGAGCGGAGAGTCTCCCGAGGTTCCCAGCACCGCACTGAGGCCGCCGCCAGCTGCAAAGCCAAACACAAAAATCTTTGATGTATTGCATGGGAGCAGCTCGTTGTTGTAGCGCAAATACCTAATAGCTGCCTTGAAATCTACTGCTGGCCAAGGAGAGCCGCCTGCGTAAAGCTCGTCCGAGCCTGTGGTTGAATCGTAACCAGCACTTCTACCGCGGAAACCTGCGTATACGTACACAAAGCCAGCCTCAAGGTACGGCGCTAGGCCTTCGTATGAGTAACTTGTAGGAGCGCTCTGAGGGAACAGCGTTGCTGTGTTAATAGGCATGACAATTGGTGCGGTACTTGCGGTGAAACTGCCCACAACGGCTTTCTCGCTTACTTCGCACTCGTAGGTAGAGCCCTTCTTGGTTCCTGAGAAATACTTACCAGGCACAAAAACCGAGAGAGTGTTTACCGACTTGCTTGCAGGCTTAGTGCAGTACTGAATGCCCAGCTGATAGTAGCAATCGTTGTCCTCGTCATAGCTCCACTGAGTCATGTCTAGCTTAAGCGACTTAAACTCTTCAAGATCCACATTAGATGTAGGCTGATTCGTATCCTCAGAGGTCCTTGCCTGCGGAGTACACGCTGCTAATGTACCAGCGGCTCCCAGGGCAGAAAGGGACAAGAATTCTTTTCTCGTAAAGGCCATAATTTCCCCTCGAATAGTTTATTCAGTGGAGGCAGCAACGACCGCTGACCTAGTTCAAGCTAGACAATCTATTGTACCAATTTGCAAACGTGTATGCTTAAGAGCAAGCGTCTAGAGAAACGAGTTAGCATGCCAAAAGTTGTCAACTTCTTTGACCTCATTCATCTCAATGAAAGGCTCGAACAACAGGGACTTTTAAGCAAAATCCACTTGCGTGACACATGTGGTAAGCAAACCCTCTGGATAGAACTCCCCTCTGGCGAGAAAACCGATGAGCGCGAGAAAATCGACGGTCAAGAGCTTGAGAAAACAAAAGAGCAAGTTGAGGCGTTTTTTGCAATAAAAGGTATGACCGTTGAATTTGACCTCACTGGCGGAAAAAATTTCTGGATTGTATAAATTGCCCGCTTGACGAAGCGCTTGAGTCTGTTATAGTAAATAAGCTTTTCGAAGCACCAATGGCTGGGTAGCTCAGTTGGTAGAGCAGGGGACTGAAAATCCCCGTGTCAGGGGTTCGATTCCCTTCCCCGCCACCACGACTTGAATCGGCTCAGAGAGAAATCTCTGAGCCGTTTTCTTTTATCTTTTGATGTAGACGTGGCAAGTAGTAAACAGTAAAGGACGCACCTCTTTTAAGAAGCACGTCTTTCACAGGGTTCTTGCATTAAAAAATTGAACTAAAACTATCGATACGTACGCAAAGCTTCGATGAGCTCAGAAGCTTCAATACCTAGAGCTTCAGCAAAAGAAAAGACTTCTCCGAGTTTAACGCCACGCTCGCCTGATTCAACCTTTGATATGAATGCTTGATCTCCAGCAAGGTGCTCAGCAACCGCCTCTTGAGTAAGACGTTGCTTCTTTCGCAAATCGCGAAGACACTGGCCCACTAATCTGTTAGATATCTGCTCCATAAATGCAGCGTAAAACTATCAACTCAAATATGCCAAAATCGCATATTTTCTTAAAAAAGAAATTCTCCCCGACAAGTTCACGGGGAGAATTAAAACCTTTAAACGTAGCTTCTTGTGATGTTTATTGAAGCGCTTATGGCATTAGAAGCCACCACCGCCGCCTCCGCCGCCGAAGCCGCCACCGCCGCCTCCGGAGAAGCCGCCACCAAAACCGCCGCCAGAACTTGAATTAGAAGAAGCGAGCGCTGCCGTGGAGACAGAATGAGCAGCTGTAACACTCTTGGTTACGCTCTCAATTGCATTGGTTCGCATGCCATTTCCATAGTAATACCAGCTATAAACAGGCATAAACTGAGGATCTTTGAGCATCTCTGGCATTGCAACTTTCAGCTGCTCGATAACCTTATCTGCAACACCAAGCGCAACTGCCATAACCAGAAGCCTATTCCAAAGAATGACGTCAGTAGGGATTGCTTCATGTAGATTGGTGAACTCAGTAAGCCACTTTCTTAGCGCACGAGTCTTAGCAAGCGTCTCAACACCCTCTCTGTTCATCAAATCAAACGAGCCAATGTTTACAAGTGCAACAAGACCGGCAATGACAAGAATGAACAGATGTAGTAGTAGATTGGCAAATGAAACATCAGCCATAACACCCATGAAGAATGCAGCAGCTGCAACAAGAACATCAACAGCAATCAGAGCACCAAGAATTCCCTTACCGTGGAATGGAATCTTATTTGTTCCATACTTAGCAGCATAGCTAAGCTTGATGGGGCTCTCCCAAGACTCATATGCCTTATTAAAATCTTCTGGATGTGATGAAGCATATTTACCAATTTGTTTCATGGTAACAGTAGTATTTACCGCTCCAGATTCTCCGGCTTTATCAAAGATTAACTTCATTGCCATACTATCAATCTTATTTGACAAAGTACTGCCTGGATAGAAGGATGGCTGACCTTCTACAAGGTCTTGAACCTTTGTAAGACAATAATCAGACTTCTCCATACCAAGGAAGTTTGTACTAACTGTCTTATTCAAGCTAATGTACTTTGAATCAGAAAGGTGCATGAGAGTTGCCGTTAGAGCATCTCCCTTTATTTCCTCACTGTTATAAAGCATGGAAAGGACTGCTGGGTGATCATTAGATGGGACATCTCTGTAATAAAGGTCATTGAATTGAGGAGTCATGACCTTTTTGTATTTAATTCGTAACAGAATAGCTGCTACAACGGTGATAGCTGCAAATACTAATGGCGCATAAAGTATGAAGGCAACCTGAACTTTAGCAACATCACGCTTGTGATTTGCCTCGTCAGCCCACGCTTGTTCCTCAGACAGAATGCTGCTCAGTTTATTCTGCTGAATGGGAGTTAGCCCAGAAACCCAATCGGTTGGGAACGTAATACGAGCTTCCGCAAACTCATCTGTTCCTACACCAGGAACCTTATAGACAACAGCATTGTTAGTAATTTCTACATTTGCGTCCAGCGGACCATGTCCCCAGGCGCGAACAGTATCGCCAGCAACTATAGATTGTCCTGAAGGAACAGGAAGATGGATAGTAGCCGTTACATTACGAGACTCTGAATCCCAGCCATCAGATACAAACTTCCAGTACAACTCTGCAGTGTCAGACCAGTTTGTTACAACATTAGTAATGTCATACTCGATGGTTATATGTGCATACTCATCATCATGTGCTGAATAAATCTTCAAGTTCAACATATTGCCTGATAGAGTGGGAACATAATACTCATCTGAGTTGGCACCATTTCCATTTGAGTCTTTGCTGTAAAGCTGACGCGTTCCCTGCTTATCCTGAACGGTAACTGAAGTAATGTTTACTTCAACGTTCTGCCCATTATATTTATTCTTTCCAACTGGGAGATTCCAATAGACACCGTGAAAGCTTCCTCTGAAATAGAATGTACGAGTTTCTACGACATGCAACGTTCCGTCCTTTTGAACCGTCGCATCAATATTTACCGTATCTATTGAAAGGTCACGTGCAAATGCTTTTGCCGGTGCAATTAGAAACGCAACAGCCAAAAGCATTACGCAAAGCGCAATCCTTACAAACTGGCTCTTTTTAGAAGAGCGAAGCGAAACTTTATACATGAAAACTCCTTTATGTTACTTTCGCAACTCTTCCTAAAAGGATACCACGTACTAATTAATCTGCTGGTGAATATGAGTTATCCAGTTCAAACAAAGCAGGTGGCAGTCCTTTATCCCACTCCTCTCCTACTTCCTCAGAAAGCAAATACTCATCAGTTTCTATAAGAGGAAGGTTAGCAATTCTTTTATTTCTTGATGTTTCGAGATTGCATACAAGCGAGCTTGGGCCGCTGAAGTCTAGAAGGCACCCGTAACAAATTCTCATGTCCTGAAATAACTTTTCTCCGCATCTGGGGCAAATTTTGACGGAGTAGTTTTCTATAGCCATAGCGACTCCTTCTTTCAACATTGCTTTCCTCGGTACTTATTTCTTGAATGAGCACTTTCTGTCCCACTTCAAACCATGGGAAATCATCAACTGATGGTCTTTCAAATGTGCAATAGGCGCCTGCGCAGCTATGAATTTGTTTAGGCTGTACTCGTCTCCGAATTTTTAGAATTTCTCCATGATCATCTGCAAATGCAATATCAATCGGATATGTCATTCCAAAAGTATGAACTGAAGAACACCTCAGAAGTAATACTGGAGGAGCTGTTATCTCGGTACCCAAAAGCCCAACGAACTTTTCGAAGCCCCCTTGTAACAATTCAAAAATCTGTTCAGAATTAGGGGCTTCTTCTATCGACACTTGTACGTTCATTTTCAAATCACAACTCCCGACTTATAAGGACTAACAACAATTGAGGTTGTATGGGTAAGACATAGAGGAGACTCTAGTGACACTAAAGGGAGACGCAGGGTATGTGGCCAAGGCTTGTACTTAAGAGTTACTTGGTATTTAGGAAAAATAGAGACCATGTTCCCAATCCCCTCGCTTTCTCCCTCCAATGAGACAACAATGTCGCAATTGTCATCGCAATTAAGAGCAGCTTTTATTTTCTGAGTTAAGTTTTCTAGTGCTCCTCCATCTGTGGAATGACTAGAAGAAATTCCATGAGCAATAATTTGATCCGCCGCAACACGGTCAAACTTTGAGCACATATCTGCAAACTTAAATAAATTGATTGCAATTAGAGCAACCACTAATACAACCGGAAGAACCAATGCAGTCTCAACAAACATTTGCCCTTTTTGGCAACAAAGAAATTTCATTTTTCTCATATGCCACCAAAAACTTTCTTAACATCAATTTCTAAAGGAATCTCAATATCAATGACAGGAATGGTCAGCTTTGCAATTGTGATTTTGTCAGGCAAATACTGGAGAGAAAACGCACCAAGTGAACGAGCTAAAGCAATTGGATCTGATGTATTAGGTATTTTCTGAACTAGTTCACGAATCGTTGATTCTTTCTCAAAGCCAGCTTGTTTCAAAACACTTTCTGTATTAACAAGAACAGGCTTCATTTGTCTTAAATCACTTGGCTCTAATCCAGCGTCAATAACTATTTGTTTCAAAGCACTCTGTAATTTGGAGCCGACACTTCCACCTGTTATTCCGTCAACGTTATCAAGAAATTCCGACAGCTTAGAAGACCAAGAAGTTACACCATCCCCATATGAGATTAAAAGAGATCCCCACAAGCTCATTACCTTATCTATGGTCTGTCCAATAAACCCTCCCCTCCTTTCAACCTGATCAAAAAAGCTTGAAAGAACGTTGTTTGTAGAAGAGCTGTCTGGAGCAAGCGTTGCTCCGGATATTGCATATCCTTCTGGGAGAAAAACTGACTGCTCAAGTGTTCCTAAACTTCCTTGAAATTCTGGAGATGAACCTCCTCTTCTCACAAATGAAATACATCCCCAAGCTCCTGGAGGACATAATCTGGGCCTAGCAACCTTTAGGGCATCAAGTGCTTTTTGAAATATTCCAGTTGATTTATCTGCAGCTTCAGACAACTTTTTTCGCAAATCTTTTATTTGCTGACGTGATGATTCATAAACTTCAGACTCTTCGACTACGATTTTCCAGTAATACTCAAACCCGTTATCAATATTTGTCGAAGCAGAAGCCACTCTTCCCACATCGCTGCTCGTAAAATGACAATGTTGACACTCATGAACCGCTCCAGAATCTAAATCTTGTAGCGATGCAAATCCCGCGTTTTCTCCTGTTGCTCCTGGACAAGACCTATGAGCATGAATGGTTTTCTCGCCATTTTCATAGGTGCAAGGCCAAATAGGCTTTAGATACAGGTCTGTTTTCTTTGTCTCCTCTAAGTTATGTGGCAATCGAGGTAAATTCATATCGACCTCACCATCAGCTGTTTCTTTATAAAATCCTTTAGAAAGTTCCGTAAACGCAAAGTTGTAAAACGCTTTTCGTATAGCAGAATCACGTAATTCTTCTGCAGTGCTTCCATTGACAATTTCTTGATCATATCGAGCTCTGTAATATGCTCTAGCTCGCTTTAAAGCGATACCGAACGTCCAAGAAGTTGGCGACGGGATAGATGGATTTATATCCCCAGAAAGACCAGCGAGATGCTCTGCTCTTTCACGCATAGAATACGGACCTCCACCGCAGTCTGCCTCCCACGCCCTCTTTTTAGATGTCTCTGCTTTACTTTGTAACTCTTCAATTTCTTTTGCTATCTGCTGTAATAGCTCGCTCTGTTCTTTTAATTCATCTGACGAAACGTCGCTATTTAAATGTCCAAAATCAGATTGTGACTGAGCGGGAAATAAAAGAGCTGATCCCACGAAGTTACCCGCATCAGTAGAGTTCTTTTGTATACAAGAGCTCGCCGCCATTGCTGCAAAAACTGGAAGCATTTTTTCAGTTTCCTCTAAGCCTTCACAAGCTGAAGTAGCAAATTTTTTACGCGCTTCAAGTGTCTTAAAACCTGCATCACACAATTTAGAACCCGCTGAAGCTAAACCTGGAACACATGAAGCAACCAATCCGGCTCCAACACATAACAATCCTGATAACCCAAGACTCAAAATGCTTGCATCAATTACCTGCGCAATAGTTGTGTATTTAGCTACGACATTTTCTCCTGCCATAGAAGCCGCATCTGCTATTGACTGAGTTTTGTATGCTCTCGATGAAACCCAAGCGACCGATACCAGTGCGAATACAAGCGCTAGACATACTAAAAGCGCACTTGCAAAAGCGATTGACGTAATACCGCCTTTATCGTCTATAAACATGGAAAGTCCAAGCTTTATTTTCTTATGTTTATCCTTTCCAAAAGGCAATCCAATCCGCATAAGAACCCTCAATCCAATCTGGATACGTACTAGCAGATAAACTTGAATGCAAGACAATCCCTTGGTTATCCGTCTGACCTGCAAGGAATAAACACCAGCCTATTGGCGGCATCGCTGCCACATGACCCGTAATTTCAATCAAGACATCGTTTTCTTTTTTATCAATAGAGATATTCCAGTCCTCATCTCCACCCTTATGAAATAGAGGTATCTCTGGTATAGCCTTAAGTCTGCGTTTGATATAGGACTCTATTAACTCAGTGTCAGAAGACGTTGTTGCTACTCTTAATCCTTCTGCACAGGCTCCATCCATAACTGTCTTTGTATAGAGAATGCAAACAGGTTCTACAAGCAATGCAATAATCATCAGAATAACGGGAAATAACAGCGCAGCTTCTACTGACGCTTGACCAGCATTCTGTTTAAAACGAGAGAACATCTTTGGCTAAATCTAAAAGAGAGTCATGCATAGTATGTGAAGCAGCTTGAGTAGCCAGTTGAACAACTGCTCCATTTTGCACAAAGTGATATATCACACCAAGAGACGTAATGACAATTAAGCACGAAAATAAAACTAGAGCATATTCAAGCGTTGCTTGTCCTTGTGTATTCTTAACACCTAGTTTGATTGCTCTAATAGATTCTTCGCATCTTGAGTGGATATGTGACATGTTGAGACCCTCCTTATCTCTCCTTGATCAGAAACAGTCACAAGTTCTGACCAATTTCCACCATTAACTAAACAGCCCCATACATTGCCGGCTATGTCTAAATATCCGGAATAAACAAGCACACAATCAGCTCTTTGCTGATAGCCCTCTAAAATACTCTGGGCTTCGTTTTGAATAGTTTCTTTACTATCTCTTTGCACGGAATTCTGTTTAAACAAATCTTCTGCTGCTGCATATGAGATTGGCTGTTCATTGGCTTTTTTGTCGTCTCTATTTTCATGAGTCTGCACATAGTCTGAGCTCGTATTTGATGAATGGTCCTGTTTTCTTGGTAATACGAGAAGTGCAGCAAATAGCAAACATACAGTGACAATAATGAACACAGAATAAGCAGCAGTGCTCTTTCTGCTCATAGAGAATTAATTCCCGATGTAATTGCTTCCCAAAGCTCAGAAATTTTACCTTTAAAAGCAATGATTGCGACAATCGCAATAACTACAAGTACGCCAACTAAAATTGCATACTCTGTAGTTCCCTGTCCAGATTCATCCTCTTTTAAGCCTTGTAGATACCTAAAAAATTGATAGAAGAACATCATCGGCTTTCCTTTCTCTTAAGAAGAAAATGCAGGTCCAAGCAAGGGACCTAAAATTGCAAGTAACATTGCTGGAACAATCAGCGTTCCTAGAGGGATGAGCATTTTAATTGGGATCTTTTCAATTTCCGTTTCTAACAGCGAACGCTGCTCATCGCGAAGAACTGAAGCTTGTCTATCTAATATTTCTGCAAGAGGAGTTCCAAAAGTAAGCGCTTCATTCACAACAGTCGCAAAGCTTTTAAGCGATGGAACTCCTACTTTTGCCGCCATCTGATTGAGTGCTTCTTCGCGAGTAGTAGCACCAAGCTTCCAAGTCATATGAGCATTTGAAAGCTCTCTCGATAATTCTCCAGATTCTCGCAAACAATACAGATCAAGCGCTGAATCAAAAGATAGCCCTGATGACAGCCCAAGAATCAAAATGTCAATCATTTCTGGCATCTCACGTAGGCATGATTTTCTTGTAAACTCAGACTTTGCCCGGAGGCTCATTCTCTTGTGACTTTTTATGCCTCTTATAATTTGCTGATAATAGCTATGGACATCAAAATGATTCAAATTGACGGGAACAACTAGGGCGAGAATAGCTATGCATGTTGCAAATAATACGGAGCATATTAAATCCATCACTTCATTACTCCTTTCATAATGCTTCGAATAATCAAAAGAGCAACGCAATCCATGACCATTGCAATTGATGTGCATATAACGCCCGATGGCGTAAATAAACCCTTTTGAAAGTCCGGTGATAGAAGCGACAAGACAATCAATAAAACAACTGGAAGAAGACATACAATTCGAGCAGATAATCTAACTTGAGCAGTCTTTGTTGCTATGAGCCTTTGATTCTTCTCTTGTAATTCAACTAACTCAGCAGTTTTCTGTAAAAGACTCTTAAGCGGAGACCCTGTTCTATGTGAAATTACTAAGGCGCTAGCCAGCAAATTAACACCTGGAGCATCCAACCTTTCTGCCAAGTCCTCAATAGCTTCTTCGATAGGAAAACCGCACTTGATTTGCATGTCTGCAATATAAAAATTTTCTGATACGACACCTTCTGTGTGTTTACTGACATATTCAATAGATTGTGAAAGTGTGAGACCTGATCCAAGAGCAACGGCGATTGTTCTAAAAATCGAAGGCATCATATGGGCGATTTCTAAAGCAGACTGATGCTTAGCATGTTCATATAGAAAATAAGGAACGAGAAATAACGAGAAAACACCGCAAAGCGTACCTATCACAGACTCAAATAGAACGCCAAGCAAGATGGATCCAGCTATGCCACTAATAAAAAACAGTACGAAAGCATCACTAACTAAGGTGATTCCGTATTTGTGCAGAAAACGATTACGTAGCTGTGTTGATATATAAGAAAAAGGCTCCCATTTGAGCAAGCGCTGGACAAAAGTGCTATTACGTGCAAATTGAAGAAACTGAACTACATAACCTGTTATTCGTGCACTTATTTGAGAGACAGTTTTTTCTTCACCGTTACATGCAAGAAAATAAATAATTACTCCAAAAGCACCTCCTGTGATTGTGGAAGTAAAGACATCCATGAAGTAACCTCCTTTTTATTGAGTATTCCTTCTTGTATTGCGCGATTGATAAAAGAAGGAATTTTTACAAAAAGCCAACTTCTTTTCTGTACGTCAAACGACACCACCTCTTGCACTTCAATTGATCCTGACGAAGACAAGGAGATTTCTGAAACGCTGGTCACATATCGTTTTCCATCAGGAAATCTTTGGGACATAACTATCAAATCAAGTGCAGTGGCAATCTGCTTCTCTATGATTTCTGCAGGTAAGTCCATTCCAAAACGAGCCATCAAAACCAGGCGCAATATTGCCTCTTGAGCGGTTCCGGCATGCAATGTAGTTAGAGAACCATCGTGACCTGTATTCATAGCCTGCAGCATATCAATGCACTCCTCCCCTCTTACCTCTCCTACTACAATGCGATCTGGCCTCATTCGGAGTGCATTTCTCACCAATGATCTAATGGTTATTTCTCCTGTTCCTTCTATTGAGGCAGGTCGAGCCTCTAGCCTGACCACATTTGGATGTGAATCAAACTTAAGCTCCGCTGAGTCCTCAATAGTGACAATTCTTTCTGACTTTGAAATTTCACATGAAAGTGCATTTAAAAGCGTAGTCTTGCCAGATCCCGTTCCCCCAACAACCGCGATTCCCTGTCTGCATTTCACAGCCCAAGACAAAAATCTTGCAAGCCATTGAGGCAGTGATTTCATTTCCACTAGTCGGTCCAAAGAAGTAATTTTTCCGGTAAATCTTCGAATAGTTACTGAAGTGCCGTTCACTGCAACAGGACTTGCAACCGCATTGACACGGTCCCCATTCTCAAGACGAGCATCAACAATAGGGCTCACCCTGTCCAGTCTTCTTCCTAATGGAGACAAAATGCGATCCATAACAATCAAAATCTGCTCTTCTGAGTCAAAGACCGTTTTTGATTCAAATAGCTCGCCGTTTTTCTCGTAGAACAAATTGTTGCAGCCGTTAATCATGATTTCAGTAACATCTTTATCATTCAGTAGTGGCTGAATTGGACCAAGACCACACACCTCATTAATTACTTGCTCAATTATTTCTTCATAGTCAACTGAACTAAAAAGCTCATCCTTCTCTTCATTAACAATTGCTTCACAGGTAACTCTTAGTTCATCTCTTACACGATCGATATCACTACCTGTAATAAGAGAAGAAACTGTAGAAAGTCCTAATCGAGAAACAAGTTTTTCTTTTAACTTCTTTCTAGCCTTCAGAAATAGTTCTTTTTGAAGTTGTGAGTCATTTTCTTCTTGCGCCTCAATTTGCTTAGCAACGCGTTCAAAGACAAGCATTAACCCACCTCCTTCCTCCTATTGAATAAGCTAAATGGCTTTTTCTCAGGAGTTGCTTGCAGGGCAATTTGAGCCTCGCGCAGTTGTGGAAGAATGCCTAACTCGTTAAGAAAATGCGCAAGTACAAAAGAGACCGACTGTGCAAATGAAGTTTCCTCTTGTAACAGCACAGAAAGCTTTCCTTGCTGAATAAGCTCTTGAAACCCTGGTCCGCCTTCAAAAATCCTAAACATCTTTGCAGCTTCAAGACCAACCTCTGCTTTTCCAACAGAGAAGTCCTGTTTAACCCTTGGATTTGCTTTGTTCTCAAGTCGGATAATGCGAGTCCTTGCCACTCCAAGGCGCACTGCAAGTCCACTTACTTTTGCTAAAGAGTTAATACACGTAAGAGGGTTCTCTGAAACAATAACCAGCCTATCTGCACATTGTGCTGCCTGAGCATAGCAATCCGTTGATGCTGTCGTAGTGTCTACGAGCACCAAATCAACCAAACCAGAAACAGCTTGAAGAAAATGACTCACGCAAGGAAATAGAAGCTCTGCCATTTCAGGTTTTACACAAGGGCCAAAAAGATACAAATTTCTATGGACACAAGTTGCCTTTTCAAGAAGGCTCTCTTTTTCTGAAGGTACATCAGCAACAAGATCAGAGAAGTCTTTTGGCTGCCTAATTCCAAGCTTCTCAAAAGCATTTCCATAAGACAGATCAAAATCAACCAACGCAACCTTCAAGCCCCAAGAAGAAGCAAGCAGTGCCATTGAAGAAACAAGTGTGGTCTTTCCCACTCCTCCTCTTCCTGAAGTGAACGTCAGAATCGGAGCTTTTAAAGTCTTATCAAGAGGAATAAGAGATTGTAGATAGGTATTTAGCTCTTGGATACTGGCAACATAATCTGAAGCTTCTGGTAAAGGCTGAGAAAGCCTGTCAGCCCCGTATGATTGATACCCTCTTCCAACCTTTACCAGATCCCCCAATTCCATAGGGTCAATAACTAAATCAACTCCTGCTTTAGCTGCTCTAGAACGAAGTGATCCAGAAGCGCCAGATCTTACAAGCACTACACAGCGAGCATTTCCATCTTTAACAATTGCAGCCGCTAGATTTATATCCGAAACATCGGAGCCGGTATTACCAATTAAGACTGAATAATCTTGAGGAGTTGAAGAGGCTACAATTGATCTAAGAGATGCTGCTGAATCGGCAAATTCACACCTATTGCTAATTCCCAAGTACGTAAGAATGGCTCCAATTTCAACGCGTGCGTCAAGACCTACGTATGAGATCCACTTTTCTAACATCACGCTTCACCTCCTGGATTAGTAGACGAGTCTACTTGTGACGCACTGTCGCTGTTTTGGTTGGTTGTTGAAGAAGTAGGGTTCTCTGGATGCACATCTTCACTTACATCAGATGAGCTTGCTTGATCTGTCTTGTCAGAAAGATCCTTTGAGTCTTCTTGTTCAACGAAGGAGTTGTTCTTTACTAAGTCCTGAGCGTTAATCTTTGACCCAGGAAGAGTAAATCGAAGTGTTCCTCGAGCGTATGCAGAAAGCACGGCAGGAACCTGTTCAGGAGTCAATCCAAGCGTTACGGAGGAGGAAGTGTAAAGAGTGCCTTCGGTGTCATCTGACAACACCGCAATATCCGAAGCAATACAGGTAATAAGAGAATCAGTAACCTCATACGCTGCAAGCTTTGTGCCAGCACTGAGCCTCTCAGCTAATCCGTACTTCTCGCCATGGGAAATAGTGAGACCAACAAGATTTTCTGGAATAGAAATTTGAGAGGCAACTGATCGTAGATGAAGAGAAACAACAGGCATTCCAACTCCAATAACTGATGAAACCGTACGACCCATAACACTTTCTGGATTAGTAATTGCGCCTTCGGGAATCAAATCAGAAATCCAGCTTTTTATCTGGGTATTAGAAGATGAGAGAGTTTCTCCAGGTTCTATTTGTTTTGTGGCCACCAGAATTGACGTGAGTTCTCCACCGTATTTTTGTATTGCCTCTGCTCGTGACTTCTCTGCATCAGCGCGAACGCTTTGTACGTATGCAAAGAAACAAAAACTGGCCAAAAGTGCGCTTAACACAGAAATTAAAATTCTTGTTTTCTTAGTCACTGTTTGTCCTCCCTCCATTTGCGATACATAGATTGTGCACTTGGCATGAGAGAGAAAATACAAAAACAAAAGATTTACCTGCACAAATATGTCCGACAGCTGACGCGAATCTGACGCAAAGTAATAAACCCAAAGGCTGAAGCAGCGGGAAGAAAAATGGGTAATTTAAATTTTTATCTAATTTGATATATAAAAATTTTTAGAACATCATAACTGCTACATTTTTCAGAGATTGTAATGATTGATTTTCTGAGTGATCTTACTGACGTAAGAAACGAGGGCTGACCCTCCCCAATTAGCTGGGCGGGACCAACCCTCGTCGGTCTCAATATAGCATGTTTCCAGCTAGTTTGACAAAAAGCACCCTAGTCAAGCCAGGGTGCTTAGAGGATTTTCGCTGTTAAAGCTTAAAGCACAACATCAGGGTCAAGCGATTGTTGACTTTCTCGCATTTCTTTTGCCAGAGATAAATACGCCTTTAACTGGGGTTCTGTAATCTTGCCCTCATGCAGGGCGTCTTGAACGCTACATCCTGGCTCATGAGTATGGGTGCAATCCCTAAACTTACACGTCTGAGCAGCTTCAGAGATATGCGGGAATATCTTCTGCAATCCCCTCTCATGACCCACAATAGGCAGACTTCTGAGGCCAGGCTCGTCCACAATAACACCAGCGTCAGGAAGCGCTACCATGCGACGAGCAACCGTTGTATGACGACCAGCCTTATCAGACTCGCGGACTTCTCCCGTTTCAAGCGCCTCATGTCCCAAAAGCGCATTCAGAAGCGTTGATTTACCAGCACCTGATTCTCCTAGCACAATGGCCACGGAGCCGTAAGGAACAAGACTACGAACTGCATCAATTCCCCACGCAGCTCCAAGCTTTTGAGCGGTCCGCGCAAGATCTACAAGTGCATCGGTTTTCTCGCCCTCAAGCTTTGAAGCTGTTGCAACAATTTTTACTGTAGAGCCAAGAGCTGCGGTGATAGAAGAAATCTCTTGAGCCAAAAGCTCCGGACCTGCCACATCTGACTTAGTAAGCACCACAGCGCAAGCAGCGCCGCAGTCTTTAGAAATAACTGCTGAGCGCACAATACGATCTACCGAGACAACCTCGCCGTCCAAGGCCTGTACTACAAGCACCAGATCAACGTTTGCGGCCAAAGTCTGCTTTTGACCACGGGCTCCACCCTTCCAGCGAGCAATATCGGTCTCTCGCGGCAGAACCGCCTCGATGATGCCCATATCGTGCGAGTCCGGAATGCGTGCGCACACCCAGTCTCCCACGGCCACCGTAGAGTTCTGGCCCTTGGTCACGCGCGCGGCAAACTCGGCGCGAAACACTCCCTGCTCCGAAACAACCGCAGGAAATCCCCTATCCAAGCGGACCACGCAAGCCATGGTCATCGTCTGGCGAGAAACCCCTTGGGCTTCAAGCTCAGATACGACGTCTGCGTAAGCCTGCATCTGAGCCGACGATGGAGTCAACTGCTCATACGCTGGAACATCCAGCAATGAAGAAAGGGCCGGCAGTGACCCTTGAGTCCTGCCGGCTCCTAGTTTTTTGGAACTTTTTGTACGCTTAGCGGACAAGAGTGCTCCTTACCTTATGCTTTGTTCTTTTGAACAGAACGCATAACAGCCTTATAAAGCTCCATCAGAGGAATAATCGATGCAGCTAAAAGCATTGCCATGGCGTACTCTTCAAAGCCAATCTCAGCAAAGCCAAATGCCTGAGAAAGTGGTGTCTCAATTACCACAAAGGTGAGAATCAAAGACATAACAAAAGAACCCCACAGCCAAATGTTTTGGCTGGTTAGCTTAAAGATAGAACCACGCAGAGAACGCATATTAAAGGAGTGGAACATCTCAACCATAGAAAGCGTCAAGAATGCCATGGTCATACCCTCAACGCCAGCCTCTGGGTTAGTAATAACCTGTGAGATATCAAAGGTTCCATACTCAAAGTAATGGCCAATGAAATAGCTGGCAAGGGTAAGAAGAGCAATGATAGAGCCCTGAACAAGACAGTCAAAACCAACGCCACCTGCAAAGATACCGTCCTTAGGGTTACGAGGCTTACGCTTCATAATACCTGGCTCAGCCTTCTCGGTTGCCATAGCAAGAGCTGGCAGAGAGTCAGTAATCAGGTTAATCCACAGAAGGTGGGTAGGCTGAAGGATAGTAAAGCCAACCAGGGACGCAATAAAGACGGAAATGACCTCAGCAAGGTTGGAGCTCAAGAGGAACTGGATGCACTTACGAATGTTGTCGTAGATGCGTCTTCCCTCTTCGCAGGCGCTAATGATGGTGGCAAAGTTATCGTCAGCCAGAACCATATCTGCAACGCCCTTAGTAACATCGGTACCAGTAATGCCCATACCAATACCAATATCAGCGCGTTTAATGGAAGGAGCATCATTAACGCCGTCACCTGTCATGGCCGTAACCATGCCCTTCTTGCGCCAGGTATCAACAATGCGGACCTTGTGCTCAGGCTGAACACGTGCATAAACGCCAATTGTCTCAATACGCTGCTCAAACTCTTCGTCAGAAATCTTATCAAGCTGTGCGCCGGTAATTGCCTGAGAGCGATTGGTAATAATGCCCAGCTCAACCGCAATAGCAACGGCCGTATCAATGTGATCGCCCGTAATCATAACGGTACGCATACCAGCGCTATGCGCCTCTGCAACAGCACCCTTGACCTCAGGACGAACTGGGTCAATCATGCCGGAAAGTCCCACAAAGATCATGTCGTGCTCAAGGTTAGCTGGATCATAGCTCTGAGGAGCTTCTGTTCCCCAATCACGACGGGCAGATGCCATAACGCGAAGTGCTTGGTCAGCCATAGACTTGTTCTGAGCCAAAATCTCAGAGCGAGCCTCATCGGTGAGGTCAATAATGCCATCACTTGTCATAATCTTGGTGCAGCGAGCAAGTACCTCGTCAGGCGCACCCTTAGTGTGCTGTACAACCTTGCCAGAGCGGGTGCGCACCACAACAGACATCATCTTACGAACAGAGTCAAAGGGCGCCTCGCCGATACGAGGGCGAGAAGAAGCAAGGTCACTTGTGGTGTATCCAAGTTTTGCAGCGTCTGCAACAAGAGCAGCCTCAGTAGGCTCACCCTTTGCTACCTGTTCCGCATCATCCCAGGTAGCATCAGAGCACAGTGCCATGGTACGTACATGTGCATCAAGATTTTCTGTCTCATGACGGACAACAGTCATCTTATTTTGGGTCAGAGTACCGGTCTTATCGGAACAAATTACCTGAGTACAACCAAGGGTTTCAACTGCGGTAAGTCGACGAACAATAGCGTGACGCTCGCTCATTCTAGTAACACCCATAGAAAGAACGATGGTAACAACAGCAACAAGACCCTCTGGAATTGCAGCTACTGCAAGAGAAACTGCAACCATAAACGTACTTAGGACAAGGTCAAAGTTGCCAAACATCTCGGCGCCGTGCTTAATAAAGCCTGTTGCAAAAACAAGCAGTGAGATGACAACAACAAGAATGGTAAGTGTATGTGAAAGCTTATCAAGCGCAATCTGAAGTGGAGTCTGCCCCTCTTCTGCCTGAGAAATTGCATCTGCAATCTTGCCCATCTCGGTGTCCATGCCTGTTGCAACAACAACTGCACGACCGCGTCCATAGACCACAATAGATCCGGAGTAGCACATATTCTTTCGGTCACCCAAAGGAATGTCATCGGTGTCTTCAGCAAGGCTAAGGGTCTCAGCGTGTTTCTCGACAGGAACTGATTCACCCGTGAGCGCAGACTCCTCTACCTTCATAGAAGCGCTCTCAAGAATGCGGCAATCAGCTGGGACAGAGTCACCTGCCTCAAGCAGAATAATATCGCCCACAACAAGCTCGGTTGAGGCAACCGTCTCAAGACGACCGTCTCTGATAACCTTGCTCTGAGCTGCGCTCATCTCTTGCAAAGCAGCAAGAGCCTCTTCGGCTTTGCCCTCCTGGACAACACCAAGAACGGAATTGATGACAACAACAAACAGAATAATTACAACGTCTGCAATTCCGCCTTCTCCGGTATAAATGCCTTCAGCAGCAGAAATCGCAGCAGCGACAAGAAGCATGATGACCATAGGATCAGCCATCTGTGCAAAGAATCTTTTAATAATTGATTCTTTTGGCGCTTCTTTGAGCTTATTAAGACCGTGGGCCTCAAGACGCGAAGCTGCTTCTGCATCAGAAAGGCCAGCTTCAGCATCAGTTTTTTGCGCACTGATTACATCAGCCGCACTTGAAAGATACTCTTGCAATGTTCCTCCTGGGTTTCTACCTGACAGATTGATGCCCGATCATAATTCCCCAGGAGAAGGGGCAAGGGCTCACCAAGGTTGCCGTGTCAGGACCTTACAACGTCCTATCATAGGACCTTACAATGCTCTATCATTTTACCGTATTCTTTGTTTTTTTAAACCTCATAAATATTTCTTAAAACTCCTGTTATGCGGCGAATAATTGTTATCCAAGGGGTACAATAAACGCAGAACATAACAACATAAGCCAAACGTTAGTTTTGGCAAGGAGGCAGTTATGAAAATCCTGTTTTATGGTGCTCAAAGTTACGACAAGGATTCCTTTAACCTTGAGCTTCCAAAGTATCCAGATGTTTCAATTGACTACATCGAGTCAAACCTTACGCCTATGACCGCAGGCTTTGCTAAGGGTTATGACGCTGTCTGCGCTTTTGTAAACGCAGATGCTTCAATCCTGACTCTTGAGATTCTTGCCGGCTTTGACGTTAAGCTTCTACTTATGCGCTGCGCTGGTTTTGATGCTGTTGATGTTAACGCTGCTAAAGACCTTGGTATTACGGTTACGCGCGTACCTGCTTACTCCCCTGAAGCAATCGCAGAGCACGCAATGGGTCTTGCGCTTGCTGCTAACCGTCGTATTCACCGTGGCTACATCAGAATTCGCGAGAATAACTTCTCACTTGTTGGTCTTGTTGGCGATACCCTTCACGGCAAAACTGCAGGTATTGTAGGCACTGGTCGCATTGGCGCTGCACTCTGCCGCATTTGTAAAGGCTTTGGTATGCATGTTCTTGGTGCAGACCTGTATCCAAACATGAGCCTTGTCAATGACGAGCATGTTGTTGATGAGTATGTCAGCTACGATGAGCTTTGGGAGCGTTCGGACTTTATTTCACTCCACGCTTTCTTGAATGATGAGAGCTATCACATGATTAACGATAAGACCATCGGAAAGATGAAAGATGGCGTCATTCTCGTTAATACTGGTCGCGGAGGACTTATTGACACCAAGGCTCTTATTCGCGGCATTCTTTCTGGCAAGATTGGTGCTTGTGGCCTTGACGTTTATGAAGAAGAAAATCCAAACGTTTATAAGGACCGTGGTGCTGAGGTCTTTGACTCAGTTACTTCTACCCTTTGCTCCTTCCCTAACGTAGTCATGACAAGCCACCAGGCATTCTTTACTCATGAGGCTCTCTCACAAATTGCTCAGGTTACGCTTGATAACGCAACTGCTTTTGCTGAGGGTACTGACTATGTTGATAAAAGTGTGGTTTGCTAAGCGCCAGAGAAACAATCGCTTCAAAAACGGTTACTATTGATAACCGAATGTGATTTCAATTCCTATGAAAAGGAGAGATATGGCTCGCAAAAAGACCAAGATTGTTTGTACTATGGGTCCTGCTACAGAAAGTGATGAGGTCCTTCGTGAGCTCATTCTTGCTGGCATGAACGTCGCACGTTTTAACTTCTCGCACGGTAGCCATGAGTATCACCGCACTATGATTGGTCGCGTTCGTTCTATCTCTGATGAGCTTGGTATTCCTATTGCTATCATGCTTGATACAAAGGGTCCTGAGGTTCGCACCGGTCTTCTCGAGGATGGCAAGAAGGTCACCCTTACTACTGGTGAGTCCGTCATTGTAACTACCGATGATGATGTCATTGGTAATGCTCAGCGCTTCTCACTTGACTACAAGAATCTTCCAAAAGAGGTCAAGAAGGGTTCCATCATCCTTATTGATGACGGTCTCATTGGCCTCGAGGTTGATCACGTTGAGGGCACTGACATGCACTGCAAGATTATCAACGGCGGTGAGCTTGGCGAGAAGAAGGGCGTAAACGTTCCTAACGTCAACATTGGCCTTCCTTCCGTCACTGAGCAGGACCGCGCAGACATCATGTTTGGTTGCGAGCTTGGTATTGACGCAATTGCTGCCTCCTTCATTCGTGATGGTGCTGCAGTTGAGGAGATTCGTAACATCTGCCGTGAGATGGGTACTCCTAACGTACAGATCTTCCCTAAGATTGAGTCTGCTCTTGGCGTAAAGAACTTTGACGAGATTCTTGCAGCTTCTAACGGCATCATGGTTGCCCGTGGTGACCTTGGTGTTGAGGTTCCTGCAGCTGAGGTTCCTCACATCCAGAAGACTGTCATCAAGAAGTGCAACGACGCTTACAAGCCTGTTATTACCGCAACTCAGATGCTTGACTCCATGATTCGCAACCCTCGCCCAACCCGCGCAGAGGTTACGGACGTTGCTAACGCAATCTACGACGGCACTGACTGCGTCATGCTTTCTGGTGAGTCCGCAGCTGGTAAGTACCCTGTTGAGGCAGTAAAGACTATGGCTTCCATCTGCAAGGAGACCGAGAAGTACCTGCCAGTCAAAGATGTCTATCACCAGCGTGAGGGCCTTAAGAACGTCAACGGTGCTACTGGCTTTGCTGCAGTTGATATGGCAATCCGTGTTGACGCTAAGTGCATCATCTGCCCAACACACTCTGGTCGTACCGCTCGCCTTGTTTCTAACTTCCGTCCAAAGCGCCCTCTGTATGCAATGTCTCCATCCGATGAGGCGGTTCGTCGCACCTGCTTCTATTGGGGTGTCTATGCATTCAAGACCTCTGAGCAGGGCACTCTTTCTAACACCATGTACAACGCCCTGAACATTGCAAAGGAAGTTGGTGTTGTTGAGACCGGTGACATTGTTGTTCTGACTGCTGGTGATCCTCATACCAGCCCACGTCTTGGTGACTACACCACTTCAACTAATGTTGCTATGATTTGCCAGGTTCAGTAAACCGCATTTCAGCTTTAACGTTATATGCACCCAAGCGCTGCTTGGGTGCATATTTTTTTACGTGTGATATTTCTCAGTGGCTTGCCAGTAGTTACGCAATTTTCCAGCCGACGGTTTTCTCGCGCATGTTAACAAAATCAGCGTAGATGCCACCTTCTTTCATGAGAGATTCATGGGTTCCCCGCTGAACAATACGACCCTTATCCAGGACAAGTATCTGATTTGCATTGCGCACCGTTTTTAAACGATGGGCAATCATGATGACAGTCTTAGACTTTGTGAGCTCGGCGATTGCGCGCTGGAGTTCAAGCTCATTTTCTGGATCAACATTAGCTGTAGCCTCATCAAGCACAACGATTGGCGCATCTTTTAAGATAGCGCGCGCAATAGAAAGACGCTGACGCTCGCCACCAGAGAGCATTGAGCCGCCTTCTCCTAAGCGTGTTTCATATCCATCAGGCAAAGCCTCAATAAACTCTTCACAGCAGGCGCGCTTAGCTGCGTCAACTACTTGCTCATGAGTTGCACTTGGATTACCAAACTTGATATTGTTCTCAATAGTGTCATCAAAAAGGAATACTCCCTGAAATACGGTAGAGAAATTTTGGAGTAGGGCGTCAACTTTATAGTCGCGCACATCGCGTCCACCAAGGGTCACTTGACCTGCATTTACATCCCAAAAGCGCTCAATAAGACGGACAAGCGTTGTCTTACCAGATCCACTAGGACCCACGATGGCACAGGAGGTGCCTGCGGGAATAGATAGACTCACATCTTCAAGAATTTGCCTGTCATCGTAGCCAAAGGAAACATGTGAAAGTTCAATGTCGCAAGATGCCGCCTTCTCAAGACCCTCTCCCTCCTCCATTGCGGGGGTGGCGAGAATAGCGTTTGTTTGTTCCATTGCAATTTCAAGATTACGCAGAATAGTTGAGAAACGACCAGCAGATTCTAGGCGACTAAACAACATAAATGACATAACTACTACGGTTAAACAAGTAGCTGTATCAAGTGTTCCAGAGAGCCATAGACCAACTGATACCAGGCACATGATAATGCTGGTAGCCTTGGAGATGACCATTTGCAAAACTGAGAAATGAAGCGCCTTAAGCTCAAGGTTAAGCGCTTGAACGCGACAATCGTCAACTGCCTTGGCATATTTTCCTTCAGCGTCATCAATAAGAGAAAACGCCCTTACTACACTAATGCCGCGGACATATTCAAGAACAGAGCTGATTAAGGTGGTATTAGCAGCTACATACTTATCTGATACATTGCGCACGTAGGCCTGGAGCAGCTCCATAGTAATGCAGAAAAGAACAAATGTAGCCGCAGTTATAAGGCCTAGTTGCCAACAAAACACAAACAAGAACGCAACAATAATTGCAGTTAAAGCTAATCCTCCAACAACCATCATATAAAGTAGGCCGCCAAGATTTTGCATTACATCTAGCTGATTGGTCATAACAGCTGTTACTCCTCCAAGGCTATTCTCGTTAAAATAGCCCATTGGTAAGCGGCGCAGTGTATCTCCAATTTCCGCGCGCTTGGTACCAGCCATACTAAAATTAGCATCACAGAAATTCTCACTCTTAAAATGAGCGCAAATGAACGCTCCTATAATGCTCAGAAGCATAACTCCCAGCGCAGAAAATATCGTCTGAGTTGAGAGTGTATCCGTAGTAAGAGCAGTAAAAACAATCCAAAGCGCCGTTATTTGTACGCCTTCAAAGAGGCAGCCAAGAATGGTAAAGAAAAGGCCCTTATAGAGTTTCTGGCGATAAGAACTTCCAAACTGAAAATACATTTTTAGGACAGATAACATTGCTACTCCCCTCCTTAAGCCTCATCAAGTGCGCCGATATGAGCGCGATACATGGTTGCATAGAGCGGACATGCCTCCATAAGCTGCTCGTGCGTACCCTCAGCTTCAATGGATCCATCATTAACAACAACAATTTTGTCGGCATTTTGTACAGTAGAAAGGCGGTGCGCGATAACCACCAGCGTTTTACCAGCCACCAGCTTTGCAACTGCAGATTCAACCTCTGCTTCTGATTCTGGATCCGCGTAAGCCGTTGCTTCGTCGAGCATGATAATAGGTGCATTTTTGAGCATAGCTCGAGCAATTGCTACGCGCTGACGCTCGCCACCAGAAAGGTGACCTCCCGAGCCTCCTACAACCGTTTGATAACCATGAGGAAGCGATTGGATAAAGTTGTGGCATCCAGAAGCTTTTGCACAAGCAATTACCTCTTCATCAGTAGCGTCTTTTTTACCCATCCTGATATTTTCCATAATGGTTTCATCAAAAAGGTAACTATCTTGATCAACGTAAGCTACAAGGTCTGCGAGTTGAGTTGGAGTGCAGGAGCGAATATCTTGTCCTCCAATAGAAACAGACCCTTCATTTGGATCCCAGAAACCAGCGATAAGCCGTGCAACAGTAGACTTACCTGATCCACTTGGACCAACAAGTGCCGTAACTTGTCCTGGCTCAATATCTAGATTAATTCCGTGAATTACCTCATTACTTCCATACGAGAAACGAACATCGCTTAACTTAATTTCAGTCCCTTCAAGTGGGCAGGGAGCCGTGGCTCTCATCTGATCTGGGTAATTCAAAACCTCAGAAATTTCTTTGACAACAGAACCTACCTGCGCAAGAGAATCCATAAAGCTCATCGCTTCAAAGAGCGGCTGAAAAATACCTAGAGAAAGCACGGCACACATAACAAACGTAGAAGGAGAAAGAGTTCCCTGAAGCACAAACAAGCATCCAAGGGGCAATACCGTTACTAACGTTGCAGGAGCAATGGACAACATGGCATCCTGCCAGATTTGGCAATGCTTCATCCAATCAATAAAAGCATGGGCAGAGGCATAAACAGCTTTTGAGAACTTCTCGTAAGAGCTAGCGGACTGCCCAAAAGCCTTAATTACCTCAATTCCTGACACATACTCAACTGAAGCATTATTCATCTCTTTACCGGTTACGATAGTATTTTTATACCAATACTCATAATCTTTCATCATGCCTGATAAACAGGCAAGTCCCACGATAATAGTGAGAAGAGCAGCAAGAGCAAGTCGCCAGTCTAAAACAATGAGGTACACAAAAACCGCAAAAGCAGCTGTAAGGTTTGAAGTTAATTCAGGAACTGCATGAGCAAGTGTGGTTTCAATACTATCGATCTTCTCGACCAAAAGGCGTTTGAGAGAGCCGGATGGCGTATCAAGCACATATCCCATGGGGATAGTTGTCAACTTCTTTGCCACTCGGGTGCGCATGTTTGCAATTGTCGCAAACGTTGCCTTATGAGAAACGATAGTTGAAAGATGGTGAAAAACTATTTTTACTAAATAGCTAAGACCCGCTATAAGTCCCCAATACAGGTAAAACGACCATTCTTGAATTCCATTAAAGATACCAACCACCATGTTGCCTGCGGCAACGTAGGGAACCATTCCTCCCAAAACGCCAATAATAGCAAGGATGACAGAGAGCGCGTACATACTTTTTCTGTCTGACCACTCGAGCAATACTGCAACAGGATTTACTTCAGATTGCTGAGGATCCTGTTTTGTATTTTGATTGGGCTCAGTAGCTTGAACACTTTGGTTTTGACGATTTGCCATACCCACACCGCCTCCTGCCACAAACTCACAATGTAGTGTCTGTTATTCAGGCTGGCTTTGACAGAGAAAGCAAGGCTTCAACTGCCATAAGTTAGCTATATATAACTATTTAATAGTTTCAAACTGCTGAATAGCTAAAACAAGCTAGTTTTATAAGTAATCGGTAAGTGGTAAGCGCGCTACCTGTAATTGAGACGTGTAAACAATCCCATTAAAATACTTATGAAAGCTTAATCTAGTCTCAATAATTGGTTAATCTTTATAAGAGACCATGTATCACGAAGACGAGAGGCGTCTTTAACATCTCGAAAGGAAGCTGATCATGGAAAAGCTAGAAAAGGTTGAAGTAATTCGCGAGAAGTGCGGCGTAAGCTACGAGGACGCAAAGGCAGCACTTGACGCTTGTGATGATAATGTTCTTGATGCAATTATTTGGCTCGAGAAGCAGGGCAAGTCCACTAAGCAGACTGCAAACTATACTACTGAGTCAGCTGCACAGTCAGACGTTTCTCCAGAAATGGAAGCAGCTCAAATTGCCTACCAAGAATCAAGCAAGAAGTCAGATTTCTCAGAGAACATGTCTTCTCTCTGGGAGAAGTGCAAAGAGCTGTTCCATAAAAGCGTAGAGACAAAATTTATTGTTACTCGTCGCGGTGAGCAGTTCATGGCCATGCCAGTAATTATTCCAATTGTTGGACTATTCCTCTGGGGTGCTACATTCTGGCTACTTATCATTGGTCTGTTCTTTGAAATGCGTTATCACATCCAGGGAGCTTATCCTATTGTTGTTGATGTAAATGAGGCGATGGATAAGGCTGCAGATGCAGCGGGTTCCATCAAAAAAGATGTTATCGACAAAAAATAAAATGCAATTGGTTCCAAACCTAAAATAGAAAACTTCGATATTTAGGCGAGAAAATGATTAAGGTTCTTATCGTTGAAGATGAAGAAAAAATTGCACGCTTTATAGAACTCGAGCTTAAACATGAGGGCTATGAAGTAGACAAAGCTCTTGACGGAAGAACCGGAGCTGAAAAAGCACTATCAAATGACTACGACCTTATCTTGCTTGATGTACTTCTCCCCCAGCTGAACGGTCTAGAAGTTCTTAGAAGGATTCGTCGCGAGAAAAACACGCCTACCATCATGCTTACTGCTCGTGATTCGGTTATGGATAAAGTAGCTGGTCTCGATGCGGGTGCAGATGACTACCTCACCAAACCTTTTGCGATAGAGGAACTTCTCGCCCGCATTCGAGTGGCCCTCAAACACCATGAGGCAGACAGTTTAAACTCCCCGACAATTCCTCAAACAGCTGCTACAAGCACCTTTACAATTAAAGGTGTCTCGCTTGATGTTGATCGTAGAGAAGTCTGTGTCAAGAACGATACAATCGAACTCACCACTAAGGAATTTGAAGTCCTCCGTATGCTTATGGAACACGCTGGTGTAGTTATGAGCCGTGAGCGTATTGCTTCTGAAGCTTTGGGTTATGAGTTTGCCGGAGAAACTAATAACGTAGATGTTCATATTGCCCATCTACGTGCAAAAATTGACGACCGCTATAACATCAAGCTAATTACTACTGTTCGTGGAGTCGGATATGTCATCAGAGAAGCATAATCGTTCCACTATACAAGAGCATAAAAAGCCTTTCTTTACACCCTCTGATTCGTCGACAGCTGGAGTAATTACCTGGGGATTTTGGTGGCGTAAGCTGCTGAATTACGTCGGCTTTGATCTCTTTTTACTGGTAACTATTGCTCTGATTTTTATTTATATGTATAACCAGCATGTTCCGCAAGGTACTTTTTACCTAGGATTTTTCCCTACTGAGTCTCACTCTATTTCTCTTTCTGGATTCACTTTCTTACACGGACTCTCAAGCCTAAAATACATTGTTCATGGCCCTACTTTTGGCGCAAAAATATTTGATTTAGGTGTAGACTTAGCCCGTTTCTGGCCCCTGTATATTGCAATTCTTATCTGGGAAACTATTGATCTTTTATCATTCTTCGGTGATATGCGTCGCGTCAGAAGAGCTCTTCAGCCCCTTAATACACTTGCTCTTAAAGCAGATCAACTCGTTAATGCAGATGTACTTGCTGCTGATAAAACAACAAGTGACACCCTGGTTAAAAGCGAGAAAATCAGAAGTCTTGAGCAGGCCATCGAAGAAGCTAATATTAACGCTCCTAAGATTCAAACAGGTGACCAAGACCTAGCAAGTATTGAGATCGCCTTGAATAAACTGCTCCGTCGTATGCAGGAAGCAAAGCTACAGCAGATGCGTTTTGTTAACGATGCTAGTCACGAGCTTCGTACGCCTATAGCTGTTATCCGAGGTTATACTGACATGCTGGATCGCTGGGGTAAGACAGATGAAGCGGTACTTGACGAGTCCATTGCTGCCCTCAAATCCGAGAGCGAACACATGCATGACCTTGTTGAGCAGCTCCTCTTCTTAGCACGCGGAGACGCAGGAAGAAATACCCTCACAAAGACTAAGCTCAATCTTGCACGGATAACTTCTGAGGTCTGTGAAGAGTCGGAAATGATTGATCCAGATCATCAGTATGTGCTGAAATTTGATCAGAGTACACAAACAGACGATTGCTATCAGGTGCTTGCTGATACCGCAATGATTAAGCAGTCTATCCGTATCATCGTGCAAAATGCTGCTCGATATTCTGCTGCTCAGACCACCATTTCTTTTAATGTCGCGTATGACGAGAAAACTGTTCAAGTTTCAATCGAAGATGAGGGCATGGGTATGTCCGAGGCAGCAGCCGCTCATATTTTTGAGAGATTCTGGAGAGCCGACAACGCTCGTATTGAAAGCAACGAGGGTTCTGGACTTGGCTTGTCCATTGCTAAATGGATTGTCGATAATCATGACGGCTCTATTGAGGTACTTTCACGCGAGGGTGTAGGCACACGCTTTACCATCGTTTTACCTCGAGAGATGTCATAGTGAACTCAAAAGAGCGTCTACAAGTAAAAGGTCCTTCTCGCCAGTCGTGAACCACCTCCCATTTCTTGGACATAAGAAATGAGAGGTGGTTCACATGCGGGTGGTTATGATTCTGTAGCGTGTTAACAT